>JBHEMQ010000067.1:17152-17455 GCA_046262475.1 Candidatus Velthaea sp.
GTATTCGACGGCGTCGCGGATGCCGTCATCGCCGTAGATGCCGACTTGCGAATCCGCTTCGTGAATCCGGCCGCGCGCGAACTGTTCGGCTACTCGCGCGAGGAGCTCGAATCGTTCCCCATCGCCGACGTCATTCCGACGTACGCGGAGCGCGCGCGCGGCTACGATGGCAAGTCCGCGATCGAAGCACAAGGCAGGCACGCCGACGGGCGCGCGTTCCCGCTCGAGATCGCGTTCGGCGAAGGCGTCGACGGCGAACGCCGCCGCACGATCGTCATTGCGCGCGACATCACGCAGCGCAAA
>JBHEMQ010000068.1:0-17149 GCA_046262475.1 Candidatus Velthaea sp.
CCGGTTCGCGGACGGGCTCGGCATCACGCGCACCGACGCGCACGCGCTCTTCGCCGACTTCAAACCGGGCGGTGCGATCGACGTGCGCGGCAAGAACATGGCGGAACGCAATTACGCCGCCTCGTTCGAGCTCGCGATGGCGCGCAAAGACGTGCGGCTCATGCTCGAGGAAGCGGCGCTGCACGGCGTGCACTACGGCGTGCTACCGCAGATTGCCGACCTCTTCGACCGCGCGATCGAAGCGGGGCACGGCGGCGACGACATGGGCGCCGTCGCAGCCGTCCCGTTAGCCTAACTGCGCGCCGTACGCCGGCGCGAGGCGAGCGTTAGCGCGGCTGCCCGGTGACCGGAGCCGGCTCGGCGGTTACCACTGTTTGTGCCCGCAGCGTGCGGTCGGCTTCGACGTGCAGCGCTTCCAGATGCGAGCGCGTCTGCAGGTCCAGTGAACGCCGTGCCATCGTCGTGGACACGTCGCGCTCCAGCGCAACGAGCTCGTGACGGGCGAGCGCCTGCGCATCCAGCGGTGTGCCGCGCGCCGGCGTCAGCGCGAGCGCGCGCAATGTATCGGTGTACCGGCGCTGCAGATTGCGGCGCACCTGCGTGGCATCGCGAATCGAACCATCGGCGATATCGCCAAAGACCGATTTCTGCGTCCAGCTGAACAGATCGGCCAGCGTCATCGTCGCGCCCGGTGCCGACTTCGTCGGCAAATCCGCGATGCGGGCGAGCACGTTCGGCGCGAACATGTAGGTGAGCGCGCGGTTTTGATAAGTCGCCGCCAGCGTGGCGACGGAGATGTCGTGTCGCATCGGCGTCTGGACGTTGAACCGGGTGAACGATTCGTGCTCCGAGTACACGAGCCGGCTTAGCGTCTTGGGCGAGAAATGCCACGCCGCATTGGAGAACAGATAGCGGTCGACTTGCCCGAACGCACGGCGTTCTTCAGCGCGGGACACGGGCACGAGCGGCGGATCGGCGTGCGCGTCGCCGGGCCGGGCGCGCGACAGGTATTCGCCGCCGATGAAGTGCGCCGCATTGCTCGAGCAGCGTCCGTACTGGCTGACGAGCACGGCGAACGCCAATCGCTCGTCGTCGAAGGGATGCTGAGCCGCCGGGAAGCGCGAGTCGACTTGCCCGATCAGCTTCTGCACCATACGGAGTTGCGTGTCGCACCACTTGAGCGGATCGTTGGTGAGCGTCCACTGATGCACGCGCGGATCGATCGCGTGACCGCCGGCCCACGCCACGTCCTCGTCGCTTGCGAACCGTACCTTCGGGTCGCTCCAGGCCGACGCCCACTTAGACGTTGTCGCGAGTTCGTCAAACGGCGTCTTCGCGCCGGCGAGCGGCGCATACCCGTAGTGAATGACGTGATAGTCGTACGGTCCGAGCACCATCTGCTCGTAATCGCCGTGGCTCCAGCCCTTCGGCCAGATGTTGGTCGGATTGTACTCCATCACAGATGAGGCGATACCGTTTTTCGCGGTGAAATTGCGGTCGCGAATTTGCTCGCCCGAGTACGCCATGTGACCGATGAAATTGTGCGCCAAGCCGAAATCGTGGCCGACTTCGTGCAGCACGACGGCGTGCAGGTACTGCTGCGCCGTGTTATCGGCGATCTTCGCGGGATCGCCGCCGTTCATCAGGGCGAGGGCAATCGCCCCGTACATCATTTGCGCGTGCGCCCCGGGTCCGTCGTTGTGCGCCAGCGCCGCACGTCCGGGAAGATGCGGGTGATCGACGTCTTCATCGTCGACCGGCTCGCCGGTGGCGTTCAGCACTCGCCGCGTCAAGCTCCCAAACCGCACCAAGTCCGCGTCGACGAAGACGCCGCTGCGGAAGATTTGTCCGTCGCGCGGATCCCAAGTGATCTGCGCTTCCGCGAAGCCGCCGGAGTTTGATTCCGTGAGCCAGCGAATGACGTTGTAACGAATGTCGTCCGGGTCGAAATTCGGGTCGTTCGGCTGATCCTCGACCTTGACCGCATCCGAAATTCCGATCCGCTCGAAGGCGGCGTTCCATTGCAGGACGGCCGTGCGAATCGGCTCGCGGAACTCCACCGGTATCGTGTTACTCAGGGTATACACGATCGGCGTGACCGCCGGCGAGATTTTCTTCGTCGGATCGCTGGGCTTGATGTTCCAGCGCAGGATATACCGCAGCGTATTGTCCATCGCGTTGGTTCGGTCGAACCCGATGTGCGGGTCTTCCCAGAAGCCGACGCGGTCGTCGCCGAAGCGCGGCATGTACGCCGAGGCATCCGGCAGTTCGGCCAAATTGTACGTCATGCGCATCCGGACACTGCGCGGATCGACGACCGTATCGATCACGCTCGGCTTCAGCGACACAAACGTCTGATCGGCCTCGAAGACGACGTTTCTCGGAAAAGCTTTCGAGAGACCGTAGAACGAGCGCGTCGGGTCGAGGCGATACGTTCCCAGCGGATTCGTCGGAACGGCGATGACGGCATTCAGCGTGTTCGTCATATCGGCGACGTCGCCTAAAAACGCCGACAGTTCGATGACCGTCGTATTCGCTGTCTTGTTTTCGCTCACCACGTTCGCGATGCCGAGCACCGAGTCGGCCGTCGAACGGCGGATCGCTTCATCCAGCGGCGTCTTGGGGTCCGCAACGAACCGGGTCTGCGGCCACAGCATGATGACCTGCTTGCCGCTGTGCATGAAACGGATGACGCGCGCTTCTTGCTGGAAGACGTCGCCGGAAAGCACGAAGTAGCCGCCGAGACCGTTCGAGGGAACCGCCGTCTGCAGGTAATCTTTGTCGAATTGATCGTTCTTCAGCTCGAGGTACACTTTGCCGTCCTTGCGGATCAGCGTGAACAGACCCGGCTGTTTGACCGCGTCCTTCATGAAGGTCTCGTACGGTACCGTCGTATCGCCGGGCTGGCGCGCAGCGGCCGCCGCCGCGGCGGCCGCGCCGGCAGTCGCCGCCGAAACGGACGCCGCCGAGGGCGGACTGCCGCTGGGCGACGGTGCCGGCGATGACTGCGCCGCCGCCGGCACGGTCATCGCGGCGAAAGCGGCGCCGAGAACCGCCAAACGAAGAGCTGCTATCACAAAGCCTCACTATTATGCATGCACAAACCGCAGCATCGCATAGGTGCCGGGCGTCGTCTGGATGTTCGCTCGACGGCCTCGAATTCCGTCATTCTTGACCGAAGCCAAGCCGGCGACCCAAAAAAAGAGCGCCCGGTGCGGGCGCTCCATGCTACTTCTTGACGGCTTTCTTTTTCGCGGCGACGGTCCGTTTTGGACCCTTTCGCGTGCGGGCGTTCGTCTTGGTACGCTGACCGCGCACGGGCAGTCCGCGCCGGTGGCGGAGGCCGCGATAGCAGCCGATGTCCGTGAGCCGCTTGATGTGCCCCGCGACCTCGCGCCGCAAATCGCCTTCCACCTTGATGACGCCGTCGATCGCTTCGCGCAGCTTGTGCTCGTCTTCGGCGGTGAGGTCCTTGACGCGCGCGTTTGGATTGACCCCAGTCTGCGCGAGCACTTTCTGCGCCGTGGGCAAGCCGATCCCGAAAATATAGGTCAGCGCGACCTCGATACGCTTGTCGCGCGGAAGATCGATGCCGGAAATGCGAGCCACTACTCTTGCCCCTTGTTGACGCGGATTGCTGCTATGGTTACGGCGCGGAGCGACGAAACCACTTACCCTTGAACCTGCTTGTGCTTCGGGTTCACGCTGCAAATTACGCGAACCTTACCTTCGCGACGAATCACTTTGCAATTGTCGCACATGCGCTTGACGGACGGCCGGACTTTCATTGTAAAGGCGCTCCGCCCCGGGCTCCGCGCCCCCCAACGCTTTGCGTTGGGGCCCCATTTCGCGGTGCCCCTCATCGTTCTCGATAAGGCGGCGTTCCCCGAGGGGGCGGCAACATTCGGGGCTTTCTTTCTTTTGACGGTTTCGGTGATGACGGCGGTTCGGGGTTCGGCTGGTCAGCTGAGGTTATTTGTAGCGGTAGGTTATTCGGCCGTGTGTTAGGTCGTACGGCGAGAGTTCGATCAGGACGCGGTCGCCGGGGAGGATGCGGATGTAGTTCATCCGGATCTTGCCCGACACGTGGGCGAGGACGCGATGGCCGTTCGCAAGTTCCACCCGGAACATCGCGTTGGGCAAGGGCTCCACGATCGTGCCTTCGACCTCGATCGCTTCTTCTTTCGGCGTTGCCGACGCGGCCGCGCGCGCTTCGTTCTTGCGCCGCTTGTCGGGCCGGTTTCCGCCACGCCGATGACCTCGTGCCATTACGCCGCTACCTCTTCCTTCGGACGATATCGGAACACGTCGCGGTGCTCGTCAATATCCCGCAAAGTGAGGATGCGCGGTCCGTCATCGGTGATGGCGATCGTGTGCTCGAAGTGCGCAGCTAGCTTACCATCCGCCGTTACAACCGTCCAGCCGTCGTCGAGGGTTTCGACCAGGTAGCTGCCTTCGGTGATCATGGGCTCGACCGCGAGGCAGAGGCCCGCTCGCAGGAGCGGTCCCTGACCGGGGTGCCGTAGTTCGGTACCTGCGGCTCCTCGTGCATTTTCGTGCCGATGCCGTGGCCGACGAGGTCGCGGACGACGCCGTACCCGTGCTCTTCCGCGTGCGCCTGCACGGCGTGCCCGATGTCGGACAGGTGGTTGCCGGGCTGCATCTGCGCGATGCCGAGCATCAAACATTCTTGCGTCACGCGCATCAAACGCTGCGCGGCGTGAGACACGTTCCCGATCGCGATCGTTACGGCCGAGTCGGACACGTAGCCGTCCAGCGTGGTGCCGATATCGATGGAAAGCAGATCGCCCTCAGAGAGCACGCGCGTGCCGGGAATGCCGTGGACGACCTCGTCGTTGACCGACGCGCAGACGGTGTGCCTGTACCCGTGGTAGCCGATAAACGTCGGGACGCCGCCCATCGAGCGGATGGAGTCTTCCGCGAGGCGGTCCACCTCTGCGGTGGTCATGCCCGCGTGCACGGCGCGAATGAGCATCGAAAGCGTCTTTGCCGTGATCTTTCCGCTGCGCCGCATGATTTCGATTTCACGCGGGGACTTGATGCTCATCATGCCGGCTGTCCGAGGGCGGGCACCGCGCCGACGATCTTGCCCGTCACGTCGTCGATCGCGCCGAGCGCGTCGACGCGCACGGCATTGTTCTTCGCTTCGTAATACGCTACGAGCGGCGCCGTCTTCTCGTCGTACTCGCGCATGCGTCTGTTGACGACCTCGGCGCGGTCATCTTCACGCTGGACGAGCGGTCCGCCGTCCTCATCGTCGATGCCGGCCACTTTCGGCGGGGCGAACGCGGAATGGTAGACGCGACCGGTACGCGGGTTAGACCAGCGGCCGGCGATGCGTTCGCCGAGCACGCCGTAGTCGGCGTCAAAAACAACGGCCTTCGCCGTCAAACCCTTGCTCGCAACGAGCGCGTCGAAGGCTTCCGCTTGGGGAATCGTGCGCGGAAAGCCGTCGAGGATGATGTCGCCCGGCTGCGCGAGCTCTTCTTCCATCATGCGGATGATGAGCACGTCGGGAACGAGCTTGCCCGCGTCCATGTATTCTTGCGCTTGAGCGCCCAGCGGCGTTTGCTCGGCACGATGCCGCCGCAGAATGTCGCCGGTCGAAACCTGACGCATCCCGTAACGATCCTCGAGGACCTTGGCCTGTGTGCCCTTCCCCGCCCCCGGTGGCCCCAAAAACACAAGGATCATTTGAAGGGCGCTCCGCTCGAAGCGGGTGCGCAGGACCCTCGCGCTTCGCGCGACGGACCGAAGGTCCGCGGTTCCGACCGCAGTCGGAACCGGTGCCCCCAGTGCGAGGTCGCAGCGAACGAGATCTCATGCGCCGGATTCTTCTGCGCTCGGTCCATCATCGTCATTTCTTGATGAATCCGCGGTAGTCGCGCATGGCCAAGCGTGCTTCGATCTGCGTGATCGAGTCGAGTGCCACGCCGACGACGATGAGGAGCGAGGTCGACCCGATGTACAGTCCGCCCAGGCCGACGTCACGCTGAAGCGACGGGAGAACCGCGAGCAGCCCCAGATAGACGGCGGCCGCTGTGGTGATGCGCAGCAAAATCTTGTTGATGTACTCGACGGTCGGCTGTCCCGGACGGATGCCGGGGATGAACGAGCCGGACTTCTTCAAGTTGTCCGCGATGTCGCGCGTATTGACCACGATGGCCGAGTAGAAGAACGTGAACACGACGACCAGCAAAAAATACACGGCGTTATAGGCGAAGGACGTCGGCCCGAAGTACAGCTGCAGAAACTGCGCGACCGCCGAGGCCGGGCCGCCGCCGGGCCGGTTGCCGCCGAACCACGACAGCGCTTGCTGCGGCAAGATCAGGATCGAGATCGCGAAGATGATCGAGATGACGCCGGCGTTGTTCAGACGGAGCGGAATGTAGCTGGAACGGCCCGCGAAGAGCTTGCGGCCGACGACGCGCCGCGCTTGCTGCACCGGAATGCGGCGCTGCCCTTGATAGAGGAACACGATGGAAACGATCGTGATCAGGGCGATCGCGAGAAAGATGAAGAGGCCCAGGAAGTTGACGTTCCCCTTCGCCGACAGGGAGAACGTCTGCTGAATCTGCGACGGAAAGCGCAAAACGATGCCGACGAAGATGATGAGCGATACGCCGTTGCCGATGCCCTTGTCGGAGATTTGCTCGCCGAGCCACATCAAAAACATGGTCCCGGACACGAGCGCGACGATTACGTACAGCGTAAAGAACAGCGACGTGTCGTAGAAGACGCCCGAGCGCGACATCGCGATCGTCATCGAGGTGGCCTGAATGACCGCGAGAACGATCGTGAGCCAGCGGGTGTACTGGCTGATCTTTTTGCGGCCTTCCTCGCCGCCTTTCTTCGCCATTTCCTCGAGCTGCGGGATGACGACGGTCATCAGCTGCATGATGATCGACGCGTTGATGTAGGGCGTGATGCCCATGGCGATCACGGACAGGCGCTGGAGCGCGCCGCCGCTTAAAAACCCGAGAAAGTTGTAGAAGGTCCCGTTCTTCAGCAGATCCTGCCATACGCGGATGTTCACGTTGGGGATCTGCACGTGGATCATGAACACGAAGACGGCGAACGCAAGAAAGACGAACCCGACCCGCTTGCGGATGTCGGGAACGAGCAGCGCGTTGCGCAGCGAATTGAGCAAGAGCGCTTACCCTTCGCCCGTCTCTTCGAACTGAGCGCCGGCCGCCGCGAGCGCCTCGCGTGCGGACGCCGAAAAGCTGACGTCGCGGAAGCGCAGTCCCGCCGGCAGCGTTTTGCCGCTTTTCGCGCCGCCCAAGATCTTGACGCCGTCGCGAAGATCTTTGATCTTCCGGTTCGCGCGCAGCGACTGCGGCGACACTTCGACGGTCGCGTCCCAATCCGCCAGATCGCTGACGTTGACGACGGCGAACACTTGACCGAAGTGGCCGATGTCGCGCGCTTTCTGCGAGTACCCGCGATTGTGCGGCAGGCGCCGTGCCCACGGCGTCTGACCGCCCTCGAACGCCGGCCCTTTGCCGCCGCCCGAGCGCACGGTCTGCCCCTTGCCGCCCTCGCCGCCTGTTTTCACCATGCCTGAACCATGACCGCGCCCGACGCGCGTCCGCTTCGGACGCGAGTGCGGGTTCGGTTTGAGCGTCCCGAGCGAGTACGCCGTCGTTGCGGCAGCCTCTGCTTCCGTCGTCGTGCTCCGTGTGGTTGTCTTCTTCGCCATTGCAGTTACCTTAGGAAGCGAACAGCTCGGCGACGGTCTTGTCGCGCAGCTTCGCGACTTGCTCCGCCGTGCGCAGCGATTTCAGCGCCTCGAACGTGGCGTACACCACGTTGATGGGGTTCGACGTGCCGAGCGACTTCGTGAGGATGTCGTGAATGCCGGCCAGCTCCAGCACGGCGCGCATCGCGCCGCCGGCGATCACGCCGGTGCCGGGTGCGGCCGGTTTCAACAAGACACGTCCGGCGCCGACCTGCATCGTCACGGCATGCGGGATCGTTTTCTCGACCATCGGCACGGTGATCAGATCTTTGCGCGCCTGCTCGACGCCCTTGCGGATCGCCTCGGGCACCTCGCCGGCCTTGCCGATGGCGAAGCCGACCTTGCCTTTTTTATCGCCGACGACGACCAGCGCGGAAAAGCTGAAGCGCTTGCCGCCCTTGACGACCTTTGCGACGCGATTGATGCGAACGACGGTCTCTTCGAACCCCTGATTGTCGCGATCTCTGCCTCGGTTATACATGGCGCTCCGCTCCCGCGGGTGCGAAGCACCCCCGCGCTCCGCGCGGCGGACCGAAGGTTCGTGGTTCCGACGCAGTCGGAACCATGCGCCCCCTACGCTGCGCGTGAGGCCCCCATGTCCGAGCTCGCATCGAACCTGACTGCAGAGGCGAGATGACTACTGTGATCGCTCCATCACCGTTTGATCGGAACATCTAAAACTCCAGTCCGGCTTCGCGCGCGGCTGCCGCGAGTGCGGCCACGCGGCCGTGATACTTGTGGCCGCTGCGGTCGAAGACCACGGCGTTGACGCCGGCGGCCTTCGCCTTTTCAGCGATGGCCTGCCCGACTTTGGTGGCGGCTTCGACGTTCGTGCGCGATGCGAGCCCCTCGGCCAGCGACTTGTCGCGCGTCGAAACCGCGCACAGCGTGTGGCCCTTCGTGTCGTCCACCACGAACGCGTACGTATGATGCAGGCTGCGGAAGATCTGCAAGCGCGGGCGTTCGCCCGTGCCGATCAGCTTGCGGCGCGAGCGATCGTGACGCTTGACGCGCTGCATGTTCTTGGAAGTTCTTGCGGCCATTATTTCTTGCTCGCTTTTCCGGCCTTGCCCATCTTCTTGCGCACGACTTCGCCCTCGTAGCGCACGCCTTTGCCCTTATACGGCTCGGGCGGGCGCAGGTTGCGGATTTCGGCCGCTACCTGGCCGACGCGTTGCTTGTCGATGCCCTCGACGTGGATCTTGTTCGTGCCCTCGACCGTGAACGTGATGCCGTCCGGCGCCGCGTACGACACGGGATGCGAATAGCCCAGCGTGAGGTTCAAGTTGTTGCCGGCCTTGGCAACGCGATAGCCGACGCCTTGCAACTCGAGGCTCTTGCGAAAACCTTTCGTGACGCCTTCGACCATGTTGTTGATGAGCGTGCGGGTGAGCCCGTGCGCCGAACGCCCGGACTTGTCGTCGTTGTTGCGTTCGACATGATGCCGTGTGATGTCGAGATGATCACCACGCCGAGTCCGCCGAGCACGCGCGGGATTTCGGTCTTGGAGGTGTAGACGCGCAAACCGGGACGGCTGATGCGGCGCAGCCCCGTGATGACCTTCTCTTTTTCGGGACCGTACTTGAGCGTAATGCGCAAAACGCCCTGAGGGCCTTCGGCGACCTGCTCGAAGCTCCGGATGAAGCCTTCGTCGACGAGAATTTGCGCGACGGCCTTCTTCATTTTACTCGCCGGGATATCGACCGTCTGATGGTTGACGGTGTTCGCGTTGCGAATCCTCGTCAGCATGTCGGCGATCGGATCGGTAATGACGCCCATGTCTCGTGCTCTCTCGCGTTCTTTCGTTACCAGGATGCTTTGGTGATGCCGGGGATGAAGCCGCGGTGCGCGTTCTCGCGGAAGCAGATCCGGCACATCGCGAACTTGCGCAGGTAGCCGCGCGGCCGGCCGCACACGCGGCAGCGATTGTGGTCGCGCACTTTGAACTTCGCCGGTATCTTGGAGGCTTCGATGGACGAGGTCTTTGCCATTATGCGGCTCCCTTGACCGGCGTCGCTTTTTGCAGCGGCAGGCCCATGGTCTCGAGAAAGGCTGTCGCTTCCTCGTCGTTCTTCGCGGTCGTCACGATGACGATGTCCATGCCGCGTGCCTTTTCGACTTTGTCGAAATTGATTTCGGGGAACACCAGCTGTTCGCGCAAACCGAGGTTGTAGTTGCCGCGCCCGTCGAATGACTTACGCGAGAGCCCGCGAAAATCGCGGATGCGCGGCAGCACGACGTTGAAGAGCTTGTCGAGAAACACGTACATGCGTTCGCCGCGCAGCGTCACCTTGCAGCCCACGTTCATGCCTTCGCGCAGCTTGAATGCCGCGATCGATTTCTTCGCCTTGGTGATCACGGGCTTCTGTCCCGAAATCGTCTGCAGCTCGTTGACGGCAACGTCCAGAATCTTCGAGTTCTGGATCGCGTCGCCGACGGACATATTGATGACGACCTTCTCGAGGCGCGGCACCTGCATCACGTTCTTGTAGCCGAAGCGCTCCTGGAGCGCACCGCGAACGTCGGTGTGGTACTTTTCCCTCAACCGGTTAACCATTGTTGCGTCCCTTAACCTTTGGCGGGCACGGCGAGCTGTTCGCCCGAGCGCACCGCTACACGCACGCGCGTGCCGTCGTTCTGCGTCGCGCGGCGTACGCGCGTCGGCAGGTTCGTTTTGGGATCGATGATCTGCAGCGCTGATATCGGAATCGGCGCTTCCTTCTCGAAAATGCCGCCGGATTGTTGCGCCCCGGCCTGACCGGGCTTCGTGTGCCGCTTGACGACGTTGAGCCCTTCCACGGTCGCCAGCCCGTCTTTCGGAAACACGGCCTTGACGATGCCGCGCTTGCCCTTTTCTTTGCCGCGCCGCAAGACGACCGTGTCGCCCTTGCTGATGTGCGGCTTCTCAATCGACGCCGGCATCAGAGAACCTCCGGAGCCAACGACGCGATTTTCAGGAAGCCGCGGTCGCGCAGTTCCCGGCAGACCGGTCCGAACACGCGCGTGCCGCGCGGATCCAGGTTGTCTTTGTCGCCCTTGATGATGACGCACGCGTTGTCGTCGAATTTGATGATCGAGCCGTCGGGCCGGCGCATCGGCGCGGAGCACCGCACGACGACCGCTTTGACGACCTGTCCTTTTTTCACGGCGGCACCCGGAATCGCCGACTTCACGGTGCCCACGATGATGTCGCCGACGTGCGCGTACTTGTGACGGCCGCCGCCGCTGATGTGGATGCACAGCAGCTCGCGCGCGCCGGAATTGTCGGCCACTTTGAGCCGCGTCTCTTGCTGAATCATTTCGCTCTTTCGACGATCTCGATTAGGCGCCAGCGCTTGTCTTTGGACATGGGGCGGCACTCCGCGATGCGCACCGTATCGCCGATGCCCGCCGAGTTCTGCTCGTCGTGCGCTTTGAAGCGGACGGATTTGCGCACGATCTTCTTGTACACCGGATGCGGAACGCGCGTCTCCGTAACGACGACGATCGTCTTGTCCATTTTGTCCGATGCGACGCGACCTTGCTTGATGCGGCGGCGATTGATGCGCTCCGGCGGCGCCGCCGTCGCGTTAGGCTGCTCCATGACGTGCCTCGGCGATCTTCTTCTCGCAGATCGCGGTCTGGATTTGTGCGTACGAACGGCGTGCGGCCTTGACTTTCGAGAAGTCCGAAAGATGGCCGGTGCGCAGCGCGAACCGCAGGTTGAAAAGCTCTTCCTTTGTTTCGCGGGCCTTCGTTTCGAGCTCGGCGATCGTGAGGTCGCGCAGCGCGCGCAGATCCGTCTTCTTCATCCGGCGGCCTCCTCGGCGGCGCGTGACACGAACTTCACGCTGATCGGCAATTTTTGCGCCGCGAGACGCAACGCTTCTTTCGCAATCGTTTCGGGCACGCCGGCGATCTCGAACAGCACGCGGCCCGGCCGAACGACGGCGACCCAGCCCTCCGGATTGCCTTTACCGGAACCCATGCGGACCTCGGCCGGCTTCTTCGTGACCGACTTGTCCGGAAACACTTTGATCCAGACTTTACCGCCACGTTTGATGTGGCGTGTCATCGCAATACGCGCCGCCTCGATTTGCCGGTTGGTCATCCAGCACGGCTCGAGCGCCTGCAAACCGTATTCGCCGAAGGTCAGCGTGTTGCCGACCAGCGCCTTACCCGTCATGCGTCCGCGATGTTGGCGGCGCCATTTTACACGTTTCGGAGTGAGCATGTCTTAGGTTCCACCGTCGTCGTTGTTCGTTTCGGTCGCCAGTTCCGGACGGTTGTGCGTTCCACCGCCGGGTGCCGGCTCGGTGTGGTCGGCGGTCGGCGCCGTCGACGGCGCGCCGGGGCGCTCCGCGGCGTCGACCGTGCCTTGCGAGTCGGGATTGACTTGCGACGTTTCGGTGGTCACGCCATGACCGTTCTGCGCGTCCGCATGGTGGATCGCGGCTCCGCCGTGTTCGCTCGTTTCGTGCGCGCCTTCCGCGGACGGTGCTCCGTCCGTAATCGATTCGAGCGATTGCGCGTCGGCGGTTGCCGCGTGCATCGCGGCGCCCGTATCCAAGCCGCCGGCGCCGCCCGGACCGCGCCCGCGTCCGCCGCGCCCGCCCCGACCGCCGCGACCGCGGTTGTCGCGGAAGTTCACGCGTTCGCCGCCGGCTGCCGCCCGTTCCGCCAAACGATTCTGTTCGCCGCGCGGCTGATCCGGCAGTACTTCACCTTTATAAATCCAGACTTTGACGCCGATGCGCCCGAACGTGGTGAACGCCTCGACGTGCGCGTAATCGATGTCGGCGCGCAGCGTATGCAGCGGCACCTTGCCGTCGTGGTTGCCTTCAGTTCGGGCGATTTCCGCGCCGCCGAGACGGCCCGAGATCTGCACTTTGACACCGCGCGCGCCGGCCTTCATGGTGCGCATGATGGCCTGCTTCATGGCACGGCGGAACGCGATGCGCTTTTCGAGTTGATCGACGATATTTTGACCGACGAGCCGGGCGTCGACTTCCGGATGCTTGATCTCGACAACGTTGACTTGGACTTGTTTGCCGGTTAGCTTCTCAAGGCTGCGCCGGATCTCGTCGATGCCGACGCCGCGCTTCCCGATGATGATGCCCGGTTTGCCGGTGTTGACGATCACGCGCGCCTGGTTGGCACGCCGTTCGATTTCCACTTTGGAAATCGCGGCCGCGCGGGTCATGCGCCCGAAATACTTGCGAATGGCCACGTCTTCGTGCAGCCATGCTTGATAGTTCTTTTTCTCGAACCACCGGCTGTCCCAGGTGCGCGTGATGCCGAGCCGCAGCCCGACGGGATGAATCTTTTGGCCCATTCTAAAGGCGCTCCGCTCTCGCTGCGCGCCCCGCAACGCGTGCGCGTTGGGGCCCCCGGGTCCGAGCTCGCATCGCACCTGACTGCAAAGGCATCATCACTACTGTGCTCGCTCCATCACCATTGATCATGAGGCTGCTCCGGCCGTAGCGGCTTTAGCGGGTTTCTTGCGGCGGCTCGCCGACGGTTTCGCGGAAGCCGTTTTCGCCACGCGCGTTTCACGCGTCGAGAGCGCGATGGCTGCGCCCGCGCGCTGCCGCGGCTGCGACTTCGCCGGAGTAGCACCGACCGCGATCGTAACGTGCGACATCCGCTTGCGTTTGAAGGCGGCGCGGCCTTGCGCGCGCGGATCCAAACGCTTCGTGAAGCCGCCGCCGGGTCCGCCGTCGACGGTGACGCGCGTGACGAACAAGCCGCTCGAATCCATGTTGTGATTGTTTTCCGCGTTGGCGACCGCGGACTTGAGCAGCTTCTGCAGCGGCTCAGCGGCGAAGACGCCCGCGAATTGCAGCAGCACGAGCGCCTCCCGCACGCTCTTACCGCGAATGGCGTCCGCAACGCGCCGCAGCTTGCGCGGCCCGACGCGCGCAAACTTCAAATGCGCGACGGCCTCGGTTCGCTCCTGAGTTTGCATTCTAAAGGCGCTCCGCCCCAAGCGGGTGCGCAGCACCCTCGCGCTTCGCGCGACGGACCAGAGGTCCGCGGTTCCGACCACAGTCGGAACCGGCGGCCCCCACTGCGTGGGTCCCCCAGCCCGAGCTCGCATCGAACATCATTGCAGCGGCACGATTCTTCTGCGCTCGCTCCATCATCATGATCCTCACTTGACCGCTGCTTTGTCGCCGCCGTGGCCTTTGAAGGCGCGGGTGGGCGAAAACTCGCCGAGCTTGTGCCCGACCATGTTCTCGGTGACGAACACGGGAATGTGCGCGCGGCCGTTGTGGACGCTGATCGTGTGACCGACCATTTGCGGCACGATGGTCGACGCGCGGCTCCAGGTCTTGATGACCCGCTTCTCACGCGTCGAATTCATCTTCTCGACCTTCGAGAGCAGATGCTCCGCGACAAAGGGGCCTTTCTTTAGCGAACGTCCCATTCTAAAGGCGCTCCGCCCCAGGCTGCGCGCCCCCCACGCGACGCGTGGGGCCCCCAGACCGAGCTCGCATCGAACGTGATTGCAAAGGCGACAGATCTACTGCGCTCGCTCCATCAGCATGCGTGTTGACTGCGCTCGCTCCGTCAGCATGCGTGTTGACTGCCCTCGCTCCATCACCATGCGTGTTGACTACGCTAGCTCTATGACCGTGCGTGGCTATCATTTGCTGTTCCGTTTCCGAACGATCATTTTTTCGGTGAGCTTGTTCCGGCGCGTCTTTTTGCCCATCGTCATTTGCCCCCACGGCGTCGTCGGCGGACGGCCGGAGGTGGAGCGCGCTTCGCCGCCGCCGTGCGGATGGTCGACGGGATTCATCGCGATTCCGCGCACCGACGGCCGTTTGCCGCGATGACGCTGGCGGCCGGCTTTGCCGACCACTTCGTTCTCGTGATCGACATTGCCGAGTTGGCCGATCGTCGCGCGGCACACGGCGAGGATCCGGCGGACCTCGCCCGACGGCATGCGCACTTGCGCGTACTCGCCTTCTTTCGCCATGAGCTGCGCCGCGCCGCCGGCCGAACGCACGAGCTTGCCGCCTTCGCCAGGCCGCAGCTCGATGTTGTGAATGACCGTACCGAGCGGAATGTTGGCGATCGGCAGGCAGTTGCCGTTCTTGATGTCCGCCTTCGGTCCGGACTCGATCACGTCGCCGATCTGCATGCCGGCCGGCGCGAGAACGTAGCGCTTCTCGCCGTCGCGGTAATTGACGAGCGCGATGCGCGCCGAGCGGTTCGGATCGTATTCGATAGCGGCGATTTTGGCCGGAATCGCGTCCTTCGTGCGCTTGAAGTCGATGATGCGGTATTGCTTGCGCCAGCCGCCGCCTTTGTGACGCACGGTAATGTGCCCGTTGTTGTTGCGCCCGCTATGCTTTTTCTTGACCTCGAGCAGCGACTTCTCGGGTTTCTTGTCCGAAATTTCGGAGAAGTCCATGGTCGTCATGAAGCGGCGCCCCGCCGACGTGGGCTTGTATTTCTTAACAGGCATGTTCGTTACACCGCTTCCGCGCGCGTCTATTGTTCAAAGTAGTTCACCCCGCCCAATTCGATTTTCTGGCCGGCTGCGAGGGTAACGATGGCTTTCTTCCAATCCGACTGCCGCCCGGACGTCCGGACGCCGCGGCGCGCGAAGTTCTTCGTCTTGCCCGGCACCGTGATCGTGTTGATCTTGGTGACCGTCACTTTGAAGATCTGCTGAATCGCGTGCTTGATCTGCGTCTTCGTCGCTTGGGGATGCACCTCGAAGCTGTACTGCTGCGCAGCGGTAGCAGCCATGGACTTCTCGGTAATCAAGGGCGAACGAACGACATAGCGGCCGTCCATGTTATTGAGCCCCGGCAGAGAGGCGGCCGACGAGGGCGTTGTGCGCTTCGACGGTGAGCACGAGGCGTGCGAAGCGGACGACGTCTTTGACATCCAGCGCACCGTTGTGCGTCACGGCGACGTTCTGCAGGTTCGCGCCGGCGCGCAGCAAGTTTTCACCGGCCGTCGCAGCTTCGGATTCCGCGAACACCACGAGCGTGCTCGCGCCATTCTTCGCGGCCTTCGTCGACCCGAATAACAGATTGGCCAAATCCTTGGTCTTCGTGAGGTTGAAGCTCGCGGCGTCGAGCAGCGTAACGGCGCCCGAAGCGAACCGGTCGGCCAACGCGGCGACGAACGCGGCGCGGCGCTCTTTCTTATTGAGCGAACTGATGTAGCTCCGCGGCTGGGGTCCGAACACGACGCCGCCGTGGCGCCACTGCGGCGAACGAATGGAACCCTGGCGGGCGCGGCCGGTGCCCTTCTGACGCCACGGCTTCTTGCCGCCGCCGCGCACTTCGTCGCGCTTCTTGGTCGATGCGGTTCCGGCGCGCGGATTGGCGAGTTCGCGCACGACCGCCCGGAAAATGAGGTTGCCTTTTCCTTCGGCGCTCGCGGCGAAGACGGCCGAGGTCGGCTCTTCGCGAACCACTTTGCCTTGGGCGTCGATGATCTGCGCCATCACGCGCTCCCTTTCACTTTGACTGATCGCGTCACGGCAACGAGACCGTTCTTCGGGCCCGGAACCGGACCGCGCACGAGCAGTACGTTGCGTTCGGGGTCGGCGCGGACAACTTCGAGATTCTGATGCGTCGTGCGGTCGACGCCGTAATGACCCGGCCGCCGAGAACCGCGCGGCGTATGGCCGGCGTTGGTGTCGCCGTTCGATGCCGGCTGGCGATGAATCATGGAACCGTGGCTCGCGCCGCCGCCGCTGAAGTTGTGGCGCTTCATGCCGCCGGCGAAGCCGTGCCCTTTGCTGATGCCGACGACGTCGACGCGGTCGCCCTCGGCGAACCCGTCCACACGAATCGTCGCGCCGACTTCGACGCCGTCGATCCCGACCCGGAATTCACGCACGTCGCGCTTGGCTTCGATCCCGGCCTTTTTGTAATGACCCGCCAAGGCACGGGTAACGCGGCGTTTGTTGACGTCGCCGAACGCGAGCGCGACGGCTTCGTAGCCGTCCGTCTCTTTCGTTTTGCGCTGCACTACGGTGCACGGGCCCGCCTCGATCACCGTTACCGGGACGTAGCGGCCGTCCGCGGTGAAGACGCTGGTCATCCCAACCTTACGGCCGATGATGTTTTTCATCTCGAAGGTCTTTCTGTTAGCCACGGATCCAGGCGTTCTCACTTCGCCTTGCGCCGCCCGCGGCAATGCACCGCGGCCGACGTGGACCACAACCGCTAGAGGATAGCAAGAGGCACGCTCGATGTCAAACGCGGCGGCCATCGTTTGTCCACGGTCCCCCGCGTTTCTCGGAGGAAGAAGCGAGCGAGCAGGCGCCGAACATGTGCGAGGCGCAAAAGTCCGGCGTGATGCCGTTGAAAGCCGCTGCCGCCGCCATCGTTTTCGCCGCCGCATGCGGAGCCGGCGCGCAAGCGGCGGGCTGGG
>JBHEMQ010000069.1:0-17068 GCA_046262475.1 Candidatus Velthaea sp.
TCGTCGCGGTGAACGAAGCGGCAGCGCCGGCAGCTCCCCCGCGCTCGAACGGGCGCGTCAAATGACGCTCGACACGCGTCAAAACCGATTGCTGCTGCCGCCGGGCGACCGTATGCCCGACGAGATCAACGTCATCGTGGAGATCGCCAGCGGCTCGCGCAACAAATACGAGTACGATAAAGCGCTCGACATTTTCCGGCTCGACCGCGCGCTGCACTCGCCGATCTTCTATCCCGGTGACTACGGCTTCGTGCCGCGGACGCTCGCGCTGGACGACGATCCGCTCGACGTCCTCATTCTCGTGTCCGAACCGACCTTTAGCGGCTGTCTCGTTGCGGCGCGGCCGATCGGTCTTCTGAAAATGATCGACGACGCGAAGGAAGACGATAAGGTGCTCGCCGTTCCCGTCGGCGAGCCTGATTACGCGGACGTTCACAATTACACGCAGATCTTCGCGCATCAGCTGCGCAAAATTTCGCACTTCTTCGAGACGTACAAGACCCTCGAGGGAAAGCAGACGCGCACCGACGGCTGGGCCGATGCCGCCGAAGCGCGACGCATCATCGTCGAGTCCGTCGGCCGCTTCAACGCCTCACGCGAAGGCTGATTCGCACGGCGTTAATCGTTCGATCGCATCAGCGGGCACCGGCGCGCCGGCCAATGCAGCCGCGAAAATTTCCGCCGTATCGAGCAGGCGCGGTCCGGGACGGTTAACGTACGCGTTTCCGTCCATCGCGAAGGCTCGGCCGGCGCGTACGGCGCGCAACCGGCGCCACGCGCCGTTGCGCGCCAGCTCCGCGGCAGCAACGCGCGCGTGCGCGAGATCATACCCGCACGGTGCGACGATGACGATGTCGGGATCCGCCGCGCCCACGGCCGCCCATTCGATGCGCTGCGAATTGCCGCCGGCTCGGCCGAGCACGCATTCTCCGCCCGCAAGGTCGACGAGCCCCGGCGTCCAGTGGCCGGCACTCATCAGCGGATCCGGCCACTCGAGGACGAGCGTGCGCGGCCGGGGCACGACCGGCGGACGCGCGCGCAGCACGGCTTCACGCGCGCGCAGCCGATCGACGAGCGACTGCGCGCCGTCCGGCGCGCCCGCGACGTCGCCGACGGTGAGAATGTTGGCGTACACGTCCTCCAGCGACGAGGGCTCCAGCGAAACGACGCGCGGGTCGCCGCGCAGTCGTTTGGCGGCGCGCGCGACGATTTCGTACGAGACGGCGCAAACGGCGCACAATTCCTGCGTGACGATCGCGTCGGGTGCGAGCCGCGCGAGCAATTCGCCGTCAAGCGCGTAGAGGCTGGATCCGGCGTGCACGTCGGCGCGCACGTGACGGTCGATCGTCGCTGCGCGTTCCGCGACGGCGGCGCCGGTTTGCGCGGCTCCGAGATGTGTCTGCAATTCTGGAGGGAGTAACGACGAGGTGAGCACGGGCAGCCGCCGCGCTTCAGGCGGATAGTCGCATTCGTGGGTGACGCCGACGACGCGGTCACCCGCGCCGATGGCGAAGAGAATCTCCGTGACGCTGGGGAGGAGGCTCGCTACCCGCATACGGCGCGACGTGCGGCACGGCGGCCGCTTCTCCCTCGCGCGAAGGCGCACGTTGCTTCCGGACGAATGGGAGCCCGTCGCACCCGCCCTTTAAGAGGACTCCGCACCGTGGGGAAGATCAAGGTCAAGAATCCGGTCGTCGAACTCGACGGCGACGAGATGACGCGGATCATTTGGCAGTTCATCAAAGACAAGCTGATCCTGCCGTATCTCGACATCGATCTGAAATACTACGATCTCGGCGTCGAGCATCGGGATGCGACGAACGATCAGGTGACGCTCGATGCGGCGCGCGCGATCAAACAGTATGGCGTCGGCGTGAAGTGCGCGACGATCACGCCGGACGAAGCGCGCGTCGCAGAGTTCGGTCTGAAGCAAATGTGGCGGTCGCCCAACGGTACCATCCGCAACGAACTGGACGGGACGATCTTCCGCGAGCCGATCATCTGCAAAAACATCCCGAAGCTGGTACCGGCGTGGACCGATCCGATCGTCATCGGCCGGCACGCCTTCGGCGATCAGTACCGCGCGAGCGACTTCGTGGTTCCAGGTGCCGGCGTGCTGCGGATCAGCTTCACGCCGGCGGACGGCGGCACGCCCATCGAGCGCGAGGTATTTACGTTTGCTGGCCCGGGCGTCGCGCTCGCCATGTACAACGTCGACGAATCGATTCGCGGCTTCGCGCGCGCGTGCATGAATTACGGCTTGCTGCGTAATTGGCCGGTGTATCTCTCGACGAAGAACACGATCCTGAAATTCTACGACGGGCGGTTCAAAGACATTTTCCAAGAAGTGTTCGACAGCGAGTTCAAGGCGCAATTCGACGCCGCCGGTATCACGTACGAGCACCGGCTGATCGACGACATGGTCGCGGCCGCGCTCAAATGGCCGGGCAAGTTCGTTTGGGCGTGTAAAAACTACGATGGCGACGTGCAGTCGGACACGGTCGCGCAGGGCTTCGGTTCGCTGGGCTTGATGACGTCGGTGCTGATGTCGCCCGACGGCAAGACCATCGAGGCCGAGGCGGCGCACGGGACCGTGACGCGGCATTACCGCCAGCATCAGAAGGGGCTTGCGACCTCGACCAACCCGATCGCGTCGATCTTCGCCTGGACGCGCGGCCTCGAGCACCGCGGGAAGGTCGACGAAACCCCCGACGTCGTTCGCTTCGCGCAGACGCTCGAAGCTGTCTGCATCGACACGGTCGAGGGCGGCAAGATGACCAAAGATTTGGCGATCTTGATCGGTCCGAACGAACCGTTCTTGACGACGCAGCAATTTCTCGATGCGCTCGATGCGGAGCTGCGGCGGCGCATGGGTACGCCGGCGGGCGTCGCGGGCGCGTAAGCACGCGCGCGACGCTGATCGGGTTACGCCGAGCTCAATCCCACGCGCGGCGGAACGTTGCGAACATGTAGGCATATTCGCGGCGGTACCAGTTACGGAAGCTGGGCCGCACGAGCCGGCGTGAGGTCACCGGCGAGGCGCCCTTCATCACGAAGTGTTGGTCGTCGAAGAAGTCCGCGGAATACGGCAAGTAGGACGCCATCGGCGCGAAGCCCGCGAAGGGCGCGAACGGCGTCGCCGTCCATTCCCATCCGTTGCCGACCAAGTCGTGGATTCCCCACGCACTCGCGCCGGCCGGCGTGCTTCCGGCCGGCTCGGGATCCCAGCGCCGAAAATCGAAGTTGCCGCGTGACCCGTCAGGCGGCGCGTCGCCCCACGGCTGACGGCGCTCTTCGCCGCCGGGCGTGCCGTATGCGGCGCGATGATATTCGGCCTCCGTCATGAGACGCGCACCCGACCACGCGGCAAACGCTGCCGCTTCGGCGTTCGACGCGTAGACCGGCCACGACAGCGGCAGCGGAATCGTTTCAGCCATCGCGCGCAGGTACCACGTGCCGTCACGCTCGAGCCAGAACGGTGGCGGGGCCGCTCCGTCCTCGACGAACGCGAGATAATCGCCGTTGGTCACGTCGTGCACGTCGAGGCCGAACGCACTCACGTCCACGACATGTTCTTCAAATTCGTTGTCCCAGCCGAACGTCAAGCGGTCGCGCCGCGCGCCGAGCGTCGCTCGGCCGGCTGGAATCGCGACGGGCTCGCGGCGCGCCGGCGGCGTATCGCGATGGACTCCGCGGGCGATGCGCTTTGCGTCGTCCGGCAGCCGGTTCACGATGTACGCGAGCGTCTCGTGGTGCATTTCTTCGTGCTCGAGGATGTTGAAGGCCGCCTGCGCGCGTTCGAGTTGCGGATTTGCGGCGTCCTCGAGCGTCGCGTGCGCGAACGCATCCAGTACCGCGGCGTCGACGGCCCGTCCGAACTGCCCGACCGCCTCGCGCGCCGGCCAATCGCTGCGCCGGTGCGCGCGCGCTGCGTCGACGGATGCGGGATCGATTCCGCGATTGAACAGATCCTCGAACGCGCGGTCGAGCGACGGACGTGCGAGCGCATTGCGCATCAGGGTAATGTAGGAGAACGCCGGCAAGTGACCGTCGTAGAAAACGAACGGATGGCGCAGCGGGATGGGCGCGTCGTAGTAGACGGCCGGTTCGAACATATCGAACACGGCGGCGGAGCGCGCGCGGTTCGCGCGGTACCACGCCGCGAGCTCCGCGCGGTCGATATCCCTTGCGGGCGTGAGCGTCTTCACGGTCGCCTTTCCTTTCTATCGCGTCTGCACGGTTTCCGCGCCCGCCGCCTCCAAAAGTTCGGTTACATCGTCGGCGGCTGCAGGCCGGGCGTAATAGTAGCCTTGCACTCGGTCGCACTGTTCGCGGCGGAGGAACTCCAGCTGAGCGGCGGTCTCGACGCCTTCGGCGACGACCTCCAAACCGAGGCTGTGCGCCATGCCGATGACCGTCTTCACGATCGTCGCGTCGTCGGGTTCGGTCGTCACGTCGCGCACGAACGATTGATCGATCTTGATCGAGTGCAGCGGGAAGCGTCGCAAGTATCCGAGCGACGAATATCCCGTTCCGAAATCGTCGACGGAGAGCCGGATGCCCGAATCGCGCAACTGCTTCATGATCGCGATACTCAGCGTCGCATCGCTCATCGCCACGCTTTCCGTGATTTCGAGTTCCACGGATCCCGGCGCGATCTGCGTGCGCGCGACGGTCGCCGCAATCTTGTCCGCCAGCGCGTGCTGGTGGAACTGCCGCGCGCTGAGGTTGACGGCGAGGCGCAGATCTGGAAAGCCGGCGAGCTGCCAGCTCCGTACCTGCGCGCACGCGGTCTGCAGGATCCAGTCGCCGAGGGCAACGATCAAACCGCTGCGTTCGGCGCTCGGGATGAATTGCAGCGGGCCGACCAAGCCGAGGCGGGGATGCTGCCAGCGCACGAGAGCCTCCACCGAGACGATCCGCTCCGTCGCGAGATCGATCTGCGGCTGATAGAATACCACGAATTCGCCGCGATCGAGCGCTTTGCGCAAGCTCTTTTCCTGCGAGATGCGGGTCCGCAGCGATGCGTTGAGCGCGGGCGTGAAAAATTGATACGTGTTGCGGCCGCGTTCTTTCGCCCGGTACATCGCCACGTCGGCATGCTTCATCAGCGTGTCGGCGTCGCCGCCGTCGTTCGGATACATGGAGATGCCGACGCTCGTGGTCAAAAACTGCTCGTAACCCTCGATCTCGATTGCTTGATCGATTGCGGCGATGATGCGTTCGGCGAGCGCGGCCGCATGTTCCGACGACGGATCCTGCGAGAACATGATGATGAATTCGTCGCCGCCGTGCCGTGCGACGACGCCGTCGGCCCCAACGGTCTCCGCGAGGCGTTCGCCGATCGTGCGCAGCAGCCGGTCGCCGAGCGTGTGCCCGAGCGTGTCGTTGACGTCTTTGAAGCGGTCGAGATCGAGAAACATCACGGCCACACGGCTGCGGCGCAACGCCGCCGCCGTCAGCGCTTCTTTCAGCCGCTCAACGAACGATGCGCGGTTGGGTAGCGACGTCAACTGGTCGTTGTACGCCAAGTGCTTGAGACGCGCGCGGGCGCGACCGCGCTCCAGCGCGGATCCAACAAGCCCCCCCATCAGTTGCACGAGGTCGCGGTCGACCGCGGGGAAACCGCCGATGCGCGGCGCCGTATCGCTGAACGAAAGACTTCCGTAGCGCGAACCGGACACGTCGATCGGCGTGCCGATGTACGATGCGGCGGCTGGTTCGCCCGGACCGGCCTCGCCGATGTACGGCAGCGAGCGCAGATCTTCGATCGCAAGGGCGCCGTCCGTCGCGAGAGCGAGGCGCGTGAGCTTCGGCGGTACGGTGCTCCCGACGGTTGCGATGGCGCGGTCACTCTCGCGGTCGTACAGCGAACCCGAGCGCATGCCGAGAAGACGGCAGCCCGTTTCGATCGTCGCGACGATCTGCCGCTCCGCGGTTGAATTCGCGGCGGCCGCCACAATGTACAGCTCGCGAATACGTTGCGCCTGGCTCGCGATCGCGCCCGCGGCGAGCTTCGCTTCCGACAGGTCGCGGGCGATGAGATGCACGCCGGCCACGCGGCCGTCCAACACGATCGGAATCAGCGACGCCGCGATCGGATACGTGCCGGCGCCGCGCAAGGCGGTCAGTTCGACGCTGCGCGCGTTTCCGTTCGCCGCGTCGTGCAACGCCTCGGATGCGAGCGCGGCGTCGCTGCCGGCGATGAAGTCGGCGACGCTGCGCCCGACCATGGCGCTGAGCGGCACCTCGTGACGTTCGCCGGCGGCACGGTTCGCGCGCATGATGATGCCCTCGAGCGACAACACGAGCATCGGCTCGGGACTGTACTCGAAGAGCGAGCGGAAGCGCTGTTCGCTTTCTTCCGCGTGCGCGCGCGCTGCAACCGATTCGGTGACGTCTTCCACCAGCGAGAGGATGCCGAACCCGTCCGCCGTTTTGACGTGCGAGTTGAACCAGCGACAGTGGAGAACGCGGCCATCGGGCGTCACATTGCGGTGCTCGCTGACGTTACCGTCGACCGCGCCGCTTTGAATCTCGGCCTTGACGCCGGCGACCGACTCCCGATCGCGTTCGTCGACGAGACCGATTTCCTCGAACGTCTTGCCGTAGACGTCGGTGAACGACCGGCCGAACAGCGCTTGCGCGCGCGGCGACCAGCCGACGATGCGAAACTGCGCGTCGGACCGGATCACCGCAAGCGGACTATGCTCGGTGTGAAACGTCAGCAGCTGTTTCGCGATTTCCAGCTGACGCAGGCGCGCTTCTTCGACGTCCCACAGGTCGTCCGCGATGCGATGCAGTACGACCATCGCCTCCTGGCCATGCGCGCGCACGTTTACGCGCAAGACGTCGTGCATATCGAACGGCGCAAGCCGGCCGGCGGCCGCACTGCCGGTAGAGAACGCTTCCGCGAGCAGCGGATCGAGCGCCGCGGCGATCCCGGGTGCGTGCTGCGCGTTCAGCGTGCCGGGCAGCGACGGCGCCGGCACGCGAAAAAAGCGCGCCGCGGCGGCGTTCGCACCGACGATCCGCAGGCTGCGGTCGTAGACGAGCAACCCATCGTCCGATCGGTCGAAAAAGCGTTGGCCGACGTCCACTAGGCGGCAGTGCCTCCGGTGCCTGCCGCGCTACCGGAGGTACGCGCGCAGCCCCGGGATACCGCCTTCGCGGCCGAAGCCGCTCTCGCGATAACCGCCGAAGGGCGAACTCGGGTCGAATTGATTGAAGGTGGAACACCAGACCACACCCGCTCGCAAACGCTGCGCGACGTACATGCTCTTCGCGCCTTTCTCGGTCCAGACGCCCGCCGATAGTCCGTACGGCGTGTTGTTGGCCTTTTCAATCGCCTCGTCGGCCGTACGGAAGGTCAGGATCGACAGAACCGGACCAAAAATTTCCTCGCGTGCGATGCGGTGCGACTGCTGCACGCCGGTGAAAAAGGATGCGGGAAAGAAGTAGCCGCGCTCCGGAAGCGCGCAGGTTTGCTGCACCAGCACGGCCCCCGCATCGACGCCGCTCCGCACCAGCTCCACGATCTTGGCGAGCTGCGCCGCGGAATTGATCGCGCCGATATCCGTGTTCTTGTCGAGCGGATTGCCGACGCGCAGCGTTTCGATGCGCGCGCGCAGCTTCTCCACGACCTCGTCGTGCACGCCTTCCTGAACGAGAAGGCGCGACCCGGCGCAGCACACGTGACCTTGATTGAAGTAAATGCCGTTGACGATGCCTTCGACGGCCTGATCGATCGGGGCATCCGCGAATACGATGTTCGCCGCCTTGCCGCCGAGCTCGAGCGTGAGGTGTTTGCCGCTTCCCGCCGTCGTACGTGCGATGATCTTACCGACCTCGGTCGACCCGGTGAAGGCGATCTTGTCGACGTCCCGATGCTCCACGAGTGCCGCACCCGTCGCGCCGTCGCCCGTGACGACATTGACGACGCCCGGCGGCAAGCCGGCTTCCGCGCAAATCTCCGCGAGCACGAGTGCCGTGAGCGGCGTCGTCTCCGCCGGTTTCAGCACGATCGTATTGCCCGCGGCGATCGCCGGTGCAATCTTCCACGCGGCCATGAGGAGGGGGAAGTTCCACGGTACGATTGCGCCGACGACGCCGAGCGGTTCGGCGACCCGCCCCGCGCGCAACGCCCAGCCGAGTTTGTCGGCCCACCCCGCGTAATAGAAGAAGTGCGCCGCCGCTTGAACGACGTCGAAGTCGCGCGACTCTTTGATGGGTTTTCCGCCGTCTTTCGTTTCGATCACCGCCAGTTCGCGCGAGCGTTCGGTGATGGCGCGCGCGATGCGGTAGACGTACTTCGCGCGGTCGGCGGGCCGCATGGGTTTCCAATACCGCTCGAAGCCCTCGCGCGCCGCGCGTACCGCGTGTTCGACATCGGCGGCCGCCCCAGTTGCGACGTCCGCGAGCTTTTCCTCGGTCGCCGGATCGTACGTCGCGAACGTGGCTCGGTCCGCCGAGGCTTGCCACGACCCGCCGATGAAATGGTCGTAGCGCGGTGCGATGCGGGCGGGCGTCGACTCGATGGATGGCGCGTAGGCGAGTGCGGTCATGTCAGTCCTTGGAGATGTAGTCGAACGAACCGTAGCGGCCCGTTTCTTCCTTCGAGCGTTGCAGCAGCAAGTCGTCCAGCAGCGCCGAGGCGCCGATGCGAAAGTACGCCGGGTCGAGCCAATCGCCGCCGAGCGTTTCATCGAGCAGGACGAGATAGGCGATCGCCGTTTTCGTGGTGCGCACTCCGCCCGCTACCTTGAGGCCCCGGCGTTCGCCTGTACGCCGAAAGAAATCGCGAATCGCCTCCGCCATCGCAAGCGCCGTCGGCAGCGTCGCGCTGGTGCCGATCTTTCCAGTCGAGGTCTTGATGACGTCGGCGCCCGCTTCGAGCGCGATGTCGCTGGCGCGGCGCGTCGCGTCGTAAGAGCCGAGTTCGCCGGTTTCAAGGATCGCTTTGAGGTGCACGTCACCGCAGAGCCGTTTCACCGCCGTAATCTCCTCGAACACGCGCCCCTCGTCGCCTGCGAGAAACGCGCCGCGGTCGATCACCATGTCGATCTCGTCGGCGCCGTCGCGTAACGCCGCTTCGGTGTCGCGCAACTTCACGTCGAGCGACGACAGGCCGCTCGGGAAAGCGGTTGCGACGGAAGCAACCTTGACGGTAGTACCGACGAGCGCTTCTTTGGCCACCGCTACGAGATTCGGATAGACGCAGACGGCCGCAACGGCCGGGGAGCCGGGCGCCGGAAATGCGGCTTTGGCACACAGCGAACGGACGCGGCCGGGTGAGTCGCGGCCCTCGAGCGTCGTCAAGTCGATGCACCGGATTGCGAGATCGATCGCCGCACGCTTCGCGGCGGCCTTGATCGAGCGTTTCGCGAAGCCGGCAGCGCGCGCTTCCAGCATCACCGCGTCTATCGTCCGAGACGTCGCAAGCATTTGGTCCCGGTTCGCGAAGAGCGCGCGTCGTGACCTCGTTTTTGCCGTCGCTTGAGGGCATTCGCGTTCTCGAGTTGGGCAGTTCCGTCGCTGGACCGGCCGCAGGACGGCTGCTCGCCGATCTCGGTGCCGACGTCATCAAGATCGAACCGCCGGAAGGCGATGGCTTACGCACGTGGGGTGCGCCCGCGCCCGACGGCACGTCGTGGTGGTTCAAATCGCACAACCGCAACAAGCGGTTCGTGTCGCTGGATTTGCACCGGCCCGGTGACCGCGATGCGGTACGCGGCCTGTCGCGCGACGCCGACGTGCTGATCGAAAACTTTCGTCCCGGCCGCATGGCCGAGTGGGGCCTCGGCTACGACACGCTGCGCGAGACGAACCCGCGCCTGATCTACGCGGCGATCAGCGGCTACGGTCAGGACGGGCCCTACGCGAAACGCGCGGGTTTCGGCAACATCGCCGAGTCCATGAGCGGCTTGCGCTTCATCACGGGCTTCCCGGACCGTCCGCCGGTGCGCGTCGGCATCAGTCTCGGCGACGAACTGGCGGGCCTGTACTGCGTCGTCGGCATCTTGGCAGCGCTGCACGCCCGGACCCGCGACGGATGCGGCGACTTCGTGGACGTTTCGCTCCTCGAATCGTGCATCAACGTGCTGCAGGGGACGTTGCCCGAGTACGCCGCGCTCGGCCGGATCCGGCAGCGCGAAGGGAATTCGCATAGCGCCGTCGCTCCGAGCAGCATCTATCCGACCAAAGACGGCCGGTGGATTGCGATCGGCGCCAACGCCGATTCCATTTTCCGGCGCTTTTGCGATGCGATCGGCCGTCCGGAACTGCCGCGCGATCCGCGCTTTTGCGGCAATCGCGAGCGGACCGCGAACGCCGCGGCCGTCGATGCGATCGTCGCCGACTGGACGCAAACCGTCGATTGCGCGGATGCAGCGGCACAGCTTGCGGCCGCCGGTGTTCCGGCCGGACCGATCAACTCGATCGCCGAGGTCGTCGCCGACGAACAGGTGCGCGCGCGCGGCGTGGTGGTGCCGCTTCGCGACGACGCCGGCAACACCGTCGCGACGACGGCACCCGTGCCGCGTTTGCGCGCGCATTCCGGGACGAACAAGCATGCGGCGCGCGCCGTCGGCGCTGACAACGACGGGGTGCTCGCCGAGGCGGCCCGCCGCGCCGGAGGCGTGCCATAGAGCCGATCATCGCCTTTGCCGGCGTCACGAAAACGTTCGATTCGGGCTACACGGCGATTCGCGACGTCAGCTTCGCCATTCCGGCGGCGCGGTTCGTCGCGCTCGTCGGCCCGTCCGGCTGCGGAAAATCGACGTCGCTGACGCTGATTGCGGGACTCGACACCGTGAGCGCGGGGACCGTCTCGGTACGCGGTGTGCCGGTGACCGGCATTGCAAACGGCGTCGGCTTTCTGTTCCAGCGCGATGCGCTCTTGCCGTGGAAAACGGTACGCGACAACGTCACGCTCCCGCTCCAGCTGCGGGGCATGAGCCGCGCGGAAGCCGCACGCCGCACCGCCGATTGGATCGGACGCGTGGGTCTGCGCGGGTTTGAGGACAGCTACCCGCATCAGCTTTCCGGCGGCATGCGCAAACGTGCCTCGCTGGCGCAAACGCTCGTGTACGATCCGGAAATTCTCTTGATGGACGAGCCGTTCTCGGCGCTCGACGTGCAGACGCGCAACTTGATGGAAGGCGAACTGCTCGGCTTGTGGCAGGGTTCGGGCAAGACCGTGCTGTTCGTCACCCACGACCTCGAGGAAGCGATCGCGCTCGCAGACCAAGTCATCGTTATGACGGCCGGTCCCGCACGCGTCAAGGCGACCTACGAGGTGACGCTGCCGCGGCCGCGCGACGTGCAAGACGTGCGGTTCGAGCCCCGTTTCGTCGAACTGTATGCCGCGATGTGGGCTGATTTGCGGGACGAAGTGCTGACGAGTTATGAGCGCGCGCGACAAGCGACCTGAGCGGTGGGCGGTGCTGACGATCCAGCTCGCGCTGCTCGCCGGCTTTCTCAGCCTGTGGGAACTCGGCGTGCGCAGCCGGCATGTCGACTCGTTTCTCTTCTCGAGTCCTTCGGAAATCGCGGGAACGATCGGCAAGTGGTGGGGCCAGGGCTACATCCTGCGCGACGTCGCCGTCACGATGTGGGAAACGATCCTCGGCCTCGTCGTCGGCGGCGTCATCGGCATCGTCTTGGGTGTCGCACTGGCCTCGAACCGTCTGCTGGGCGCGGTTTTCGAACCGCTGCTCGTGCTGCTCAATTCCATTCCGCGCGTGACGCTGGTGCCGTTGTTCATCTTATGGTTCGGGTTCACCCTGATGTCCAAGGTGATGAGCGCCATCGTGCTCGTGCTGTTCGTCGTTTTTTTCGCGACCTATGCCGGCATCAAGGACGTCGATCCGATGCTGGTCGCAAACGCGCGCGTTCTCGGCGCGCGGCGCGCCGACATCGTGCGTCACGTGCTCGTTCCCTCCGCCCTGACGTGGATCTTCGCGTCGCTGCGGTCCGCCGTCGGTTTCGCGCTCATCGGCGCGGTGGTGGCGGAGTACTTCGGCGCAAACGCCGGCGTCGGCTATCGCATCCAATACTCCGAATCGCAGTTGAACACGAGCGGCGTATTCGGCGGTTTGGCCATCCTCATGTGCCTTGTGTTCGTCATCGATATGGCGATCCGTTGGATCCAGCGCAAACTCATCGTGTGGAAACCCGCAGCTCTTTGAAGTTATCGCAAAAGGAGTCCTCGCCTTGTACAAGATCAATCGCAAAGCCGCCATCACCGCAATTGCTGCCGCGGGCGCGACGTTCGGTGCGCCGGCCATCGTCATGGCCGCGCCGCCGAAAGAGAAAGTGCTGGCCGTCGTGGGCGCCGAGCACGCGATGGTGTACTTCCCGTGGGATCTCGCCAAAGCGCTCGGCTATTTCGATGCCGAGGGCATCGATCTCGAGATCAACTACACGAAGGGCGGTTCGGAAGCCGCGCAGGCTCTCGCGTCGGGCAGCTGCGATTACAGCGGCAATGCGATCGATCATGCGATCGCGGCGGCCGAGCGCGGCAAGAGCCTCGTGATGATCGCGGATTTCATGAACGAACCCGGCGTGACGCTGGTCGTACGGCCGCAAGACAAGAACGCGTTCAAGTCGTTCAAGGATTTCAAAGGTAAGACGCTCGGGATCACGTCGCTCGGATCGGCGACGGACGTGATCGTGCACTGGATGGGCAAGCGCGCGGGCCTCGGCCGCGACGACATCAAGGTCGTCGGTGTGGGCGGGGGCTCGACGATGCCGGCGGCACTCGCGGGCGGACAAGTCGACGGCGCGCTCGGCAACGATCCGTTCGCCACGCAGATGATTCGCAGCGGACGCGCCGTGGCGAATATCGAGCTGTTCACACCGGCGGTCGTCCGTGCGAATATGGGCTTTTCCACGTATTGTTTCACCGGCGCCTTGACGCGCGCCGACGTGATCGCGAAATATCCGGAACGCACGCAAAAGATCGTCAACGCGCTCGTGCGCGCGCATAAATACATGGCGGCGCGCACCCCCGATCAGATCGCGGCCGCGTTGTCGGATGAGTTTCGCGGCGGCGTCGCTGCGGCCGACTGGGCCGCCGGATACAGTCACTCGCGGCCGGCCTATACGCCGAACGGCGAGATCTCCCTCGAAGGCGTCAAGGCGGTCATCGAAACGAACGACTTCTTCCTGAACACGACGAGCAAGGCCGAACCCTCAAAATTGTTCGACAACGGGTTCGTCGAGAAAGCGAAACGCGGCGTCAAAGTGTAGGCAGCGGCGGCCGGAAATAAAACGGGGGGCTCGCCTGAGCCCCCCAATCGTCATCTCTCCATGCGTTTCTTCCCGGTTAGCGTATACCATCCCACATGGCGCTCAAACGCGGAATCAGCGCCTGATCGTGCGGCTGGAGCCCGGTGCCGCGGCAGATCCGGCACGCCTGCGGACCACAGGCGTCGCAGCTTCCCGAGCCGGCGCAGTGCCGGCAATAGTCCTCGGGCGTGCGGCGCCGACGGCGTTTGCGAGGTAGGTCCCAGCGTGCTTCGGCGCGGCGGCGGCGCTCGTCAGAACCGATATCGGCGTCTCGCATAACAGCATAGAAGCCCAACACGGAAATGCAAGCCAGCGCCCCGACCATAAAATCGGCGAACGAGCGGTCTCTCATGTTCGAGATATCGGAGCCCACCATCGGGAAGTTGAGGGCGTACGAAAACGCCTCTTGGTGAAGAACGGCCGGGTGTTCCGATTCGTTCGCCGCGCCCCCGAGCCCGGTCCCGCTTAACGGAAGCCTTACAGGTTGCCGCGTTTCGCCTGTTCTTGCTCGATGGAGACGAAGAGCGCTTTGAAATTGCCCTTGCCGAACGAGAGGCTTCCGCGCCGCTGAATGAACTCGAAGAACAGCGTCGGGCGGTCTTGCAGCGGCTTCGAGAAGATTTGAAGCATGTAACCGGCGTCGTCGCGGTCGACGAGGATGTCGAGCTCCCGGAGAACCGCGACGTCCTCGCCGATGCCGCCGATGCGCTCGCTTAGGCCGTCATAGTAGCTGGCAGGCGTCGTCAGAAGTTCCACGCCGTTCGCGCGTAACGCGCGCACCGTCGCGATGATGTCCGGCGTCGCGATCGCGACGTGCTGTGTCCCGGCGCCGCCGTATGCGTCGAGGTACTCTTCGATCTGCGAGCGCTTGCGGCCGCGTGCCGGCTCGTTGATGGGAAACTTTACGGCGTGCCGCGCGTCGCTCATGACTTTCGAACGCAGCGCGGTGTACTCGGTGGAGATGTCGCGATCGTCAAACGACACGAGCGGCGTGAACCCGAACGCGCGCGCGTAAAAGTCCGCCCAACGGTCCATCTCGTTCCAACCGACGTTTGCGACGCAATGGTCGATGTGCGAAAGCCCGGCCGCGCGCGGCGCGCGCGCGGCATTGCTCCACGGGACGAATCCCGGAAGCCACACGCCGCGGAAGGCGCTGCGTTCGACGAACGTGTGGACGGTGTCGCCGTATGCCGCGACGGTCGCCAAGACGCAGCTGCCGTCCGCATCGCATACTGCCGCCGGCGGCACGACTGCCGCCGCTCCGCCTGCCACGGCGGCCGTGAAGGCGCCGCGCGCGTCCGCGGTGCGCAGCGCAACGTCCCGGACGCCGTCGCCGTGCCGGCGCACGTGATCGGCGATGGCGCCGTCCGCCCGCAGCGGGCTGGTCAGGACGAAGCGCAGCTCGTTCTGCGCGACCACGTACGAAGCGCGGTCGCGTACGCCGGTTTCCGGACCCGCGTATGCAAGCGGTGCGAAGCCCAGCGCCGTGCAGTAGTAATGGGCCGCCTGTTTCGCATTGCCGACGTAGAGCTCGAGGTGGTCGAAGTCAAGGTCCGTACGTGCGTCGGGCACCGGCGGTACCATCGCATTCACGTCTGGATGGTACCCGGCGAACGTGCGCCGACGCAGAGAGCGAGCGGGCCATCGCTACGTCAAAGGGCGGGCCCGGTTGGGTACTATCCCGTGTGACTCGACGACGATGGGGATGCGATGAACCAAACAGATATCCGCGATGCCGCGACAAGTGCGGCCAACACCACGAAAAGCTTCTTGGGCAATCAGGTCGACCAGCGTTCGACTGACCTCGGACGCGCAATCACCAACACTGCAGACGATTTGCGCAAAGTCGGCGACCAGTTACGTTCCAGCGCGCCCGGCGGAGCCGGTGCTGCGGTGTTCGCGGACCGTGCGGCGGACTACGTTCAGCGGTTCGGGCAGTACCTGCAGGACGCCGACGGAGAGCGCCTCGTCGCCGATCTCGAATCGTTCAGCCGGCAGCGTCCGTGGGCGATTGCGACCGGTGCGTTGCTGCTCGGTTTCACAACGTCGCGCGTCTTGAAAGCTTCGAGCGCGCGCCGCTACTATCGTGAATACACGCCGTACGAAGGTTACAGCGCCGGCGGCACGTCGCAAAGCGGCACGTACGCCGGATCGATCACCGGCGAGTCATCGTACGGAACGTCCGGAACGCCGCGCGGCACGTACGGCTCTTCGGTTGGAACCGGCGGCTCGTCGTACGGGTCGTCCGGCGGTGGTTCATCGTACGGTTCTTCCGGCGGCGGTTCGTCGTTCGGAACGCCGACCTCGGGACTGAATTCGGACTTCGGGACGGGCAACAGTGGACGAACGACCGATGATGCATGAAGAGCGCGTCGAGGAACTCAAGCAAGAATCGCTGCCTGAACTCCTCCGCGCGCTTTCGACTGAGACGACCACTCTCATCCGGCAAGAAATCGAACTTGCAAAAGTTGAGATCGTCGAAAAAGGCAAGGCCGCCGGCGTCGGGGCGGGAATGTTCGGCGCTTCGGCGGTCGTCGGGCTCGGGGCTTTCGGTGCTCTTACGACGTGCATCATCGCGCTGATCGCACTCGCGTTGCCCGTGTGGGCCGCCGCCCTGATCGTCGCCATCGTCTACGGCCTCATTGCGCTGGCCGTGGCCCAAACCGGGAAGAAGAAGTTTGAAGATGCTGCGCCGCTTGCACCCGAGCAAACGATGCAAACTGTAAAGGAAGATGTGGAATGGGCAAAGACGCGCGTTCAATCCGGCAAGAGATAGAAGAGACGCGCGAGCGCATGGGTGACACCATTGAGGCGCTAGGCTACAAAGCCGACGTGCCCTCACGCGTAAAAGAAAACGTAGCGGATCGAGTTGAGACCGTGAAAGGGACAGTGAGCGACGTGGTGGACAATGTGAAATCAGCGGTGACCGGTGCAGGCTCGCGCGTGGGTGAAGCGCTAGGGGCGACGCGGCGGACGGGCACCGATCTGCTGAGCGATACCAAGGACCGCCTGGGCGATACAAAAGACCGGCTTGCAGACACCGTATCGAACGTCAGCGTGCCGGATGTCGGCGGCGGCGCGCGCCGCGCGGTCGGCATCGCCACCGAAAACCCGCTCGGGCTCGCGCTCGGCGCGCTCGCGCTGGGCTTCATCGGCGGCCTGTTGATGCCGGTGACCGACATCGAGCGCGAACGAATCGGACCGTTACGCGACAAGCTCGTCGATCAGGCGCAAGCCGCAGGTAGCGACCTCATGGATGCCGGTAAGCAGGTGCTGCAAGAGACGGCGCAAGCCGTGGTCTCGTCGGCGCAACAACACGGCAAGGACGTCGTCGATGCCGCTAAAACGCGCGCGAGCGGTGACGAGGATGCCGGCTCCGGGCAGATGTCGGGCGATCTTTCGAATCGGCCAGGGATGCCCGGAACCGCGGCGCCGTAACGGCCCGCCCGGACAACGCAACCCGGAAGTTCAAGCCCGCGCGTGCGCGGGCTTTCTTCTTGTTCGAGCTACTCGACGCAGAATCGCGCAGTGCCCGTCGGAATCCAACGAACGTTACCGGCGGCTTGCGAGCGCCGCCCGAACGTGCGGTAACACCACGGCGGCGATGGCAGCGTGCCCGGCGTCCGAGGGATGAAAGCGGTCCCCCGCGAGATACTCGAGCGGATCGCGTCGCGCGCGGACCAATTTGAAGAGATCGACGTACCGCACGCGCGCGGCGGCGGCCGCTGCACGGGCCGCCGTGTCGTCCGCAGCGGCGAGCGTGCGAATCGCCCGCACG
>JBHEMQ010000070.1:0-16810 GCA_046262475.1 Candidatus Velthaea sp.
GTTCGACGGCGTGCGCGTCGAGCCGACGAACGAGTCCTTCGCCGATGCCATAGCGTTCGCGCACGATACGCAGGCCGACGGTTACGTCTCGGTCGGCGGCGGCTCGGCCATCGACACGTGCAAAGCCGCCGATCTGTACACGACGCATCCTGCCGAGTTTTTGGCGTACGTCAATGCACCCGTGGGTGAAGGCCGGGCTGTTCCCGGCGCGCTCGCCCCGCACATCGCCTGTCCCACGACCGCCGGCACCGGCAGCGAGTGCACCGGCATGGCGATCTTCGACTACCTGCCGATTGAAGCGAAGACCGGCATCGCCTCGCGCCGTCTGCGGCCCGCACTTGCGCTCATCGATCCGGATTGGACCGCCACCCTCCCGCCGATGGTGGTCGCGTGCGCCGGTTTCGACGTGCTGGCCCACGCGCTGGAATCGTATACCGCCCTGCCGTACACACGGCGCGCGGCGGCGTCGCCCGGAACCCGGCCGCTCTCGCAAGGCGCGAATCCCTTCAGCGATCTTGCGTGCGTCGAGGCCCTGCGCATTCTCGGCGCGTATCTCGTGCGCGCCGTTGCCGATCCCAGCGACGATGAAGCGCGCGAGCGCATGATGTTCGCGGCCACGCTCGCCGGCATCGGCTTCGGCAATTCCGGCGTGCACGCGCCGCATGCGATGGCATATGCGGTCGCCGGACTGGTACGCACGTTTCATGCCGCGGACTACCCGGGTACGGCGCCGATCGTCCCGCACGGCATGTCGGTGATCCTCAATGCGCCCGCGGCGTTCCGGTTTCTCGCCGAGGCGTGTCCCGCGCGCCATCGCGAAGCCGCCGGCTATTTGGGCGCTGCGGGCGACGTAGCAGACGCGGACGCCGGCGAGGCGCTCGCCGCGCGCATCGGCGAATTGATGCGCGCGACCGGCATGCCGCCGGACCTGCGCGCACTCGGCTACGGCCGCAACGATATTCCGGCCCTCGTCGCCGGCACGCTGCCGCAGCAGCGGTTGCTGAAGAACGCGCCGCGCGCCGTCGACTCGGCGGCGCTGCACGAACTGTTCGCGCAAGCGCTCGCCGCGGCATGATTCTCGAGACGAGCGGGCTCACGAAAATCTTTTCCGGCTTCACGGCCGTCGACGACGTCACGCTCGGCATCAACGACGGCTCAATTCACGGCATCATCGGTCCGAACGGCGCGGGCAAGACCACGCTGTTCAATCTCCTCTCCGGTTTCTTGCCGCCGACGCGCGGCACCATCGCCTTTCGCGGCCGTGACATCACCGGATTCGATGCGCCGGCGGTGGCGCGCGAGGGCATCGTGCGCAGCTTTCAGATCACCAGCATCTTTCCGCATCTCAGCGTGCTCGACAACGTGCGCGTGTCACTGGAGTCGAAGACGTTGCTGCCGATGCGCTTTTGGCTGCCGAGCCGCCGCCTCGACGAACTGACGGAGCCGGCTCTCGCCATCTTGCGCGACGTCGGATTGGCGGCGCAGGCGCATATGCTGGCCGCGCAGCTCGCATACGGTCATAAGCGTTCGCTGGAACTGGCGATCTCGATCGCGCAGGATCCGGTGCTGTTGCTGCTCGACGAGCCCACCGCCGGCATGGGCGCCGACGACATCGGCCGCGTGACGCGCCTCATCCGCAAACTCGCGGCCGGGAGAACCGTCGTGCTGGTGGAGCATAACCTGAGCGTCGTCTCGCAGCTCTGCGACCGCATCACGGTGCTGCAGCGCGGCTGCGTGCTCGTCGAAGGAACGTATGACGAAGTGCGGTCGGACCGCCGCGTGATCGACGCGTATTTGGGCGGCCAGAGTGCGGCTCCCGATGCGCGGGGACGGACGCCCCGTGCTTGAGGTACGCGGCTTGAACGCGTGGTACGACGAGAGCCACGTCGTGCGCGGCGTCGACTTGCATGTCGAGCGCGGCGAGATCGTCACGCTGGTCGGAAGAAACGGCGCCGGCAAGACGAGCACGCTGCGCTCGATCATGGCGCTTATCGCGAAGCGCAGCGGCGACGTGCGGTTCGAGGGGGTTCCGATCGCCGGCTGGCGCACGGACCGCATCGCGCGAAGCGGCATCGGCTTCGTCCCGGAGGAACGCGGCATCTACGCGACGCTCAGCGTCGAAGAAAATCTGAAATTGCCGCCCGTCGTGTCGGCCGAGGCATGGCCGCTCGAGCGCATTTACCGGCTCTTCCCGATCTTGCGCGAACGCGGCGCCGCGGTCGGCACGACGCTTTCGGGCGGCGAACAGCAGATGCTCGCCATCGCGCGCGTGCTGCGAAGCGGCGCGCGCTTGATCTTGCTCGACGAGCCGACGGAAGGCCTCGCGCCCGTCATCGTCGACGCGATTGCCGAATTACTGCTCGAAATCAAGAGCGCCGGCGTGACGGTGCTGCTCGTGGAGCAGAACCTGCGGTTCGCCACGCGCGTCTCGAACCGTCATTACCTCATGGTGCACGGCCAAATCGTCGAGTCGCTCGCCAACGCGGACGTGCTCCAGCGTGAAACATCGCTTCTCGCGCACCTCGGAGTCTGACATGGCCACCAGTTACACGCACGGCGCGTCACCCGTTCCGCTCATTGGCGAGACCATCGGCGACTTCTTCGACGCGGCCGCGGAGCGCTATTCCGACAACGACTGCGTCGTTTCGGTGCAGCAAGACGTCCGGCTGACGTACGGCGCCATGAAGACCGCCACGGACGAGCTCGCGCGCGCACTCGCCGCCGAAGGCGTCGCGCACGGCGACCGGGTCGGCATTTGGTCCACCAACAACGCGGAATGGGTGATTGCGCAGTACGGCACGGCAAAGATCGGCGCCGTGCTGGTCAACATCAATCCGGCCTACCGCCTCAGCGAACTGGAATACGCGCTGCGCCAGAGCGGCGTGAGCGTGCTGCTGGCGCAAGAGCGTTTCAAAACGAGCGAGTATCTTGCGATGGTGCGCGAAGTCCGGGGCGCGCTGCCCGATCTGCGGCGCGTCGTCGTCATCGGCGGCACGGGCGACCTGCAGGCCGGCGAGCTGCACTGGAACGCGCTGCTCGTGCGCGCCGCCGCCTTTTCGAGGCAAGAGCTCGAAGCGCGGATGCGGCGCTGTCAATTCGACGAGCCCATCAACATTCAGTACACGTCGGGCACGACCGGCTTTCCGAAAGGCGCGACGCTCTCGCACCACAACATCCTCAACAACGGCTTCTTCATCGGCGAGGGCTGCCGCTATACGTCCGCGGACCGGGTGTGTATTCCGGTACCGTTCTACCATTGCTTCGGGATGGTGCTGGGCAACATGGCGTGCATCACGCACGGCGCAGCGATCGTGATTCCGGCGCCGGCGTTCGGTCCGCTCGAAACGCTCGCGGCGGTGCAGCGCGAGCGCTGCACGTCCCTGTACGGCGTGCCGACGATGTTCATCGCGGAGCTGGCGGAACCGTCGTTCGCGTCGTACGATCTCTCGACGCTGCGGACCGGCATCATGGCGGGCTCGCCCTGCCCCGTCGAGGTGATGAAGCGCGTGCAGAGCGAGATGCACATGCCGGAAGTGACGATTTGCTACGGCATGACCGAAACGTCGCCCGTCTCCACGCAGACGGCGGTCGACGACCCGCTCGACAAGCGCACGATGACCGTCGGCCGCGTGCACCCGCACATCGAGGTGAAGATCGTCGATGCCGAGGGCCGCATCGTCGCGCGCGGAACGCCGGGCGAGCTCTGCACCCGCGGTTACAGCGTGATGCTCGGCTACTGGAACGATCCCGGCAATACGGCGACGGCGATCGACGCGGCACGCTACATGCACACGGGCGACATCGCCGTGATGGACGACGACGGCTACCTCAACATCAGCGGACGCATTAAGGACATGGTGATTCGCGGCGGCGAGAACATCTATCCGCGCGAAGTCGAGGAGTTCTTGTACGCGCACCCCGCGGTGAAGGACGTGCAGGTCATCGGCGTTCCCGACGAGCGCTACGGCGAGGAGCTCTGCGCGTGGGTGATCCTGAAAGACGGTGCGACCGCCACCGAAGACGACATCCGTGCGTACTGCCGCGGGCAGATCGCGCACTACAAGATCCCGCGGTACGTGCGCTTCGTCGACGGCTGGCCGATGACGGTCAGCGGCAAGGTTCAGAAGTACAAGATGCGCGAGCAGTCGATCCGCGAACTGGGCCTGGACGCCGCCGCAACGATCGTCACCGCTTGAAAAATTGCGAGCGAGTGTGGTAGACACCGGCCGTCGAGATTGCCAGCGCGGTGACGTCGCCCAGCGGCGTGTCGGCGTCGCCCGCCGGAAAGCGCAGGCGGGCGGGCGCCGCTTCGGGTTCGTAGCGCAGCACCAGCAGCGCAACGTCGTCGTGCACGCGGCCGCGAATGCGCTCGTGGAACGCCGCCATCAACGAGCCGGCGACTTGCGACGCATTGCCGCGCGTGCGCGCAATCCAGACGCCCAGACCGGCCGCACCCAGCAGCGTCCCGCGCGTATCGCGCGTCTCCGTAATGCCGTCCGTTGCGAGAATCAACACGTCGCCTGATTCCAGCCGCGCGGTGCTGTTGCGATACACGACGTCGTTGAAGACGCCCAGCACCGGACCGGTCGGTGCGAGCAGCGTCACGCGGTCGCGGTGCTTCACGTACGCCGGCTCGTGCCCGGCGTTCGCGTACACGATCTCGCCGGTGTGCGTGTCGATTTTGCCCGCGACCGCCACGACGAACGATTCGGGAACGGCGACGATGCGCTGATACAGCGTATTGAATTTCGTCAGCACCGCCGCCGGGTCGCCGCCGGTTTCGATCGCGAACGTTCGCATCGAATGGCGGATAAAACCGGTGTCGGCCGATGCGCCGACGCCCTTCCCGCTCACGTCGGCGATCATGAAGACGCCGTACCGGCCGTCGAGATCGTACACGTCGAAGACGTCGCCGCCGACATCGATGCCGCGGGACGCGGAAACGATCGCGGAACCGAGCGAGGTGTGCGGCAGCGCGCGTAAATCGCTCGTAAACGCCTTTCGAAGCTGTTCGATAAGTTCGCTGTCGCGTCGTACGCGAACGAGCGCGGCGCAGAGCGCCAAAACGCAAACAGCATCGACCAGTAAACGCCAGTCCATAGTACTTTCGCTAAGCAGCAAGCAACCCCAACCCCGGTTGCTTCAATCGCAGCCCGCGGTTGGATCGGCCTCTCCGGATTACGCGCCCGGCAGTGGCACTTCCGCCCCTACCGTTTCGGCGGGCGCGGGCTCTTCTTCGACGGGGGCCGGCCGGCGTGCCCCGGCCAAGGCAAGCAGCTCGCCGACGATGCCGCGGCGCGCGGTCAAGATGACGATCGCGAAGATGGTGCCCATTACGACATTCGTCTTGTCGCCGATGGGCGTCTTGCTGACGAAATACTCGAGCGACTGGAAGAGCGCCGCGCCGACGATCGCGCCGTAGATCGTGCCGATGCCGCCGAGAATCGTCATCATCACCACCGCGCCGGAGGTGTGCCAGTCGACGACGTCCAGGCCGACGAGCCGGTTGTTGAGCGCGTACAACGCTCCGGCGAGGCCGGCCATCGTCCCCGACATAACGAACGCAACCAGCTTGAAGCGCTGCACGTCATAGCCCACGCTGCGCGCGCGCTGCTCGTTCTCGCGCATGGCCGCGAGAACCATGCCGAAGGGCGACGCGATCACGCGCAGCGCGAAGGCGACGGCCGCCGCCGCGCACAGCAGCACGACGTAATAGAACAGCCGGTCGCCGTCGAGCGGGAGGCCGAACAGCGTCCCGCGCGTTTCCAAGTGCAGACCGTTCTCCCCGCCGGTCAGGTCGCGCAGTTGGAAGACGATGAAGAATTGCAGCTGCGCCAGCGCGAGGGTGATCATCGCAAAATAAATCCCCGCGCGGCGGATCGACAGCAGGCCGACCAGAACGGATGCGACCGCGGCGTACAGCGTTCCGACGAGGATCGCTAGCGGCGTCGCCAGATGTGCGTGCGCGAGCGCGATCGTCGCAACGTACGCGCCGCCGCCCCAAAACAACGCGTGCCCGAAGGACAAGAGTCCCGTAAATCCGAGCAGCAGATCGAAAGAGACGGCGAACAGCGCGAAACAGACGAGATTCGCCGCGAAGACGGTGTACACGCCCGGAACGAACGGCAGCACGATTGCGGCGGCCAGCGCGAACGCGGCGACGCCCGCACCGCGCGCGCCCTGAAGTGCGACGATCATCCGGCGCCTTCGGGCTTTCCGAACAAGCCGGCCGGCCGGAACAGCAGCACGACCGCCATCAGAATGAACGGCAGCGTGGAAGAGACCGGCGGATAATACACGGCGCCGATGGCCGTCACGACGCCGATGATGAAGCCCGTGACGATGGAGCCCAAGATCGAGCCCATCCCGCCGATGACCACGATCGCGAAGGTCGTGATGATGATGGCGTCGCCCATGTTCGGCGCGACGTTGGTGTTCGGTGCGTTGAGCACGCCGGCGAACCCCGCGATACCGACGCCGGCACCGAACGTCAGCGTGATCAGCCGGTCAACGTCGATGCCGAGGGCGCGCGTGAGGCCTGGATTTTCCGTCGCCGCACGCAGCTGCGCGCCGAGCGGCGTCCGCTCGATGACGAACCACGTGGCAATGCAGACGACCACGCAGACGGCGACGACGAACAACCGGTATGTCGGATAGATGGTGAAGCCGAGATCCGTCGCACCGGCCAGAAACGGCGGCACCGTGTACGGCGAGCCGAGCGATCCTGCGAAGAGGCGCATCACGTCTTCGATGACGAGCACGAGCGCAAACGTGAGCAGCAGATTGTACAGCGGGTCGAGGCGGTAGAGGCGGCGCAACAGCAGCCGCTCGACAACCATTCCGAACGCCGCCACCACGAGCGGTGCGACGAACAGCGCGGCCAGGTACGGCAGACCGAACAACTGCGCGCCGTAGTACGCCACGAACGCGCCGAGCATGTACATGACGCCGTGCGCGAAATTGACCACGCGCAGCACGCCGAAGATGATGCTCAGGCCGAGTGCGAGCAGCGCGTAGAACCCGCCTTGGACCAGCCCGTTGAAAAACTGCGTGCCGTAGTACGCGAGATTCATCCGGGCGGAGGTCCGTTACCAGTCCTTCTTACACGTCGATTGCGACTCGGGACGGAACGCGCGGCCCGGCGGAATCACCTGTACGACTTTGAACCACGCGTGCGGCTCTTTGATCTTGTCTTTCGCCAGGATGTCGACGACATACATATCGTGCAGCACGCGATGGTCGCGAGCGCGCCATTCGCCGCCGTGCGCGTAGAAGTCGTTGAACTGCCGGCCGTCGAGATACGCAACGATCTTGTCCGCGTCGGTGCCGCCGGTGGCTTTCACCGCATTCAGCCACTGAGTCGTCGCCGAATAGTCCGAGGCTTGAATGTCGGTGGGCCGCAGACCGCCGCCGACGCGCTTCGTAAATTTGTCCGCCCACGCGCGCGCGGGTTTGTCGTTATTCCAGTACCACGACGTCGTTATGCGCGACCCGGCAAAAACATCCGGCAGCGCGTCGACGTCGGAGAGAAACGCCAAGCCGACCGCGAGCTTCATTTCCTTGTTCAGTCCGAACTGCGCCGCTTGTTTCATCGTGTTCACCATGTCCGCGCCGGCGCTGAAGATGCCGAGCACTTGCGGTTTCGCGTTGCGTGCCGCGAGGAGGTACGACGAAAAGTCCGTGCTGTTGACGGGCGCGGCGTCGGCCTTGACGATTTCGCCGCCCTTGGCCTTGATGGCGGCGCCGAAATCCGCGACCATCTGCGTGCCGAACGCGTAGTCGGGATAGATGACGTACCACTTCTTGCCGTTGCTTTGCGCCGCGATGTTGGCACCCGTCGACGAGGCAAGCGCGTACGTGTCGTACGCGTAGTGGTACGTGTACTTGTTGCATGCGGCGCCCGTCAGCGCCGAGGACGCCGCGCCGGTCGAAATCGCGAGCCGATGCTTTTCTTTGGCGACGGCACTCGCGGCCAGCGCGACTGCCGAATTGGTGAGGTCGAGCACCAGATCGTCGCCTTGGTCGTAGAATTCGCGCACTTTCACCGCCGTGTCCGGCCCGTTGTTGCGGTGATCGATGGTGATCACTTGAATCTTGCGGCCGAGGACGGAACCGCCGAAGTCGTCGACGGCCATCTGCGTCGCCTCAACGGCGCCGCGACCGGACAGCGCCGCGTAGATGCCCGACATGTCGGTGACGACCGCAATTTTGACCGTTCCGCCTTGCGCGTCGACGCGCGTCGGACCGGCGAATGTGAGCGTGATGCCGAAAGCGAGAGCGGCGGCGGAAACGCGCTGAAGAAGGTTCATCGTAGACGACCTTTCCGGAGCAGGCGGTTTCCGGCATGTTAGCGTAACCTTGGAAAAATCTTTCCAACGCCTTCCGCCGTGCACAGAACGCTTGCGCCGTTCGCCGCGCCGCACGGCGCAGGAAGCGCAGGACTCACGCTCGCCGCGGTGGAGTTATGCGCGGGTTCCTCTTCCTTCGATCAAGGATTCGAATCGATGGCGAAAACGGTGATCACGCGCGCCGGAGCGCTCGAACGGCACGGCCTCACCGACGACCAGCTGGTCGCGATGCTGCGCAACATGCTGCTGCAGCGGCAGCTCGACAACCGCGGTTTCCAGCTGAACCGGCAGGGGAAAATCCCGTTCGCGCTCGGTTCCGAAGGTCACGAAGCGGTCCAAGCGGGCGCGGCGGCGGCGTTCGTGCGCGGCAAAGACGTCCTCGTTCCCTATTACCGCGACCTCGGGCTCGTGCTCGGCGTCGGCCTCTCGCTGCGCGAACTGCTCAATTCGATGTTTGCGCGAGCGGCCGACCGCTCGGGCGGGCGCCAATTTCCGAATCACTACACGAACAAGAGCATCGGTGTCGTCTCGATCAGTTCGATCATCGCGGCGCACATACCGCACGCCGTCGGCGTGGCGTATTCGTTCACGTATCGCAACGAGGCCGACCGCGTCGTGCTCACGTCGTTCGGCGAAGGTGCGACGAGCGAAGGCGAGTGGCACGAGTCGCTCAATTTCGCCGCCGTGCACAAACTGCCCATCGTCTTCCTGTGCGAAAACAATAACTACGCCATCTCCACACCGCAAAACGCGCAAATGGCGGTCACCGACGTCGCCGACCGCGCCGCGGGGTACGGCATACCGGGCGTCGTGTGCGACGGCATGGATCCCGTCACCGCGTACGCGGCGGTGAAAGATGCGATGGACCAGGCGCGGTCCGGCGGCGGCCCGACCCTCGTGGAAGCGAAATGTTATCGCTATCTCTCGCACTCGACGGATGACGACGACCGCACGTACCGCGACCGCGCGTCGATCGAGGAAGCGCGCAAGAACGATCCGGTTCCGGCGTTCGAGCGTGCGCTGCTGGCGGCGGGCGTCGTCGACGCGCAAACGGTGCAGCGGCTCAAAGCCGACGCGCTGCGCGAAACGAACGAGGCCACGGACGCCGCGGAGGCGCTGCCGTTTCCCCAGCCGGCGGATTTGTACCGCAACGTGTACGAAGGAGCGTACGAACCGTGGCAGTGATGAACAACGTCGACGCCGTGCGCGCCACGCTGCACGACGCGCTCGTGAACGACGAACGCACGCTCATCATGGGCGAGGACGTCGGCGCGCGCGGCAACGTCTTCTTGATCACGAAGGGCTTCCTCGAAGAGTTCGGGCCAAAGCGCATCATCGATACGCCGCTCGCGGAGGCCTCGATCGTCGGCGTGGCGGTCGGCATGGCGATGGAAGGCTTGCGGCCGATCGCCGAAATTCAGTTTGCCGACTTCATCTATCCCGCGTTCAATCAGATCGTCGGTGAAGCCGCGAAGACGCGTTACCGCTCGAACGGCGACTACACGTGCCCGCTCGTCATCCGCACGCCGTACGGCGGCGGCGTGCGCGGCGCGCTCTCGCACTCGGTATCGATCGAAGCGCTGTTCTACCACGTGCCGGGCCTCAAGATCGTCGCGCCGTCGACGCCGAGCGACATCAAGGGCTTGCTGACCGCCGCGATCGAGGACCCGGATCCCGTGCTCTTTCTCGAGCACAAGAAAACGTACCGGTCGGTGAAAGGCGAGGTTCCCGACGGCCGCTACGTCCTCCCGATCGGCAAGGCCGACATCAAAAAGGCCGGCAGCGACGTTACCGTCGTGTCGTACGGCTACAACATGCATCAGGCGCTCGATGCCGCGAACCGGCTCGAGAACGACCGCGTGTCGGCGGAAGTGATCGACTTGCGGTCTATCCGGCCGATGGACAAGCGCACGATTTTAGAGAGCGTCCGCAAGACGCGCAAGCTGCTGATCATCCACGAAGACAACAAGTTCGGCGGCGTCGGCGCGGAAATCTCGGCGATGGTCGCGGAGGAAGCACTGTTCGACCTCGACGCACCCATCCGGCGCCTGTGCGGGCCCGACGTCCCGGCGATGGGCTACGCGCTGCCGCTCGAGGAAGAGTTCATGATCTCGACGGACCGCATGCTGCGCGCGATGCGCGAACTGGCGGCCTTTTAGCTCATGCCGACCACGATCACGATGCCGCAGTTGGGCGAAACCGTCACCGAGGGCACGGTGGCGCAATGGCTCAAGAAAGTCGGCGACACGGTCGAGAAATACGAAGCGTTCGTCGAAGTGTCGACCGACAAGGTGAACGCCGAGGTGCCCTCGCCGGTCAGCGGACAAATCCGCGAGCTGATCGTGCAGGAAGGGCAGACCGTGCCGACCGGTGCGCCGATCGCCATCATCGACGAGATCGGGGCGCCCGCGGCGCCCGCACCGGTTGCCGCTCCGGCGCCCGCGCCGGCCGAACAAGTCGCCGCCGCGCACGCCGCGGCGCCGCGCGGCAACGGCAAGCCCGCCGATGCGGGGGCCACCGGCATCCTGCGCGCGGCATCGCCGGCGGTGCGCCGTCTCGCGCGCGAGCACAACATCGACGTTAGCGCGATTCGCGGCAGCGGAACGCACGGGCGCGTCACCGCGCGCGATATCGTCGCCGCGGCCAACGCCGGGCCGAGCGCGGTCGCTGCTGCAACCATCGGCGCGGACAATGCCGAGTACGTCGCGCGCCCCGCCGCGGCTGCGCCGCGTCCGCACTACGCGCATGCCGCGCCCGGTGACCTCATTCCGCTCACGCAAGCCCGCCGGATCATCGCACAGCGCATGGTCGAGTCGAAGCACACCGCGCCGCACGCTTGGACGATGGTCGAAACCGACGTCACCAACGTGTGGAAGTGGCGGGCGCGCGAAAAGGACGCGTTCGAGAAAACGCACGGCGTCAAATTGACGCTGCTGCCCTTTTTCATCCGCGCGGTCGTCGAATCGCTCGCCGTCTTTCCGCTGATGAACGCGTCGTTCACCGACGACGGCATCCGCGTGCACAAAGACGTGAACATCGGGATGGCGGTCGCGGTGGAAGGCAATCTGCTCGTGCCCGTCGTCCGCAACGCGGACCGGCTCTCGATCCGCGGCATCGCACTCGCCGCGGGTGCGATCATCGAACGCGCGCGCGCCGGCAAACTCGGGCCCGACGATCTTTCCGGCGGCACGTTCACGGTGAACAACACCGGCGCCAACGGCTCCGTATTGTCGGCACCGATTCTCGTCAGCGGTCAAGCCGGCATCGTCACGATGGAGTCGGTGGTGCGGCGCCCGGTCGTGCGCGACGACGACGCGATCGCGATACGTTCCATGATGAACGTCTGCATGTCGCTCGATCACCGCGTGGTGGACGGCGCCGTTGCATCCGGCTTCTTGGCGGACGTGAAGCGCCGCCTCGAAGCAATGGGCCCGGGCGGCCCGCTGTAACCTGAACGCGCGCTGGCTCGCATCGCTCGCCGCCTTCGGCGCCGTTCTCGCCGGCGCCCCGGCGGCGGCGGCGCTGGACGATCCGCCGCCGGGGCTCATCAGGTCGAGCACGACGCTCGCCAAGGTGCGTACCCTGTACGACCGCGCGCATAGCGTGCCGCACACGAAGAACGCCACGCTCATGGAGGAGTGGCGCTTGTCGCAAGACGGCCAAACCGGCACCTTCCGCGTTCGCCGGCTTGGTAAGGATTATCGCGAGACGACGACCCTCGGGCCGCTCGTGTACGAAAACGGCGTGCACGGCGGCGTGCGTTGGCAGCAGAACCGCAACGGCATCAGCTTCACCTTCGCCGGAATTCACGAACGCGATGCCGTCGATGAACGTGCGTGGGAATCGCCCTCCAGCAAGGAGGTGCGGCTGATCGGTGAATCGTTGTCCGCGAACGCGTACGTCGTGAGCATCAACCCGCGCAAGGGCCGGCACGAGTGGCTGTTCATCGAGAAGCGCACCGGCGTGGTCGTCCGGCGCGAACGCATCGAACGCCACCGCCGCTACATCACGAGCTATGAGGATTTCCGTCAATTCGACGGGACCCTGGAGCCGTCGCGCACGCGAACGACCGACACGCTCGGCAACGAGCGCGAACAAACGATCGTGAAGCGCTCCCTCGACACGACGCCCGACCCGAAAGACGTCGAAATGCCGCCGACGCGCCGCACCCTGGTGGAGTTCCCGAACGGAGCGAACGTCGTGCGCCTGCCGGTACGCATCGCGAACGGTTTGTTCGTGGTGCGCGTTGCCGTTGCTGGACACCCGTACGACTTTCTGCTCGATTCCGGCGCTGCCGGCATCGTCATCGACCCGAGCATCGCCGACGCGCTGGCACTCGAACGGTACGGGTCGCGCGTCGGCTCGACGCTCGGATCGTTCGCGGAACAAACGAGCATCGTGCCGCTCTTGACCATCGGCGCGCTGCACATGCGCAACATCGTCACACGCGTCGTGCCGGTTCCCTTTCGTGCCGACGACCGCACGAAAATCGCGGGGCTGCTGGGCTTTGACTTTTTCGCCGACGCGGTCGTGCACATCGATCACGAGCACAATCTCTTCGAGGCGCACCAGCCCGCGTCGTGGCGTCCGCCCTCCGATGCGACGCCGGTTCCGCTCGCGCTCGATGACAAGCAGCCCGCGATTCGCGCCAAGGTGGGGACCGTCGCGGCCCGCGTCATCCTCGATACGGGCGCGAACCGCACCGTGCTGGAGACGGCATTCGCCGACCGCGCCGATATCACCAACGACAAGGCTGCGATGGTCGCGAAATTCCGCGGCGTCGGCGGCATCGGCACCGCCGAGACCGTCCGCATCAAAACGTTCGAGTTCGCGGGCACGACGTTCAGCGATCCGCTCATCGACATCTCGCCTTCGGAACTCGGCGTCGAAGACATCGACGGAATTTTGGGAACGGATCTGCTGCGCGACTACGATATGTACTTCGACTATCGCGCGAACATGGCGTACCTGCACCGCGTGAAACGCGCGCCGAGCACCGCCCGCGTCGATGCTAGTCTGCGCTAAGCGCGCCGGATCAGCGCAACGCCGGCCACCAGCAGCAGCGCGCCGACGACCCGCGGCACATCGATGGACCGCTGCGGCAAACCGAAAGCTCCGGTGTGGTCGAACGCGATGGACGCTAGCATTTGGCCGGTCACCAGCAGCGCGAACACCGTCGCCGCGCCGAGCCGCGGGAACAGCACGATCGAGATGAGGATGTAGACGGCGCCGAAGACGCCGCCGGTCCACTGCCACGACGGGCTGCGGCCGAAATCCGCGGCATACGCCCACGAATCGCGCGTCAGCAGCGCGACGACGGCCATGGCGAGCGTACCGCCGAGATAGCTGATGAAGCCGGCGCGCACCGGCGAGTTCAGCGCGACGCGCAACTGCGCGTTGAGCGCCGATTGAACCACGAAGCTGCCGCCGGCGCCGATTGCGAGCAAGGCGGGCGCAAGAAATTTCCACTCCATACGCGTCGCCTTGTTCGAGCCGGGGCCGCTTCCTCCACAGGAGCGGGCGCGGCACGCGCGGCAACGGAGTGCGATGCGACACGATGACCGCAGCGTGGGCCGTAAGGCGGCGGCGCTGCTCGCGCGAATCGAAGAGTTAGATCGAGACATCAACGCATTCGTCGTCGTCGATCGCGACCGCGTGCAGAGCGAGGCGGCGGAGCTCGACCGCATCGCACCGCAGAATCGCGGGTCATTGCACGGGTGCGCTGTGGCGGTAAAAGATCTCATCGACGTCCGCGGGATGGCGACGCGCGCGGGATCCTCGTTCTTTCGGCGGCATGCCGAGATGGATGCGCCTGTCATCGCGCGCTTGCGCGCCGCCGGCGCGCTCATCGTCGGGAAAACCAACACGCATGAGTTCGCGTGGGGCGTCACCACGGATAATCCGCACACCGGCCGAACGCGCAACCCGTGGGACGGCGCGCGCATCACCGGCGGCTCCAGCGGCGGCGCCGGCGCCGCGACGGCGGCCGGCATGTGCGACGTCGCCGTCGGCTCCGACACGCTCGGTTCCGTGCGCATTCCGGCCGCCTGTTGCGGCGTCAGCGGATTGCGCACGCCGACCGGCGCCGTTCCGCTCGACGGCGTTTTTCCGCTCGCCGCCGGTCTCGATACGGTGGGCCCGCTGGCGGCGGATGTCGCGCTGGTGCGCGACGCGTACGAACTGATGGCCGACCGAAAAATTGCGCGGCGCGATGCGCCGCGGCGGCTCGCGCGTTTGCGCGGCGCCGCTTGTGCGCACCTTGCGCGGGAAACCGAACGCGCGCTGGACGACGCCTGCGCGGCACTTGCTTCGACGGGCGTCAAAATTCTCGACGTCGAGTGGTGGGACGAAGCGCTGAACGACGCGGTCGCCGTCGTGCAAATGCACGCAGCCGCCCGCGTGCACGGCCCGCTTATCGCCGAGCATCGCGCGGACTACGGCGACGACGTTCGCCTTCGGGTGGAACGCGCGCTCGAGGTCAGCGACGGTCAACGCGATGAAGCGCGCGCCGCCGTCGAGCGCGCTCGGGCGGCGTTCCACGCAACGCTCGGCGCCTATGACGCCGTTCTGATGCCGATCGTACCCGACGAGGCGCCGATTTCGCCGGCGCCGCCCGCGTTTCGCGCGAGCGTCGTCCGGCTTGCTGCGCCAGCCAGCGCATTCGCGCTGCCCGCGCTCGCCGTGCCGATCGGCTTCGGCGCCCACGGCTGTCCACTGGCGATGCAAATTCTCGGGACGACCTCCGCGCCGGACGCCGTCATCGCCGCCGGTTTGCGCTTTCAAGAAACGACGATGTTTCATCGGCGCCGGCCGTCGCTCGCCGACGCCGATCGAACGGCGGCGCCGTAACGCCGGCTCGCGGCTCGCCCCCCGGCGATCGTCGCCCAACTTCCCAATACGGCGCAAGTGAACTGCTACGCGGAGCGGAAATGGGCCCTTCCGACCCCGGAGGGTTTCATGCATTCAGACGACGCAGCCGGCGAACTCGTTCGACGCCCGCCGGATGTTCCGGCGGCCGCCGCTGCGCCGCCGCACGACGACACGCGCGCGTTCCCGCGGGTCGCGGTGCACGTGCCCCTCGAGCCGGCGAACCCGAAAACGCCGCCGGAACTCGCGGGCATGCTTTTGCCCACGGAAGCCATCACGTTCGCGAGCACGCCGCACCCCTTCATCCTGCTGCGGCCGGCGCTCGGCATCGCCGTCATCGCGATCGTTCTCGTCACGCTGCTGGGCTGGCAAATGCGCGTCCTCGTGCACGGTCACCACATCATGGTGCCGCTGCTGAGCGGCGTCGCCCGCACAGCCGCCTTGGTTGTCGCGGGTCTGCTTTTCTTGCGCGAGCTCATATCGCTGGCCGGCCGTCTGCTGCATTACTTCGGGTTTAGCGTCGTTTCGACAAACCGCCGCGTCTTCGTTGTGGAAGGTATCTTCGGCCGCCGCGTGACGCCGGTCGGCAACACCGCGCTTGCCGAGTCGCGGATGTCGCAAGGCGTTTTCGGTCGCATGTTCGGCTTCGGCGACCTCGTGATGCCGGTGACGGACAGCAGTCCCGGCACGATCCGTACGATGCGGGATCCGGTGCGGCTCTATCGCGAATTTCAAGCGGTCGCGAACGGCGTGATCGGCGACACGTGGACGCCCGCGATCCGGCAAACACAAATGCCGTAGGGCTCATTAGTACATCCGGCCCCGTTGCGCCGTGCCTTGTTGCGATGTACCATGCGTGCACCGCGGTGCGTCGTGACGCACCGGCGGCGTTTCGTTCGGTCTCCCAAACGATTCGTTCGGAGGGGTGTGTAATGGCGGCCAATCAAATTCCCGACCTCCTCAAATTGCAGCTCTGGCACCGCGGCGATCCGCCCAGCTGGGTCATCGACAAGCTCTCCCAAGTGCAGCAAGTCGAAATCGCCAAAGCAGAAGCGCAGCTGCAAAAGGCACTGCTGACGGCGCATATGGCGCACGTCGACGCGATCAGCAAAGTCCTGGAAAAACTCTAGGGGCGCGTTCGCGCGGATAGGAGGACGGGCAATGTCCGTTCGTGATACGTCACGCGCCGTCGTGCTCATCGGGTTCCACGAGCAGGGAAACCTCGGTCTCGGCTATTTGAGCGCGACCTTGAGATCGCATGGATACCGCGTCGACGTGCTGGATTTCGAGCGCGACCGGAGCGACATTCTCGCGGCCGTCAAAGCCGCAGACCCGACGATCGTCGGCTTTTCGCTTATCTTTCAGCTCTACATCGACCGCTTCGAAGAGCTGATCCGATTCCTTCGCGCGAGCGGCGTCGTAGCGCACTTCACGATCGGCGGCCACTTTCCAAGCCTCAGCCACGAACGTACGCTGGAATTGCTTCCGCAGATCGATAGCGTCGTGCGCTTCGAGGGCGAGTACACGCTGCTCGAGCTGGCAGATGTCATCGGCTCGGGCGGTGATTGGCGCTCCGTGGACGGCATCGCCTATCG
>JBHEMQ010000071.1:0-3548 GCA_046262475.1 Candidatus Velthaea sp.
GCTTGCGGGTCTCGCGCCGTTAGCGCTCGTGAAGCTACCGGAGCTGTTGATGACCCGCGTCGTTGACTACAAGCACGAAGTGCACGGCGTCTCGGTCCCGACCCACGTCGACTGGCCGTCTCTCTGGCTCGTGGTCGCGATCATTTTTCTCTCACAAGTGCTCGGCAATCTCGCCGGTTACGGGCAAAGCTACCTGACGGCGTGGAGCGGTCAACGCATGATCGCCTCGATGCGCGCGCGGCTGTTCGATCGCGTGAACCGCCTGGCGTTGATCGATTTCGACAAGTGGCGCGCCGGCGAGTTCATGTCACGCTTCGGCAACGATCTCGCGCTGATGACCGACGCGGTGAGCATCTCGCTGCCGCAAATGGTTCAGGTCTCGGTCACGTTCGTTACGGCGATCACGTACATGTTTCTCAAGGACTGGTTTCTGGCATTGATCCTGCTGCTGTGCGCCCCGTTCGTCTCGCTCGTGATCGGCAACTTCAACAAACTCGTAGTGGCGAGCACGAAGGGCGCGCAGGAACGCATCGCCGATCTTTCGAGCAATCTCTCCGAAGTTCTCGCGAACGAGCGCGTCGTCAAAGCGTTCGGGCGCGAAGCCTACGAGCGCGAGCGTTTCGCCGGCGCGAACGAACGGTTCTTCGGCGCAACGATGAAGGTGACGCAACTCAATCAGACGCAGTCGCCGGTCATCGCAAGCATCGTGTCGATCGCGATCATCCTCGTGGTCGTGGTGACCGTGCGAGAAATCTCGCTGGACCGTCTGCCTCCGGGGCAAGCCATTGCGTTCTGGACCGCTGCCGCGCTGATGATCAACCCGATGAACCGCTTTTCCATTTTCCTCGGCGATTTCTCGCGGGCACTGGTGGGCGCGTCCCGCGTTTTCGAGATTTTGGATCTGCCGATCGAGCGCGACGATCCGCCGGGTGCCGTGCGCCTTACCCGCGTCGCCGGTGACATCGCATTCGAGCACGTCACCTTCGCGTATAGCGCGGGCGGTGCGCCGGTACTCGCCGATTTCTCCGCGCAAATGCTGCACGGCGAAACGGTCGCGCTCGTCGGCCCGTCGGGCGCCGGCAAATCGACGATCGTCAATCTCGTGCCGCGGTTTTACGAACCGCAAGCCGGCCGCATCACGCTCGACGGAATCGACATCGCGAGCGTGCGGCTCACGGATCTGCGCGCCGCGATTGCGCTCGTGCCGCAGGAGACGCAACTCTTCAACGGTTCCATCGCGGATAACATCCGCTACGGACGGCTGGACGCGAGCGACGCCGAGGTTGCCGCCGCGGCGCGCGAGGCCAACGCCGACGAATTCGTGGCGTCGCTGCCCGACGGTTACGCGACGCTCGTCGGCGAGCGCGGCGTGCGGCTCTCCGGCGGGCAGCGGCAGCGGATCGCGATCGCGCGCGCGATCCTGCGCGATCCCCGCATCCTCATTCTCGACGAGGCGACGAGCGCGCTCGATTCGCATTCGGAGGCACTGATCGAAGACGCCCTGGACCGCATCTTGATCGGCCGCACGACGCTGATCATCGCGCACCGCCTCTCGACGATCCGGCGCGCGTCCAAGATCCTCTATATCGAAGGCGGCCGCGTGCGGGAGATGGGCACGCACGAGTCGCTCATGGCGGCCGGCGGTCCCTACGCGAACCTGCACGCCGCACAGTTCGCCCGTTCGTGAGGAGCTGCGGCTAAAGTCCCCTCCCCGCGGGGCCGAACCAACGAGGGATGGGCGACATCTCTTTCGGCCGGACCGTCGGCATGCTCACGAATGCAATGGACGGCGCTGCGCAAAGTCACTCGGCGATCGCGAACAACATCGCGAACGTGAACACGCCGAATTTTCGCCGCACCGACGTCTCCTTCAAAGAAGCGCTCGCGCGCACCGAGGCCGCGGACGCGGCGCCGGACCAGCTTGCGATGACGACGACCAACGACCGTCACATTCCGGTCGGGGGCCTCCAGGCACCGGAGACCTTCGCCGTGACGGCCACGGTGGACGACACGCAACGGATGCGGATCGACGGCAGCAACGTCGACGTCGATCAAGAGATGGCCAAGCTTTCCATCAACTCGGGCTACGCCCAGACGATGGCGCAGCTGCTGCAAAATCAGTTTTCGCGCATGAAGCAAGCCATCCAGGAGCACAGTTAAGGTGAGGGTGCCGAACTAATGGGCATGTACGATTCGATTCAGGTTTCGGCGTCGGGCCTCTCGGCCGAGCGCCTCGCGATGGACGTCATCGCGAACAACCTCGCCAACGTCAACACGACGCGTACGCCGGAAGGCGGCCCCTTCAAACGGCAACTCGTGCTCTTCGCGCAGAAGGAAGAAGCGGACGGCGGGGATCCGGCGGCCTCGCGCGCCGGCGTTCAAGCGGTCGGCATCGCGAACGACACCAGCCCTGACAAGCTCGTGTACGATCCGACGCACCCGGACGCGGACCCGCAAGGCTACGTTCACATGCCGAACATCGAGGTCGTGAAGGAAATGGTCGACATGATGGCCGCCTCGCGCGCCTACGAAGCCAACGTGACCGCGATTCAAGAAGCGCGCACGATCGGGTCGGCGACGCTCGGATTGCTCCGCGCGTAAATAGGGAGAAATTTTCGTGGATTTTGCGGCTTCGATGGCCCGCGTAATTCCTGGGACGTTCGTTCCGGATATCGGCGGCAGCGACAAACCCAGCGTCACGGCGATTCCGGCCGGCGGCGAAGCACAGGGCGCGCCGAGCTTCAAAGATACGGTCAAGGACATGCTCGCGGACGTGAACGACAAGATCACGACCAGCGATCAAAACACGCGCGATTACGCCAGCGGCAAGACGAGCGATCTGCAGAAGGTCGTCACGTCCGTCGAGGAGGCGAATCTCGCGCTCCAGTTCACGATGGCGATGCGCACGAAACTGCTGGAGGCGTACTCCGAAATCTCGCGCATGCAGGTGTGACCGCCGCCCGGCGGCGTCCGGGCGCGTTCGCAGGCTTGGTGGGTATCAGTTCCGCGTGGAAGCGGAAGGTTTGCTCGGGGGCCGCTACCGGCTCGAGCATGTCGCAGGCCACGGCGGCATGGCCGTGGTTTACGAAGCGTTCGACACGGTGCTGGAGCGCCGCGTCGCGATCAAGTATTTTCAAACGCATCTCATGGCGGAGCACGTGCTCGTCGAGCGCTTCCGGCGCGAGGCGCTCGCGGCAGCAAAGCTCGATCACCCGAACGTCGTCGCGATACACGATATCGGTGAAGGCGAGGGCGGCCGCCCGTTCATCGTGATGGAATACGTCGACGGTCCGACGGTCGCCGCACTGCTGCGCGACGGCGGCCCGCTCGGAGCCGAACGCGCCGCGGCGCTCGCCGCCGGCGTGGCGCACGCACTCGGGGCCGCGCACGGGCTCGGCTTCGTTCACCGCGACGTCAAGCCGGCCAACGTGCTCGTGGCGCCCGGCGACACCGCGAAGCTTACGGATTTCGGACTGGTGCGCGCGGACGGTGAGCGCGCCCCCGACGGACTCGCCGCGGCGCTCACGGCGGACGGCGCGTTCGTCGGC
>JBHEMQ010000071.1:3558-16340 GCA_046262475.1 Candidatus Velthaea sp.
GCGCTACATCGCACCCGAACAAGCCGAGGAAGGGCTGTGGTCGGCGGCCTCCGACTGTTACGCGCTCGGCGCCACACTTTATCAGATGCTCACGGGTGCGACGCCCGCGCCGGGCGACACGCTGGGCGACGACACCGACCCCGCCCTGGCGCGGATCGTGCATTCGCTGCTCGTCCGGGACCCGAGCGCGCGCGAAGCGGACGCGGTGGCGCTCGGCGACGAACTGGCCGCCGTGGCGGAGCGGTTGCGCGAAGACCGCTTGGGCCTCGGGAGAACTGCGGGCTAAAGTCCCCCCACCCCACGCCGAACACTCTAGGGAATGCGGCCGGACACCCTCGCACGGTGAGGCCGCAGCACCGCCGGATCGAGTGAAGGCAGTGCCCGCCGCGATTAACGGCGGTCACCACGTGCGGAGGGTTTTCTTTTGGTTCGAGGCCTTTATGCGGCGGCAACCGGCGCGCTCGTCGCTCAAGCGAACGTAGACGTCATCGCGAACAATCTCGCGAACGTCAACACATCGGGTTTCAAGCGCACGCTGATGCAGATCGAAGCGGCACCGAAAACGGCCATCTTCCGCGATCAGACCGACCCCGGCCGGGTCCCCGGCAACCGCATCGACGGCGTCCCCGCGCATCGGCTGCTCGGCGGCCTCGGGTCCGGCTCGCACGTGTACGATACTCCGGCCATTTTCGACCAAGGCGCGATCGCGCAGACGGGCAACAATCTCGACGTCGCGCTCTCCGGCAACGGTTTCTTCGCGGTCCGTAACGTCGCCGGTCAAGTCCGCTACACGCGCGACGGCGGCTTCATCCGCGGCGCGGCGGGAGCGCTCGTAACGGCGAACGGCGACGCGGTGCTCGGCGCTGACGGCCGCGCCGTCGTGCTTCCGCTGCAAGGCGACGTGCAAATCGATCGTGCGGGCACGCTGAGCTCGGGCGGCGTCAACGCCGGCCGGCTCGGCATTTTCGAGTTTCGCAACACCGCCAATCTCCGCCCGGAAGGCGCGAACCGCTTCATCGACGCGGGCGCGGTGCCGGCAGCCGCCGTCAACACGACCGTCGTGCAAGGCGCGCAAGAGAAGAGTAACAGCGACGTGGTCCGCTCTATGGTCGACCTGATCTCGAACGAGCGGTGGTTCGACGCGAACGAAAAAATGATCCAAACGCAAGACGATGCAACAGCCATCGCGGTCACGACCCTCGGCAAGACGGGTCAATAGGAGAACCACGGCAATGATGCGAGCACTCTATACCGCGGCGTCGGGCATGTCGGCCCAGCAGTACAACATCGATACCATTTCCAACAACCTTGCGAACGTCAATACGACCGGCTTCCGCAAGAACCAAGCACGTTTTCAAGATCTCATTTACCAGCAGCTGCGCGCTCCCGGGACACCCGTCGGCGCATCCGTCATTCCCGTCGCCCAAGAAGTCGGTCTCGGCGTCAAGATCGGTTCGTCCGAGAAACTCTTCACGCAAGGCGTGATTCAGCAGACCGGCAATTCGCTCGACGTCGCAATCGAAGGCGACGGTTTCTTTCAGGTGACGCAGCCGGACGGCACGATCGGGTACACCCGCGACGGCTCGTTCAAGCGCGACGCCAACGGTTCCATCGTGACGGCGGACGGATTTTTGTTGAGCCCGCAAATCAACGTGCCGCAAAACGCGCTGCAGGTGAACATCGCGCAGGACGGTACCGTCAGCGCCACGATTCCGGGCCAGCAGCAGCCGCAGACGCTCGGCCAGATGCAGCTCGTGCGCTTTGCGAACGCGGCCGGCCTCGCGCCGAAGGGCCAGAACCTGTTTATGCAAACGGGCGCTTCGGGCGCACCCACGCTCTCGCAGCCGGGGCTCAACGGCGCCGGTTCGCTGCAGAGCGGTTACGTCGAGAATTCCAACGTCGCCGTCGTCGAAGAAATCGTCAACCTGATCACCGCTCAGCGCGCATACGAAGCCAACTCGAAGGCCGTGACGACTGCGGACGAAATGCTGCAAACCGCCGTCAATACAAAGCGCTGATCCTGATGCGACGCGCGGCCGTTCTCCTCGCGATCCTGACCGCCGGCATCATCGGCACGGGCGCTTCGGCGCGCGGCGCCGTGCCGGCGTCGCAGGTGGTGCCCGGAACGCGCATCGCGTCGATCGCGGACCGCATCGCACGTGCCGCAATCACCGGCGGTGACCGTGCGGTCGCGCCGGCGTTCGGAATCGTCGATCAAAACGTGCCGCTGGGCGAGGTTGCGCTGCACGCCGGTGCGGCGCAAGTCAACGCCACATACGTCAGCGTGCCGGTGACGATCGCCGTCGACGGAAAGCCGGCACGCACGGTGTTTGCCGGGTATCGCGTTACCTCGTTCGTCGTCACCGCCGTCGCGGCGCACGATCTCGGCGCCGGAGCGCTCCTCGCCGACAGCGACGTCGTCCTCACGCGGATGCCCGCGAACGGACGCCCGGCGGTTATTGCCGCCGCACTGGTCGGTCGCAAGTTGCGTTCCGCCACCGCACGCGGCGGCGTGCTGTATCCCGAGCAAACCATCGTCAACGAACTCGTCAAGGCCGGCTCGCCGGTCGTATTCGTGTTGCACGACGGCCCGGTCGCGCTGAGCGCCGACGTGGTCGCGCGCACCGGCGGCGGACTCGGCGATCAAGTCGCCGTCTATAATCCGCAAACGCACACCGCACTTTCCGGGGTCGTAACCGGCCCCAACACCGTCGAGCTCACGCTCCCGGGGAGCAATCAATGATAACGTTGCAAGAGCGCGCCCACGGGGAATCGCGCACCCGCGATAAGGTGCAGCGCGGTTACGGCTTGGGGGCCCCGCGCGAAGCGTGGGGGGCGCGGAGCCTGGGGCGGAGCGCCGTTCAAAGCGGCGCGCGGCTAGCTCTGTTTCTTGCAATAAGTGTGGCCTGCGCCGCGCAGGCGCAGGCCGATACGCTTTACGTTGCCGCGCCGCCGCCGGCTGCGCCCGGCCACCCGCTGCGCTTGGGGCCGGACCGCAAGGCGTCGCAAGTCGGCGACCTCGTCGCCGTGCAATTCAACTTCAGCACCGCAACGTCGCGCGCGTACAGCTCGCAGACGGCGAAGGGCTACAACGTCAATCAAGGCGCGGGCAGCGGACTGTTCGGCTTGCCGCTCATCCGCATCGGCGGCGCGGTGACGGGCCAGACGTCCTCCAACGCCTCAGATTCGAAAACCGACGCCTCGACGTTCAGCTCGGCGATGATGGCGACGGTAACCAACATTCTGCCGTCCGGTGCGCTGCAGGTCGAGGGCGATCAAGAACTGCTCATCAACGGCGAGCGGCAAAAGCTGCACGTTGTCGGTTACGCCCGGCCCGAAGATATCGACAACTTCGACACGATTCCATCGACGCGTCTCGCCAACGTGCATGCCGACTTCGTGGGCAACGATACGAAAGAGCACAAAAGCGTGCTGCGCAAAATTTTGGACGCCCTGTTTTAATGCGCCGTCTCGCTGCCGCGGTCTTCGCCGCTTCGCTCGCCATCGGATGGGCCGCCTTCGCCGGTGCGCAGGATGTCCGCCTCAAAGACATCACGCACGTTCAAGGCGTCACAGCTAACCAGCTCGTCGGTTACGGCATCGTCACCGGCCTCGCCGGCTCCGGCGATTCGACGTCGGTCATCTTTACGAGCAAGACGATCCAAAACGTCTTGCAAACCTTCGGCGTCTCAACCTCGACGAGCGACGTGCGCACGCGCAACGTCGCCGCGGTCGTCGTGACTGCGTCGCTGCCGCCGTTCGCGCATTCCGGCGACAACGTCGACGTCACCGTCTCCTCGATGGGCGACGCGACGAGCCTGCAAGGCGGAACGCTCGTGATGACCGAGCTGCGCGCCGCGAACAATCTCGTCTATGCGACCGCCCAAGGGCCGATTTCCGTCGGCGGGTTCACGGTCGGCGATCAAACGAACCTGATCAGCAAGAATCACGTCGCCGCGGGGCGCGTGCCGCAAGGCGCCGTGATCGCCCGCGACATGATCACGAACATTCAGCAGGACAACGTGGGCTTCTCGTACGTGCTGACATCGCCCGATTACAAGACCGCGGCTCGCGTCGCCGCGGCGGTCAACGGGCGTTTCGGCGGCGGCACCGCGCGCGCGCTCGACGCCGAAACGGTACGCGTGAATTTGCCGCACCGCTACGCGAACGACCCCGTGGCGTTTCTCGCCGACGCGAGCGATCTGTCGCTCAACGCCGACCAGATGGCGAAAGTCGTGATCAACGAACGCACCGGTACCATCGTGTTCGGCGGCGACATTACTTTGGCGCCGGTCGCGATCGCGCACGGCAACTTGTCGCTGACGATCACCACCACCAACACCGTCGTTCCGCCGGGCCCGTTCACGAACGCGCAAGAGCGCACGCAGAGCAATACGCGCATCACGGCGACGGAAAGCGGCCGCAAACTGGTGTACATCAGCGGTGCCGCGACGCTCGCACAGGTCACGCGCGCACTCAATACGATCGGCGTCTCGCCCCGCGACCTCATCGCCATCGTGCAGGCCTTACGCCAATCCGGCGCGCTGCAAGCGGATCTGGAGATCATCTGATGGATTCGAGCGCGATCAGGGCGACCGCGGCGCAAGCGCCGCTGAGCGGGGAGCAGCAGGAAGCCCTCAAACGCCTGCACGCGGCCGCGCAGCAATTCGAGGCCGTTTTCGTCAACATGCTTTTCAAGTCGATGCGCGAAACGGCGCCGCCCGTTTCGTTGACCGGCAAGGTCTCCAGCGGCGAGAAAATGTTTACGGAGATGCTCGACGAGAAGCGCTCAGAGCAAATCGCGCACAGCGGCTCGTTCGGCATCGGAAGGATCCTCGAGCAGCAACTGAAAGCCGCGGCCGCCAACCCGGCGCAGGCGGCGAAAGCGCGCGTTCCGCGCGAGGGCGATCTATGAGCCTCGTCATGCCGGGCGATCTAAAGTCACGCCGCGGACGCTCCGATGGTTATGCTAGCAAGCAAGCCGCGACGGAGAAGTGTTTTCCGCATGATCATCAGCCGCACGGAGATCGAATCGGTCGTCTCCGCGTACCGCGCGACGGTGAAACGCAAGTCGCGCACCGGCTCGGTGACGAGCGATTCGAATCGCTACGAACCGTCGGAGGGCACGTCGACGCCGGCAGACGCCTTCACGTTCACTTTGGGCGAACCGATGTACCGCGCGGATGTGGTCGCCGATTTGCAGCGGCGAATCACCGAGGGCAAATACTACGTGCCGTCGGACCAGATCATAGAAAAATTATTAGGCCGCTTAGTAGCCCAGGCGCTCTGAAATGTTGCCTCGGCACAAACGCCCGCGTGGCTAATCGGGACGTTGTTGAGCGCGCCCACGAGGAATGCAGCCGAGCGATAACGTCGAGCGCGCGTGAGGCCTGGGGGCCCCACGCGAAGCGTGGGGGGCGCGGAGCCTGGGGCGCAGCGCCTTTTAAACTTTTCGGAGCATGCCATGAGTGACAACTGGCAAAGTTTTGCGGACGCCATGGCTGACGAAAACCGCGCGCTCGCCGAGCTTGGTGCGGCTTCGTTGCGGCTTACAGAGGTTCTCGTGGCGGGGGTGCCGGCGGAAATCGAGCAGATCGAGCGGCGTCTCGAGGCGATGCGCGTACTGCACGCACACGCCCACGGGCGGCGTAACACGATGCAGAAGCGCGGCTTTGGCGAGCTGACGCTGCGCCAAGTGTGCGCGTACGCGCCCGCGCCGTTGCGGCGCGGCGTCTACACGACGCTGCACGAATTGACCACGCGCGCGATAGCGTTGTCGATGACCGTCAACAACAACAAAGCGCTCATTCTGGCGGGCATGAATCGCATCACGCGCACGGTCGAAGTCATGCAGCAGACCATGAGCGAGCAGCCCGGCACCTACAAGCGCCGCGGTACGATCCCGCCTGCGAGCGGCAGCGTCATCGTGAGTCGCCGAGCATGAAACGCTGGTCTTTCCGCCCCAATGTTCTTGACGCGGCGAAGCCGAGGTGGACTCAGGCTCCGCAGGAGCACGAATCCAGATGAGTTTCTTTGGACTGAACATCGCCGGCAATGCCCTCTCCGCGTTTCAAGACGCGGCGAACGTCACGTCCGACAACATCGCAAACGTCAATACCCCCGGAGCCTCACGCCAGCAGGCGGGCATCACGGAAGCGGCCCCGGTTTCCGGTTCGCCCTTTTATGCCGCGCACGTCGGCTCGCCGGGAACGCGTGGTGAAGGTGTCGTCGTCAACCAAATCGAGCGCATCCACCAGGACAGTTACGACGCGCTCTTCCGCGGCGCTAGTTCCTCGCAGAACTTCTTCAGCGTGCAGCAGCAACAGCTCGCGAGCCTGCAAAGTTCCTTCGGAGAGCCGAACAACGGCATCAATAAAGCATTCACGGCGCTGCAAACCGCGGTCTCGAACCTCGCCGCGCAGCCGGCCTCCATTCCGGTGCGCGGCAACGTCATCGCGGCGGCACAGTCGCTGGTAAGCGCGCTGAATCAGTCCGGCTCCGCCGTCCAGCAACAGCAGGCGCTCGTGCTGCAGCAGTCCTCGGCGGTCGTCGTCAAGGCGAACGGCCTGATCGATCGCATCGCTGCGCTCAACGGACAGATTCGCGCCGCTCGCGCCGTGGGCGACAACCCAAACACCTATCTCGATCAGCGCGACAATGCGATCGATGCGCTCTCGCAGCTCATCTCGACCCAGACCTCGATTCAAGCCAACGGTTCGACGCTCGTCACCGTGAACGGTCAGGCCCTCGTGAACGACACGGTCGCCTATCATCTGGCGCCGCCGGTCGTCGGCACCAACGCGAACGGAACGCCCGCGTTCAAGATCGGCTTCGTCAACGACCCCAATCCGTCGAACCCGCAGGCGGTGCCGCTCGGCAGCGGGCAGCTCGCCGGCTACGCGGACGTCTACAACAATAAGCTGCTGTCGTACGGCGCGAAGCTCGATGCATTCGCGAATGCGACGGCGGGCGAGATCGATCGCGTCACGCAAGCGGGCGTCGACCTCAACGCAAACGCAGGCTTGCAGCTCCTGCAGCCCGTGGTTTCGCAGCAGGCGGTGACGGCCCTCAACATCAAGGTCGGCATTACGGACCCGGCGCAAGTTCCGGCCGGCTTTGTATCGACCTCGGCCGGGACGCTGACCGCCGCGATGAATTCCGCGAACAACACGGTCGACACATCGACGCCGATCAACTCGAACCAGACCTTGTTCAATCCGCCGCCTGCAGCCGGCTTGAGCGGGTCGCTGACGATTGCCGTAGACGGCATCTCGCAGACCTTCGCCTACAGCACGAGCGGTGCGTCGGCCGGCCCGCCGCCGGTCGCGAGCGCCGCGAGCATCGACCAATTCATCACCAGCTTCAACAACGGTCATTTCGGCGTCAGCGCGTCGTTCGATACGGTCGGCCAAAAAATCGTCTTCGCGCGCGATCCGAACAATATCGACCTCGTGCACCGTGCCCTGCAAGGCACGAATCTGCCGACGCCGGGCTTCACGATTTCGGACGCGAGCGGCCCCGCCGGCGCCACCAAGCAGGGAACGCCGGCAATCAATCTGCTTCAGGCGCTCGGTGCCGACAGCATCAACGGCGTGCCGCAAACAGCTCAAAACGCCTTTGGCAACAACGACAACGGCGCCGCGAACGCGCTCGTGAAGCTCTTCGCGCAGAACGTCGGCGTCGGTTCGCTGCAGACGACGTCCACGACGGCGGTCGCCGCGCCTGGTTCCGTGACGGTCACCCAGCCGGCGCCCGCGCCGGGCGCACAGGGCGGCTTCGCAACGATCCAGGTCGGCCAACTGCTGACCGTCGACGCCGGAACCGCCAGTCAAGAAAACGTGGTCGTCACCGCGGTCAACCGGAACACCGGAACGATCACCGCGACGTTCACGAAAGCGCACGGCGCGAACTTCTCGATTACGACCGCGCCGACGCAGACGCTGGGTTCCGCCTACGGCGCGCTGACGAGCACCATGGCCCTCGATATCGAAACCGCGTCGACGGGTACCGCCGCACAAACCGCGCTCGCGCAGAACATCGACAAGGTGCGCCAAGGCGTCGACGGCATCAACATCGACGAGGAAACCCAGAATTTGATCAAGTTCCAGAACGCGTACGCGGCTGCGGCTCGCACCGTCAACGTGCTCGATCAGATGCTCCAGACCGTGTTGGGTCTGGCCGGAAGATAAGGACGCAAGGAGGCAACCGCAATGCGCATCGCAACTTCGACGCTGTACGAACAGCAGACCGCCACCATCGACAACCAGCAGTTCACCTACGCGGCCGTCGGCAATCAGCTCTCGACGGGCAAGCAGTTCAACGTGCCGTCGGACGATCCGACGCGTGTGGGCGAAGATCTGACGGTGCGCACGCGGCTCGCAACCGACGCGCAGCAAGCGAACAACGTGCAGGCGGCCATCGCCGAACTCACGACGACCGACGGCGCGCTCGCCAACGTGACGTCACTCTTGCAGAGCGCGCGCACCCTCGGCGTGCAGGGCGCCACGGACGAACTGACGCCCGAGCAGCGCCAAGCGGTCGCGAACCAGATCGATCAGCTGCTGCAGCAGTCGGTGGCGGTGGCCAATACCGATTACGGCGGCAAGTTCATCTTTGCCGGCAGTGCGCCGCAGTCGACGCCGCCCATCAAGACGCAAGGCACGCCCATCAGCGCCGTTACGTTCACGGGTAATCTCGAGACGCAGGGACAGCTGCTCTACAATAATCAAGAGTTCGCCCTCTCGACGACCATCCAGCAGTCGTTCAACTACGCCTCCACCGATGGTTCGCCCGATGTTTTCTCGGTGCTGAAGACGCTCCGCGATACACTTGCGAAGGGCATCGTCGTCGACCAGAGCTCGCAAGCCGTCAACCAAAACGGTCAGCTCATTTATGGCGCTAATCCGGCGCCGGCGCCGCCCGCAACAACGCTCGGCGCCGCGCCGTTCGCGACGCCGCTGAAGGCAGACGGCAGCGGCACGTATTCGATCAGCATCAATAACGCCGACGCCACGGGCACGCAGCACGTGCAGACCTATACGTTCGTGGCGACCGACACGATCGACGGGACCGGCGTGGGTTCCGTCGTGGGCGACATCAACGCCAATGCTGCCGTCACCGGTATCACCGCGCGCTTCGATGCGAAGATGCAAAAGCTCGTCTTGAGCAATTCCGGCGGCGGCGCGTTCTTTGTGACCGACGTCGCATCACCGGGCGCGTCCAACACGTCCAACTTCACGAACGTGTTCGCGCTGCAAGGGCAAGCCGATCTGCCGCAGACCGTTTCCACGCAGCTCGGCGACATCGACCATGCACTCAACGTCGTGCTCAACGCACGTGCCGTTGTCGGCGCGCGGATCAATGCCTTGACGTCGATCGGCGATCAAGTCAATACCAATATTGTCGATAATACGAAGGTGCAGTCCGGCATCGAGGACCTGGACGTCGGCAAAGCCGCAGCGCAGTTCTCGCAGGCACAGACGGCCCTCCAAGCGGCGTACGCGACGACCACGAAACTGGAGAGCAAGACGCTCTTCGACTACCTCGGCTAGGACGGCCGCCACCGCACGGGATGATGATAGAGATGCTTTTGGACGCCAGCCCCCAGACGAAAACCGTTCATTTTCCCCGCTTCGGCCTGTGCACGTTTGCGGAGAACGAAGTGCTGTCGTTTCCCTGGGGCTTGCCCGGATTCTCGGCGTTTCGCCGGTTCCTCGTTCTCTCGGTGCCCGGGCAAGAGGGCTATATCTGGCTGCAGAGCCTCGACGACGTGAACGTGGCGCTGCCGATGTGCGATCCGTGGTCGCTCTTCGACGATTACGACGCCGTGCTGCCGCTCTATGCGAAGCAGTCGCTTGCGCTCGAGGCGCCGGACGATTTCTGCATCATGTGCATCTGCGTGGTCGGCAAAGGCGCCGCCGAGATGACGATCAATCTCTTGGCCCCGGTCGTGATCAACCTCCGCACGCGCACCGCTCGTCAGGTGATGCTCGAGTCGCAGCGCTACTCGGTGCGGACGCCCATACCGCGCACGCCCGGCGCCGGTTCGTCCGAAAAGCCTCAACTGCAAGAGGTCGTCGCGACCTAGCGACTCGAACGAAGCGGGAAAGTGGGTGCGTGGCCATCGAGACCGCGACCCAGGCCACGGAGGGCTCCCGATGCTCGTCCTTTCACGCAAACTCAATCAGGCCATCATGGTCGGCGACAACGTGCGCATCGTCGTGGTCTCAGTCGACCGCGATCAAGTCAAGCTCGGAATCGACGCGCCGCGCGAAATTCCGGTGCATCGCTCGGAAGTTTTCGACGAGATTCAGCGCGCGAACCGTCAAGCCGCGGGCCTTCCCGAGCCCGTCCCGGCGCCGGTCCCGCCGGCCACGGGCGCAACGAGTCCGGCCGCGCTTTCCGCGCGCAAGGTACCCCGCAAGAAGAGCTAAAGTCGGCACGTACCTGCGCCGAAGTATGAATTGAAGTCCGGATGACTTCATTTCAGCATCACACACATGTGTAGCTTTCACGGAGGAACACTATGTCCATCGGTGGACTGAGCATCGCCAACAACCTGTTGGCCAACAACGTCTCGCTCAACCTCAATCGGAATCAAGAATCGCTCAAGACCGCGGTAACGCGTCTCTCGAGCGGCCTTCGCATCAACACCGCGGCGGACGATCCGTCGGGTCTGGCGATCGCCGAGAAGCTTCAAGCACAGGTCAACGGCTTCGATCAGGCCGTCAAAAACGTTCAGGATGCGAACAACGCGGCAACCGTCGCCGAGGGCGCGCTCCAGACGACGACCGACATCCTGCAACGCATTCGCTCGCTCGCGGTCGAGGCGTCGTCGGACATCACCTCGCCGACCGACAAGGTCAACTTGCAGTCGGAAGTCTCTCAGCTGCTTCTCGAAGTGAATCGCATCTCGCAGAACACGAACTTCAACGGTTCGGCGCTGCTCGACGGTTCGCACTCGGGCTTCCAGCCCCAAGAGACGGCGTACGTCGCCATCACGTCGAATTCGGCGCTGTCTTCGGGTTCGGTGAACCCGGCGACCGGCCTCAATTCATCGCTGCTCGCGGTAACGGCCGTCGGCGTCGGCGCGAACTTCGCGACGACCCCGGGCAACGTCAGCGGCTTCGCGGGCCCGCAAACGAACGGCGTCGCAGGCGGCACGACGGACGGCACCATCGAACTGCAGGTCATCAACACCGGCGTTTCGATCGCGGTCCGCGAAACGTTCTTCGACAGCACGAACACGTCGCAGAATCCTGCCACGGTCTCGACTCAGCTCTACGGCGCGGGCGCGGTCGTTCAGGACATGGACAACGTTCAAATCACGCTCGGCCAGTTCCAAACGGCCGACGTCGGCGTGACGACCTACATCAAGGTATCTCAGAACGTTGCCGCGGCCTCGAATCCGAACGCTCCGGCGTTCAACTTCCAGTCCGGCGCGGCTGAAGGTTCGACCATCCAGGTCGGCTTCCAGGCGACGAACACGAACACGCTTCGCATCTCCAACATCAACCTGCTCCTGTCAACGGCGTCCTCGCCGTCGCTCGGGTCGGAAGATGCGATCGGTCAGATCGACAACGCCTTGGAGCGCCTGCTCAACCAGCGCGCGCAACTCGGTGCGGTCATCGTCCGCCTCAACGAAGACGCGAACAACGACAACGTCGCTTCGGTCAACCTGAAGGCGTCGGAATCGCAAATCCGCGATCTCAACGTCGGCCAGGAAACGACGCAGTTCACCAAGCTCCAGATCCTGGTGCAGGTGGGAACGTCGGTCCTGTCTCAGTCGAACTCGAACGCACAGTCGGTTTTGGGTCTCTTCCGCTAAACGTCGGAATAACCCGAATGGAGAAGGCTCGCCGCGGCGGGCCTTCTTTTTTTGCGCCCGCATCCGATAGTTGTAGGGATATGCCGATTCGCGTCAACGCGTCACGCCCGTCCCCGGCACGGTCGCGGGCCGCCGCGCCGGGAATCCCTTTCGACCTGCCGGCCGCGCCGGCGGGCGTAGCGCAATTGCCGCCCGGGATCAGCTTGTGCATGATCGTGAAGGACGAGGAACGCTTTCTCGAGGCATGCCTGGCGAGCGTTCACGGTCTCGTCGATGAGATCTGCATCGTCGATACCGGTTCGACGGATCGCACGCTCGAAATCGCCCGCTCGTACGGCGCACGCATCGAGACGCGACCGTGGCGGAACGATTTCGCATGGGCGCGCAACGAAGCGCTCGCGATGGCACGGCACCGCTGGATTCTGGTCCTCGACGCCGACGAAGTCGTACGTCCGGAGTCGGCCGCCGCGCTGCGCGCCGTCCGCGAGGTACCGGCGGCACTGTGCGGTCTGTGGGTGCGCGCGTACAACATCGTCGACGACTACAAGGGCACCGGAGCAAGCTCGCACGCGATCGCCCGGTTCTTTCCAAACCATCCACGTATCCGGTACCGCAGTCCCATCCACGAATACGTCACCATCGACGGGCGCGATACCGGCATCGAAGCGCGCCCCGCGACGCTGGCCATCGACCATTACGGCTATCTGAAAGCGGTCGTCGCCGACCGCAACAAGGCGGAGCGCAATCTGGCGATTATTCGAGCCGCCGTCGGCGAAGATCCGGACGACCCGTTTCATTGGTATAACCTCGGCACGACCGCCTTGATCGAGAAGCGCGCCGACGAGGGAATCGCCGCGCTCGAGCGGATGTGCGAACTGGTCGGCGACGCGCCGCGCGGGTTCGTTCCGGCGGCGTACGCCTTTCTCGCCGATGCATATTTGGAATTCCGGGGCGA
>JBHEMQ010000072.1:0-3603 GCA_046262475.1 Candidatus Velthaea sp.
CGGTCACCGGATCGCCGCCGTAACCGCTCACGTGACCGTCGGCGGCGGCGCTCAGCGCGGCGAGGACGGCGGGGTGCGCGCCCGCGTTGTTGTCGCTGGCGAAATGTCGCATGCTCATGCGCCTGGAGCATTTGGCGCGGCGCCCGCGGATTCCGCGACCGCCAGGAAGCCGTGCGGGCCGCAGGCAAACGCGTACGCCACCCCGCGCGGAGATGCCCATGCCGTACCTGCAAATCGACGTGCCGAACGCCTACAGCACAGCCGTGAAAACGGCGCTCGTTAAAGAGTTAGCCGAACTCTACGCGCGCGTCATGGAAACGCAATCGCGCATCGTCACGGTCGGTTTCCGCGAGCTGGGTGCCGCGAACGTCATGCGCTACGACGGCCATGCCGCGCATCCGACGGTCGCGATCATGTGCGACATCCGGCGGGGGCGCCCGCCGGAGCAGCGCCGGCGGCTCGCCGAAGCGATGGTCGAAACCGTCGCCGCTGCGTTATCGTGGCCGAAAGAGCGGATCGTTCTCGAATTCACGCAGCACGACGGCGACGAAATGTATCGCGACGGCGGGTACGTGCGCGATTGGAATGCGGCCGAAGCGCTGATCTGACACGCCGTGCGCGTCATCGGCGAAGCCGAGGCCGCGGCCGTCCTCGCGCGTCTCGATCTTCCCGAAATCGTCCGCGACGTCGTGCGGCGCCAGGCCGAGGGTACCGCGGTGGTGCCCGTGCGCGCGTCGCTGGAGTACGAAGGCGTTTGGTTCGCCGCGATGCCCGCACTCGTTGCGGGCAGCGCACTCGGCGCGAAGCTCGTCGCCGCATTTTCGGCCAATGCCGCGCGCGGCGCGCCGACGCACGATGCGGCGGTCGTGCTGTTCGACGCGGGCACCGGGGCGCCGTTCGCAGTCGTTGCCGGCGAGGCGCTCACGCGCGCGCGGACGGCGGCAATCTCCGTGGTGGCGACGCAGGCGCTGGCCGCGCGACCGCGCGGACGCCACGCAATTCTCGGGGCCGGCGCGCAGGCGCACGCGCATTTGGCCGCGTTCGCGCGCGCGGGATTGCTCGACGATCTCTGCGTTTGGTCGCGCACGCACGCGCACGCCGTGGCATTGGCGGAGGCGGCGCGTGCTCTCGGCTGCGCCGCACGCATCGCACCGAGTGCCGGCGATGCCGTGACCGGCTGCGATGTCGTCACCACGGTGACGGCGGCCGCGCAGCCGCTCTTTGATGCCGCAGCCGTGGCGCCGCAGGTGCACGTCAATGCGGTTGGTGCGTGCGTCGCGCACAAACGCGAGCTGCCCGGCGCCTTGGTCCGGCGCGCGTTCGTCGTTACCGATTCAACGGCGGCAGCGCGCGTCGAATCGGGCGACTTGCTCCTGGAAGCGCCGCTCGGTGATGCGCTCTGGGACAGTGTCGCGGAACTCGGTGCGGTGCTCGTCCGCGAGTTCCGTCGCACACCGACGGTCTTCATTTCGCTGGGGATCGGCAGCGTCGATGTTGCGGTCGCCGCCGAGGTTGCGGCTGCGGTTGCTCCAGCGACTCGATCCTCATGCTGATGCGGTTGCGACCGTATCAGCGCGGGCTTGTATGGCAGCAGCGACGACAAGAGGGCGGACGGGCGGTCGCCGGCGTGGCATGAGCAAGCGACGGGCTTCGGCTTCTCGCGGGCGGCGCCCGTGACTCCAGCGAAGACGGAACCCTAATGCGCGGGTAACTGCGCGATGCAACGACTTGCGGGCACGCACGTGAGCGCAGTCTGCAGCGTCGAAAGATTTTCGCACGACGTGCGCGTGAGAGGGATATGAACGGACAAACGAACGGACAGACCATGACCGACGGCTTCCACCTTGTCGTGGAAGGCCTCAAACTGAACGGGGTCCGGAACCTGTACGGCGTCGCCGGCATTCCGATCACCGACCTGCTGCGGCTCGCGCATGCGGAGGGCATGCGCTACATCGGGTTCCGCCACGAACAGCAGGCGGCCAACGCCGCGGCGATCGCCGGTTTCCTCACTGGGAAGCCGGGCATTTGCATGACGGTGTCCGCGCCCGGCTTCCTCAACGGGGTGGTGGGCCTCGCCAACGCGACCGTTAATTGCTTTCCCATGGTGCTCATCAGCGGTTCCAGCGATCGCGCTATCGTGGACCTCGAGCAAGGCGATTACGAGGAGATGGACCAGTTGAACGTGGCGCGGCCGCATGCGAAGGCGGCGTACCGCGTGAACCGCCCCCAAGACATCGGCCTGGGGATCGCGCGCGCCATCCGCGCTGCGTCCTCGGGACGGCCGGGCGGCGTCTACCTCGACGTCACCGCCGAGGCGCTCGCGGGGGTCGTCGACGCGGAAACCGGCCGCAACTCGCTCATTGCGGTCGTCGATCCGTCGCCGGCGCAACCCGCGGCACCGGAGGCCATCGCGCGCGCTCTCGAGGTGCTTGCGTCCGCGCAACGCCCGCTCGTCCTCCTCGGGAAAGGCGCGGCATACGCGCAGGCCGACGACGAGATTCGCGCGTTCGTGGAAACCACCGGCGTGCCGTTCTTGCCGATGTCGATGGCGAAGGGCTTATTGCCCGACAATCACGCGCAGTCAGCCGCGGCGGCGCGTTCGTTCGCGATCGGGCAAGCCGACGTCATCATGATTGCCGGCGCGCGGCTCAACTGGCTGCTCGCGCACGGGAAGGCGCCGCTGTGGGCCGCGGCCACCAAGATCATTCAGATCGACATTTCCCCGATGGAAATGGACAGCAACCGTGCGATCGCGGCACCGGTCGTCGGCGACATCAAGTCGGTGTTCCGCGCCCTAAACGCGGCGCTGCAGCCCGGCCAGATCAAGCCGACCGCGCAGTGGATGGACGACATCACCTCGCGCAAGCGATCCAATATCGAAAAGATGGCGAAGCGGCTCAACGCCGATCCGAGTCCGATGAACTTTTCGAGCGCGCTGCGCGCCGTGCGCGACGCCATCGCCACACAGCCCGACGTGTACGTCGTCAATGAAGGCGCGAACACGCTCGACTTCGGCCGCAACATCATCGATATGTCGCAGCCGCGCCACCGCCTCGACAGCGGCACCTGGGGCGTGATGGGGATCGGCATGGGCTACGCGATCGGCGCGGCCGTCGAAACCGGCAAGCCGGTCGTCGCGCTCGAAGGCGACAGCGCGTTCGGCTTCAGCGGAATGGAAGTCGAGACGATCTGCCGTTACGGTCTTCCGGTCGTCACCGTCATCTTCAATAACAACGGCATCTATCGCGGCGATCCGGCGGGCGCGCCGCCGTCACCGACCGGCTTCCTGGCGGACGCGCGGTACGAGAAAATGATCGAAGGCTTCGGCGGCACCGGCTATCACGTCACCGATACCAAGAGCCTGCAGCAGGCCGTGACCGAGGCGCTCGCGTCCGGCAAGCCGGCCATCGTGAACGCCGTCATCGACCCGACGGCCGGTACGGAGAGCGGCCACATCCAGAACCTGAACCCGAAGAGCGCGCTCGTTACGGCATAATCGCAAGCGCAGCAAAGACCCGGCGGGGAAGTCGCCGGGTCTTTTCATTGGCGTCGCTTCTTGCGGCTACGGTTGCTGCAGCGACTTCGTCGTCGTGATGATGCCGT
>JBHEMQ010000072.1:3753-4140 GCA_046262475.1 Candidatus Velthaea sp.
AGATACCGGTTGGTGCGCGGCTGTTCGGCCACGTGGAAGGACGGAAGCGCGATCGACGGACTCCGAAATTCGTTTGCCGTCTGGTCGGCGGAAGCAACGTACGGAATCAGCGTTGTCCATAAGGACAGCGCTATTCCGGCAAGCAGCCGGTTCATGTCTTCTACATCGGCGAATTCGTTCGAAACCATCACCCCGACGCGCCGATTTTTTGAAGACCTGTGCCGTTTCGACCCGGTGGGCAGGCAGGCACCTACACTTCGCCGATTGCGCGGCCGATATTTTAGTCAGCAACGCTCCTATGAATGAGGGTGCCGTTCCCCATGGATGTGCCGGACAATCTCGACTCTTTTCTCTACCAGCTCCTGCGCGAAGAGCAGGCCGGCTCGG
>JBHEMQ010000072.1:4150-16146 GCA_046262475.1 Candidatus Velthaea sp.
GCTGAACACCAACCGCGCCGGCGCGATCGCGCTCTTGGCGAAGGTGATGCAGCGAACCGCCGAGGCGCTCGAAGCGGACCTCGACTAAGAGACGGTCCTCAAACGTCCCCCGCTGCGGCGTTAGCGGCCGTTAACCGTTTGCGGCTGCGCTTTCAGCGAGAGCCGCGCAATCATCGCTTCCGTCGGAAGCTTGACGTCCCGCGCGAGACGCAGTGCGGCCAGCACCTTGATCGTCAGCCAGGTCGCGTCGAACTCGAACCAGCGTAGCCCGTGCCGCGCCGAAAACGGGAAGGCATGGTGGTTGTTGTGCCAGCCTTCGCCCCACGCCAGCAGCGCGACCCACCAGTTGTTCGTGGACTGATCACCGGTGCGATAACTCTGATACCCGTCGTGGTGCGCGGCGCTGTTGACCAGCCACGTGATGTGATACGTCGCGACGCAGCGGACGAAGATCCCGTAGATCACCCAGGACCATCCGCCGAAGGCAAAGAGCACCAGCGCCAGCCCGATTTGCCACAGCAGATACGTGTTCTCGAGGAAAACGTAGAAGCGATCGCCCGCAAGATCGGGCGCAAACCGCACTTGTTCGGCCTTCGATAGACGCGCGTCGTTGTAGCGGTACAGCCACTGCATGTGCGCCCAGCGCAGGCCGCGGTGGACGTCATGCGGGTCGCCTTCGCGGTCGGTGTGGGCGTGGTGCGCGCGGTGCGTGGCGATCCATTCGATGGGCCCGCCCTGCAACGCCAGCGTGCCGATGATCGCGATGGCATACTCAAAGGGCTTCACGACCTTGAGGCTGCGATGCGTCAGCACGCGATGGAAGCACAAGCAGATGCCCAGTGCCCCGGTCAGATAGTAAAGCACGAATCCGACGGCGAGACCGCTCCAGGAAAACGTGTGGGGAAGAAGTATCCCGAGCGCGCCGACATGTACGACTGCTAGGTCGATACCGGTTCGAAGGGCATGAGGATCGCGGCGGACGGAACTCGTTTGTACCACCTTTGTGTGGTGCGCCCACCGGAAGGGGAATCCTGGCAAGCAGACCGTTTCTTTGCATTCAGCTAGGTCTTCAAGCAGTCAATCCGGCGCTGCCCGAAGTCGATCGCCAAGCGGCCGCAGTGCGCCGCCAGCGCGTAGCCGACATGGCCTTGCGGTTGCCCGCGTACCGCACGAATCTCCAACCGTTCCAGCGTCAGCCCGCCGATCGATGCGCTCGGAAGGTCGCCGGCCACCGCCTCCGCGCTGCCGCCCAATCCGAACGCCGTCACGTTACGCCGCGGTTTGAAAAGCTGCAGTTCATTGCGGTAGGCGTCGAAGGGAATCGAGAGCATTCCGTTGTCGCCGGTGTCGAGCAGTAGCCGATGGGCGGCCGCCGCGCTGCCGAGCCGGGCGTCGACGTACGGCAAGCCGCGCTCGAATGTGAGCGGCACGGCGGTACCGTTCACCGTCGCGCTGCTGGGTGAAACGTGGACGACCGCGCGCGCCGGCTCGAGCGCGATGCGCATGCCGGCGAGCGCGTCGCTTCCCAGAATCACATCGAAATTGAGGCCGCGCGTTTGCGGCACGACCGCGAGGTGCAGGGAATGCAATGTTGCCGTGCCGACGACGATTTGCCCGGCGTCGATCACCCCGGTCACGTATGAACCGAGCGCGTTCATCTCGAGTTCGCCGTGCGGCTCGCGGTTGAGGCGCTCGGCGAAGGCGAGCGTGATTCCGCTAGGCGTCGTGCCCGTATCGATGAGGCAATTCGCCTTGAAGCCGTCGAGGCGGCACGGTACGATCGGCAGCGCCTGCGAGACGATCGGAACGTCGCTGTCGCCGCTCACGGTCGTTTGGGGTCCGCCGGGTTCGCGCAGCGGTTCTTCGACGCGCGTTACGCTTTCATAGTGCCGGTCCGTGTACAGAATGGCGCTGCCCGTCAGCGTCGCGAGGAACGTGATGAGCGTCGTGCCGTCCGAATGTTCGACGCGCACGAGGTGATGCGTCCGCGCGTCGGCGACGGCGATGAGCGGGGTTCCGTCCGGGACGCTCACGCGGAAGCGCTCCAAGCCGGCCTCCGGCGACACTTGCTGCACCGAGCCGTTGAAGTCGGATTCCGCAAACTCCGCCGACGCGATTGCGGCGTAGGTGCGCAGCAGCGGTTCTTCGGACGACGCCTCGGGAAACGGCGTTTGATTGATTCCGAATTCCGACAGATGCGCGCCGTCGAACCACGTACCGACGCACAATCCCGCGGTGCAGCGCCGGACGAGCCGGTGCGTTCCGGCGACGTCGAGGCTTTCTTCGATCGTGCGATTGTCGCGGCGCACTGACGCGGTTGCGCGCAAATGCAAGCGCGACGGATGTCCCGCCGCGACCGCGATCGCGAGCGGCGGATGTGCGGTACGCGGCGCGGCGGCGAGCAGAAGCAGCGCGACCGCCAGAGGGCCGGCCGGCGCGCGGAGGGCAAATGGCATCCGTGCAGTTCCATCCGATCGACGGCTACCTCCTCGACGGGCGGCCTGGAAAGGCCGAAGCGATCGCAGCGGCGCTCGGCACGCGGAGCGATGCCCCGCGTGCCGCACCCTTCTACCGCGCGCTCGAAGCGCTCGGCGTGCGCGCCGCGGACGAAGCGTTGATCGCTTTGCGGCTGGTGCTGGCCGGCGGCGCACCGGACGATGATGCGATCCGCCGGCTGCGCGGGCTCGCGGCGCTCGCTCGCGCCCGCGACGCGAACGCCGTGCAGGCCGCGTTGACCAAGGATCGGTCGGCCCTGCGTGATATGTCCCTGGTCCCGGCGGACGCAACGGCGGTCGCGGCGGCTGCACGGGCGGCGTATTCCTCGGCGCTCATACGAGCGAGCGACGATTCTTCATAACTCTACGTTAGGAACACGGTATGCTTCCGCGCTTGCTCCTCATGGCCGCTCTGCCGGCGCTGTTGCTCGCCTCGCCCGTGTCGGCGGCGTCGCCGACGCCCGCCCCGACGCCCTGTCCGAGCGCGCCGCCGGTCACGGCGAACCCCGGAACCGTCACCGGGACGATCCGGTGCATCGACTTCCAGGGCGGCACCGCCGTCGTGACGATCGGCGGCGCTCAGAACGCCCTGACGACGGTTCTCGTGACTGCCGGAACGCTGATCCAGCTCGGCTCGCCGTCGGGTCCCGCGCCGCGTGCGCCGGCGACGGGATCCGCTTATCGCGGAATGACCGACCTGCGCGCCGGGACGCCGGTGCAAGCTTACACCACGCTCGCCAACGGCAAGCTGACCGCCACAATCCTCGTTTTGCAGAAGTAATGGCGCGTCTCGCGCTCGAGCGCGTGACGAAGTCCTTCGGCGCCGTGCGTGCGCTGGTCGACGTGACCTTCGCCGTCGCGGAGGCCGAGATGGTCGCGGTGGTCGGCCCGTCCGGCTCGGGCAAAACGACGCTGCTGCGCGCGGTCGCGGGCCTCGAACGCATCGAGAGCGGGCGCATTTTTATCGACCGGCGCGACGTGACGTGCGCGGAACCCCGCGCGCGCAACATCGCGTTGGTCTTTCAAGATTTTGCGCTGTTTCCGCACATGAGCGTGCGGGCGAACATCGCATTCGGTCTACGCGGCGCGGCACACGCGCGCGTCGAGGACATCGCGCGCAAATTGCGGATCGAACGGTTTTTGCAGCGCCGGCCGGCGTCGCTCTCAGGCGGCGAAAAGCAGCGCGTTGCCGTCGCTCGGGCGCTGGTGCGCGATCCGGCCGCGCTGCTCTTTGACGAGCCGTTCGCGAGCCTGGACGCGCCCCTGCGGGCCGCTCTGCGCGTGGAACTCGCCGAACTGCGCGCCGCAGCACCGATTCCTTCCATCTTCGTGACGCACGATCAACACGAGGCGCTGGCGCTCGGTGACCGCGTCGCCGTCATGGACGGCGGTGCGATCGTGGCGCTCGCGCCGCCGCGCGAACTGCTGGCGGCGCCGCCGAATCCGTTCACGGCGCGCTTCCTCGGTACGCCGCCGGCCAATGTTTTCGAGGGTCGCGTTGCCGGCGGACGCTTTGTGGCAAACGAGGAACCGGTGATTGCATGCACCGGCGTGAACGCGGCCGTGCGGACGATCGCGCTGCGTCCGGAGCGGATTGCGATCCAAGCGGACGCTGGCGTACGCGGCCGCGTCCGCTTCGTCGAGTCGATCGGCGCGCGCCGGTATGCGACGGTTGCCACGGCCGCCGGCACGATCGTCGCGCTTGCCGGCGATGCCACCGTCGCCGGGGAGATGGTCGCGCTGGATTTTGACTACTCCGGCATGTGGACGTATGACGCCGCCGGTCGCAGCACCGGCTGATCTGCGCGCGCTTGCGCGCAGCGTGATGTGCGTTGGTTTTGAAGGCTCCGCTGCGGGAACGGCGCCGCTCGAGGAATTGCGCGCGTTCGCGCCCGGCGGCATCGTGCTGTTTGCGCGCAACGCCGCCGGCGACGGCGATCTGCGCGCGCTCATCGCGGCGTTGCGGGCCTGCGGCGAACCACCGCCCCTCGTCGCGCTCGATCAGGAAGGCGGCCGCGTCGCGCGCATCGCGAGCGACGCAGTCGCGCAGCTGCCGTCGGCAATGGCCGTCGGCGCCGCGGGCGACGTTCGCGCGTGCGAACAACTCGGCGTTCTCGTGGGGCGCGATCTCGCCGCGCTCGGCATCAGCATCGACTTCGCACCGTGCGCCGATCTCGCGCTCGATCCGCGCAACACCGTGATCGGAAACCGCAGTTACGGCGAAGACCCGCATGCGGTCGCGCGCTTTGCGATTGCCTTCGCGCGCGGTCTCGAACGCGGCGGCGTCGGCGCGGCCATCAAGCATTTTCCGGGGCACGGCTCGACGCACGTCGATTCGCACACCGCGCTTCCGCGCGTCGCCGTTGCGGCGGCGACGCTGCGCGCGCGCGACATCGTGCCGTTCGGCGAAGCGGTCGCCGCGGACGCCGCATCGCTCGTGATGAGCGCGCACGTCGTCGCGGAGGCATTCGACCGCGCGAACCCCGCAACGCTCTCGTCCGCGGTCCTCACCGGGCTGCTGCGCGGCGAACTCGGTTTTCAAGGCGTCATCGTGACGGACTGTCTCGAAATGGACGCCGCCGGCGACGCTGCGGCGGCGGCGCCGCGCGCCCTCGCGGCAGGCGCCGATCTGCTGCTCTTCAGCCACCGGCTCGAACTCGCGCAGCGCGCCGCCGACACGGTCGCGACCGCCGTCGAGCGCGGTGAGCTGTTGCGCGCGCGGCTGGACGACGCGGCACGGCGCGTCGCCGCGTTGCGCGACCGCTTCGCCCTACCCGCGCCGTTCGGCGGCGAGGTCGATGCTGCACTGCCGCTCGCGGTCGCGCGCCGCGCGGTGACCGTCGTGCGCGGTGAGGTGCATCTGCGTCCCGGCCTGCCGGTCACCGTCGTTTCGTTCGAGGGACACATCGGCGACGGCGCGGCGGGCGAGCGCACTGAACCGCCGTCGCTGAGCGCCGCACTGCGCGCGCGCGGTTGGCGGAGCGAACTGATGCGGGTGCCGTTGGAACCCGATGCCGGCGACGTCGATCTGCTGGTCGCGCAGTTGCGCTCGCTCGGCGACCGGAACTACATCCTCATGACACGGCGCGCGCAGCTTTACCGCGCGCAAGCCGCGGCCGCGACGCGGATTCTCGGCGCCGTGCCCGGAGCGCTCGTGATTTCGGCCCGCGAACCGTACGACGCCGCACTGTTTCCGCATGCGCGCAACGTCGCGTGTACGTACGGCGACGAGCGCATCTCGCTCGAGGGCTGCGCCGACGTGCTGTCCGGGCGCGCCGAACCCGAAGGCCGGCTCCCGGTGACGATCGATCGCACGAGCGCCGTTCGCTGACCTCGACGCCGTCGTGCGCGACGCGCTCGGCGAGCGGTACAGTGCGGCCGTCGTGCGCGTGGCCGCCGGCGGGCGCGTGCGGTTTCTGCGCGCGTACGGCCGCATCACGCACGACGCGGGTGCGCCGGCTGTCTACGTCGACGCGCGTTTCGACGTCGCATCGATCACGAAAGTTTTTATCGCCACGGCCGCGCTTGCCGCGGTGGCGAGCGGCGCGCTCTCACTGGACGCGCCGCTGACCGGCATGCTGCCCGAATGGCGCGGCACCGAGCACGCGCGGGTAACGCTGCGTCTGTTGCTGGCGCACGCGGCCGGTTTCAAGTCCGGCGCGGACTATCGCACGCTGCTCGGATGCGATGTCGAACGCTTTGCGCTAACGGAACCGCTGGCGGCACCGCCTGCGGAGCGCGTCATTTACAGCGATCTCGGCTACATCGCGCTCGGCGCCGTTCTCGCGCGGGGGTGCGCTGCGGGCCTTCGTCACGCCGTCGAAGCGGTGCTCGCGCGATTCGGCGCCGCGCGTACCGGCTTTCGCACGACGCCCGCCGAGCGCGTTGGCGTTCCGGCGACGGAACGCGATGCGTGGCGCGGACTCGTGCACGGCGAGGTGCACGACGAAAAGGCCGCTCTGATGAACGGCGTCGCTGGGCACGCCGGACTCTTCGCTCCGGCCGCCGACGTCGGCGCGCTGGCTGAGTGGTATTTGGCAGCGGTGCGCGGGCGCGAAACGCCGCTCGACGCGGGCTTGGCGCGCGAAGCGACGCGAGAAGCGGCATTCGATCCGGTGTTGCGCCGCGGCCTCGGGTGGGCACTGAAGACGACGGCCGGCAACTCGTGCGGCGCGGCGATGTCGCAGGCGACCTTCGGGCACACGGGTTTCACGGGGACGTGTGTCTGGGCGGACCCCGAACGCGATCTCAGCGTCGTATTCCTTACGAACGCGGTGCATTTCGGCCGCGGCGATCTGCGCGAGGTGCGCGCCGCGGTCTGCGACGCCGCCGTCGCGGCCATCGACGGATGATCGTTGCCGGCGTGCTGTGCGGAACGTCGCTCGACGGAATCGACGTCGCGATCGTCGACGTGCGCCGCGCGGCCCCGCGCTACGCGCTGACGACGCTCGCGTTCGCAACGGTGCCGTTCGCGCCGGCAATGCGCGCGCGTTTACTCGAAGCGGTCGCACCGCGGCCGCTCGACGGGCCGGCGTTCGGCGCGCTGCACGCGGACCTCGGCGATGCGTTCGGCGAAGCGGTTCGTTCGGTCGCTGCGGGCCGGCGCCTTGACCTTGTCGCAAGCCACGGCGTTACGATCGCGCACGACGGCGCGGCGCACCGGACGCTGCAGCTCGGCGATGCTTTCCGCATCCGCGAGCGCGCGCAAGCGACGGTCGTCTACGACTTTCGCGCGGCGGACTGCGCGGCCGGCGGTCACGGCGCGCCGCTCGTGCCGTACTTGGACGTCATGATGTTTGGTTCGCAGACGGAGGAGCGCGTCGCCCTCAATCTCGGCGGCATCGCGAACTTGACGGTGCTGCCGAAAGCGGGTACCGCGGCCGTCGCGTTCGATACGGGCCCGGCGAACTTGCCGCTCGACACGTACGTGCGGTTGCGCCGCATCGGCGCGGCGCCCTACGACCGCGACGGCGCGTTCGCGCAGCGCGGAGCGGTCGACGCCGGCCTCCTCGCACACCTCCTGGCCGAACCGTACTTCGCGCTGGCGCCGCCCAAATCGACCGGGCGCGAGCGCTTCGGCGAAATCTTCGTGCAGCAGCATCGCGCGGCGCTCGACGGCCTCAGTCCCGAAGACGCGCTGGCCACGTTGACGGCGGCGACCGTGCACAGCATCGCCGCGTCGATCCTTCGTTTCGCGCCGGCGGCGGCGGCGGTCATTGCGGGCGGCGGCGGCGTCCACAACGCAGCCATCATGAACGGCTTGCGCCGCGCCTTGCCGGCGACCCGCATCGAGACGACCGCCGCCTACGGAATGGATCCGGACGCCAAAGAGGCGATTCTGTTCGCGATACTCGGCCGGGAATTGATCGCCGGCCGTGCCGCGAATCTTCCGGCGGTCACCGGTGCGCGCGGGCCGCGGCTCTTGGGTGCGCTCGCGCCGCACGACTTCGCGCAGCTGTCCGCGGTGCTTCAAGGGGAGGAGCAGCAATGATCGCGATCGGCGTTGATGCGGGCGGCACCTCGACGGTAGCCGCGCTGTCGCAGAACGGCACGTTCGTGCGCGAGGCCCGGGGACCCGGTGCCAACGCCACGACGATGGGGGTGGACGATGCCGCCGACGCCATCCTGCGCGCGATTCGCGCCGCCGCGAGCGGTGCCGTTCCGGACGCCGTGTACGTCGGAGCCGCCGGCGCGGGCCGCGCGCAGGTCGCAGCCGCCCTGCAAGCCCTGTTATCGCGCGCGTTTCCGGCCGCGCGCGTCGTCGTCGGTGACGATGCGGCGATCGCCTTGCGCAGCGCGATTCCCGAGGGACCCGGAGCGGTGGTCGTGGCGGGAACAGGTTCCGTCGCGTATGCCGATAACGAAGGCGTCACCGCACGGGTCGGCGGTCTGGGCTATCTGCTCGGCGACGAGGGTTCGGCGTTCGCCATCGGTCTGGCCGCAGTCAAACTCTACGGGCGCGTGCTGGACGGCCGCGCGCTGCGCGACGAAACGACCGACCTCGCGGCGCGCGCGCTCGCTGCGAGCGACCGCGACGAGCTGATCGGAGCGGTGTACGCCGCGCGCTTTGCGCCGAGTACGCTCGCCGCGCTCGCGCCCAGCATCATTGCGTTTGCGGGCAAAGGCAATCGTGCATCCACAAGAATCGTCCAGGACGCCGCCAAAGACATCGGCGATTTGCTGAAAGCCGCGGTGAAAGCGGTGGGCCTCGCCGATTGCTCACCGCGTGTGGCGCTGAGCGGCGGCTTATTGCGCGAGAATAGCCTGTTGACGTTTCTGATCGAGACGCGCATCAACGGCGATATCGCCGGCGCGACCGTCGTTCGCAACGCCGACGAGCCGGTGCGCGGCGCATTGCGTCTCGCGCAAGAACTGCCGGCGCGGCAATGAGCGGCGAGCTCCCGCAAACGGAAGCGGCCGATCCAGCCACCACCGCCATCGACGCATTGGACTCCGCCGCCTTGGCGCGCACGCTCGCGGCGGCGCACGGCGCCGCCGTCGACGCCGCCGTTGCTGCGGCGCCGGCGATCGCGCGCGCGATCGACGCGATGGAAGCGGCCATCCGTGCGGGCCGGCGCGTTTATTATGTCGGCGCGGGTTCGAGCGGCAGACTTGCGGTGCTCGACGCCGCGGAAATACCGCCGACGTTCGGCGTCGCACACGACCTCGTCCATGCGGCGATCGCCGGCGGCGACGTCGCGCTGCGCCGCGCCGTCGAAGGTGCTGAAGACGACGCCGAAGCGGGAAAGCGCAGCGTTGCACCGGTCGTTGAGGGCGATATGGTCGTCGGAATTTCGGCGAGCGGCGGCGCCGCATTCGTTCGCGCCGCGTTGCGCGCGGCGCGCGAACGCGGCGCCGTCACGGTCGCCGTCGTCAATTCGGCGGGCACCGCGCTCGCGGCGGAAGCCGACATCGCGATACGACTCGAGACGGGCGCCGAGCCGATCGCCGGTTCGACGCGTTTGAAAGCGGGCACCGCGCAAAAAATCGCGCTCAATACCATGTCGACCGGCGTCATGATTCGCTTGGGCAAAACCTACCGGAACCGGATGGTCGATCTCGTGCCGGGCAGTGCGAAACTGCGTGCTCGCGCAGAACGGCTCGTCCGCGAACTTGCCGGCGACGGTGGTGCCGATGCGGCGGCGCTGCTGGCGCAGGCCGGCGGCAAGGTGAAAACCGCCGTGGTGATGGCGCGCCTGGGCTGCGACCGCGCCGCTGCCGAAACGCGCCTCGCCGGCGCGAACGGCCGGCTCGCGGCAATCATCGACGCAACGTGATCGTCATGCGGTCCGTCGCGTCGTCGCGACCCATCCCCGGCAATGGATCAAGCGGGTTTGTGCGATGGCGGCGCCGGGTAGGGACCCGTTTGGAAAGGAGCCACACGATGCTATTCGCCTTACTTCGGGGGGCGCTCTGCACGGCGGCCCTCGCCGTCGCGTCCGCGCCGGCGCTCGCAGCGCCGCAAACCGCGCTTCCCGCCGGCGGAAAATACCACGATTGTCACGGTTACGTCCGGCACGTTTCTTCGGAAAACATCCGGGTGCATTGTATCGACGGCCGTCCGGCCGACTTGTCGTTTTTGTATATTCCGCGGTACGCCGACATCCGCACCGGGAAAAGCGTACAGGTCAAAGACCTTCAGCCTAACACGCCGGTGCATGTTATCTTCACGCAGTCGCTCGGCGTGCGCAAAGCGTACAAGATTTATGTCGCTGACCCGAGCGGTCGCGGACTTTACGGATTTAAGAGTTAGCCCCGCGATTCGAGCCGAAAGAGCGCCGCGGTGAACATCGCGGCGCTTTTCACATTCGTGGCCACGGTCTTCGTGCTCGTTCCACTCGACGACCGCCCGGTAACGGCACAGTTGCCGCGCATGCTCGGCGCAATCGCGGGCATCGAGGTCGCCTCGCCACCGCGGCCGCTCCTGGGGCGGTATCTGCAGTTCGGCGATTCTGACCGTGTCGCACGGTGGCTCCGTGACGAGTCGCCCGCAGACGCGCGCGCGTTCGTCGTGTCGAACGACATGGTCGCGTACGGCGGGCTCATCGCATCGCGGACGCCGTCGACGCCGAAGTTTCTCGCCTTTTCACGCCTGCGCGATCTCGCTGCCTTTCGTGCGACGCGGGCGCGCGCGTCGTTCGCGACGTTTGGTACCGTCATGCGCCTAGCGCCGACAGGGGTTCCGGCCACCGGTGCGGGGACGCATTTCTTTGCTGCCGGTGCGGCGTGGCCGTTGCTCCAGCAATTCGCGAACTTGCCGGATCCCGCGCAAACCGACGAGCAGCGCGTGCTGCAGGCGAAGCTGCGGGCGCAGCTGGGGCCCGTGCTCGACGAATATCTCGCGACGCGCGCGCGCGACCGCGATGTCGATCTGTTTGCGTTGCAGCTGCTCGCGGAGAACGGCTTCGACCGGCTCGTGCTCGGCCAGGATGACGCGGGGCCGGTGGGTTTGCATTTGCGCGATCTTGCGGCATTGCGGGCGTACGTGCGCCAATGGGGTCTCGGCGCGCGAGCCTCGATCGAACCGGGCGCCGACGAACTCGGCATGGTGCTCGTCGGCGCCGCGATCGCACGTCAGGCCGCGTTCGTTCCGCGCGTGCGCGTCGTGTATTCGCGCGCGGACGGCGGCGCCGTCAACGACCCGCTGGAATTCGCGCCCATCGATACGACGGTCGCATCGCTCATTCGTGCCGGCGGCTGCGCGCGCACCGATGCGCCCGACGCCGACATCGATTTGTTCGTGCGCGTGGCCGGCACGGCGGACGCCGATGAAGCGTGGTTCGCGGATGCGATCGGCAGCGACGTGAGTGCCGGACGCGTCGCGGCCGTCGCGGACCTGACGTTTCTCGCCGCCAACGACTACGCGCAGCAGCGCGCGCTCGTGGAGGAGCTGATCCGGCGGAAGATAGCTGGGCGGCTCGCGGCCTTCGCGTCGTGGAATACGACCGCGAACACGGTGGGAACGGCGATTCCCGTTGCCGTCGCAGTCGTTGCCGGAAAGCGAATGGGCACCTACGACCAGCGCGCGCACGCGCAGTTCATGCTCGACCGGTACGCCGACGACTACGCGTTTCACGACTTCACGCGGCCCGCGATCAACGACGCGCTCTCGCGCCGCGGAATCACCGATCACACGTATCTGCTGCCCGACGTCGCGATGCAGACGGCGTCCGCGAATCGCGCCGACCTTTGGCTGCGCGCACTCGACCTGCTGCACTCGATCTATCCCGAGTATCGCGCTGCGCGTCTGACGATCACGCTGCCCTGGGACCGCACCTTCGAGACCGAACTGGACGTGCGGCTGACGCCGGCGCGATGATGCCGAGCTATGCGTCGCGCTGGCAGAGTTCGATCAGCACGCCGCCCGTGGACTTCGGATGGAGAAAAGCGATCGTGTTGCCGTGGGCGCCTTTGCGCGGCCGCTCGTCGATCAGCTCGGCGCCCACGCTCGTGAGCTCGGCGAGCGTGGCGCCCAGGTCGCTCACCTCGTAGGCAACGTGG
>JBHEMQ010000073.1:0-15985 GCA_046262475.1 Candidatus Velthaea sp.
ATCCGGGCGTGCCTTCAGCAGGTATGAAAGAAAATCATCGGTTTGCCGATTCATACCTAGACGGTACATGGATTATTCGATCGTTATCCCGGTTTTCAATCGGGAGGATTTGACGCGTCAGTGTTTGCGGACGCTTCGATCCACGCTAACCGGCGCCGGCAACGGCGAGGTCATCGTCGTCGACAACGGCTCCGATGCCCGGACCGCCGCCGTGCTGGCCGACTTCCCTTGGGTGTCGGTTCTCCGCAACGAGCGCAATTTGGGCTTCGCCGCCGCCTGCAATCAAGGCGCGCGCGCTGCCCGCGGCCGCTACGTGGTCCACTTGAACAACGACACCGAGCCGCTCGCCGGCTGGCTCGCGTCCATGCTCGCCCGCTTTGCGGATCCCGGCGTGGGCGTCGTCGGCGCGCGTCTGCTTTTTCCGAACGACACCCTGCAGCACGCCGGCGTCGTTTTGGCGCCGGTCCGCTTCGGGCCAGAGGGGTTCGGGCCGTATCACCTGCTGTGGCAGGCGCCGCGCGAAGCCCCGGGCGCGCTTGCAGCGGCCGACTTCGAGGTGGTGACCGGCGCGTGTCTCGCGGCGCCGCGCGACCTGTTTCTCGAACTCGGCGGTTTCGACGAACGGTACTGGAACGGCTACGAAGACGTCGACTTCTGCTTGAACGTCCGTTCGCGCGGCCTGCGGGTCGTGTACGAACCCGCCGCTGTTCTCTACCATTACGAATCGCAATCGGGCATTCAGCGCAAGCGCCGCTTGATGCACAACGTGCGCCTGTTGGGCGAGCGCTGGGCCTTGCGGGTCGCTCCCGATCATAACCGCTTTTGCGACGCGCGCGGCTTCATTCGGCGCGAGATGTTCGCAAACGGCGTTCGTACGTTTCGGGCGCTCGCGACGCCGCCGGCGACCGCGTTCGTGCACGGTCCGGCGCCCGCGGATGCGGACGCGTTTCTCGCGGATCTGCTGCGGACCCGGCCGGCTCCGCAGCGCGTGGTGTGGGCGGCGGCGGGTCCCGCGCCGCACGGAGCGGAGGCCGCGGGCCGCGACGTACTCAACGCCTTGTGCGCGGAAACCGAGCACCGCGGCGATCGCTACATCGTCTTCGTCGCGACCGCGACGCAGCTCGAGCCGAACTGGCTGCCTGAACTCATCGACGCCGCGGAATTCGCGAGCGACGTTGCCGCCGCGACGGTCGTCGCGCCCGATGATGAATCGGAGTTTGCGCCGATGGCCGCGGATGCACGCTGCACGCTCGTGGCGCTCCGGACGATCCCGCAGCATCTGCGCATCGATGCGTCGCTGGAGAGCGTCGACGGCGCCGTCACCGATTGGGTGGCACGCGCGGTTGAAGCCGGCCGCGCGGTTCGCCGCACGTATCGCCCGACCGCGCGCTTGGGCCCGGCCGCGCCGGATGCGGCCTTCGAGCGGCGGCACGGCGCGTCACCGGCGGCGTTCGCACGCGCCGACGCACAGCGGCTCGAAGACGTTTCGCGCCCTCGCGAGCAGCGTCCGCCGTTCGCCTCGATCGTGATGTTGAGCTGGAACGCGCCGGAGTACACCGAGATCGCGGTGCAATCGATCCGCGAGCACACGCGCACGCCGCACGAAATCATCATCATCGACAACGGCTCGGGGCCCGAAACCATCGCGCGGCTGCGCGCGCTCCAAGGCGTGCGCGTGATCTACAACGCGAAGAACGAAGGCTTCGCGTACGGCTGCAATCAGGGTATCGCCGCCGCCGCGGGCACGCACGTCGTGCTGCTGAACAACGACGTCGTCGTCACGGACGGCTGGCTCGAGGCGCTGCTCGAGGCGCAGCGGCGCGATCCGACCATTGGGATTTCCGCGCCGCGCAGCAACTTTGTGGCGGGTCACCAGCAAGTGCACGATGCGGCATACGGCGATCCTGCCGGCATTCACACCTATGCACGCGAACGCCGCCGCCGCTTCGGCGGCCGCTTGTACCACACCGATCGCGTTATCGGTTTCTGCATGTGCATCCCGCGGGCGGTCATCGACGAAGTCGGCGGCATCGACACGCGCTATCCGGTCGGCAATTTCGAGGACGACGATTTCTGCATTCGCGTGCGCGCCGCGGGCTACGGCATCGCTGTATGTGAGGACGCGTTCATCCACCACTTCGGCAACGTCTCCTTCAAAGCGAACAAGGTTGACTACGGTTCGCAGCTCGCGCGCAATTGGACGATCTTCGCGGAGCGCTGGGGCTTCGGACGTACGTATCCGACGACCGGGTACGATCCGCTTCCCGCGATCGCGCGCGGCTTCGTGCGTAGCCGCGACTACGTCGAACTGCCGCGCGTACAAGCGCAGCGCGAGCAGCTCGAAGCGCCGGCCGCGCGCGATGTGAACGCGCTGACATTGCTCGCGGTGGTCGAGAACGAAGCGGATTGGTCGAGGCTCGCGCCGATGATCGGCAACTACGCGCGTGCGTTCGCGCCGCGCGACGGCGTTCTGCTCGCACTCGCTACGCTGGGCGGACTCGATGCGAACGCGCTCGCGCGCCGCGTCGAGCGGGCCGTGCGTCAAGCCGGCGTCGATCCGGACGCGTCCCCCGACATCGAGATCGCCGAGGTTGCCGATTTCGAGACCTGGCGATCGCGCTTTGCCGGTGACACCACGCTTGCGCTCGTTGCGTCGCCGCATCTGGCGAGCGTCGCCGCGGTGCGCGACCGCAGCCGCAGCGGCCTCACGCGTCTCGTGCGAACGGCGGCCGCATCGTGAGAACCGCCGCCGATTACGGTCTGCTGCACCTCCCGAATCCGCCCGCGGCGCTCGCGACGCTCGCGCGCGCCGATTACCTGACGACCGTGCGCTACGAACCGGTTTTTCGAGAACGCCTCGGATCGGCCGCGCTCGATCTCGTGTTCGAACGCGGCGACGATATCCTCGTCATCCACGGAGTGGCTGTGGATATGACGGCGCTCGGTTCGCTCGAAGGTCCTGTGCTGCTATGGCCGGCTGGGACAGTGCTCGACGCGCAGCATGCCGCTGCGATCGAAGCGCGCGTTTTTCCATGGCTGCGCACGCTCGTGCGCGGGCGCTCTGCGCCGTCGGAAGAAATTCGGTCGTTCGTAGCGAGCGCCGCATTCGCGCGCGCGCGTGCGTTGGGTTTGCGCGGCGCGGCGCCGTTCGCACAAACGCTCGTAAGCGCTGCGCCCTTCGTGTATGCGCGCCGTTTCGCACGCGCCGCGCACGTGCGCATCGCATGTGCGGACGCCTACCATGCCGCGGCCATCCTCAGCGACATCGCGGCGTCGATCGAGGTCGTCGCGGCCGCAATCGTGTCGCCGGACCGTACCTTCGCACAGCGCTGGTATGGCGATTGGTCCGATGCGCAAGTTCATTCTGCGCCCACGCTCGCGCTCGTCGAGGGAGCCGGCGATGCCCGACGCGGGCGTGCCGTTCGTCGTCGCCGTGCGTGCGAATGCCCACGATGTCGCCGTCGTGATTCCCGAACCGATTCCCAACGATCATCTTTTCACGTTCGATGCGGCCGACGCGCCGGAGGCCGGCCGGTTCGCCGTGCGCGCGGCCGATCGGCTCGCCCGGCCGGTGCGCCCGTTCGCGGACGTTCCGGCGATCGGCGGATCGCACGGCGACATTTGCCTCGTGCTGCGCGAGGACGCGGCCTTCGCGCCGGATGCGCAGACCGACGAAGCCGCGGCGCTCGCACGCCGGCTCAACGCCGAGGGCCTCACGGTCGAGTGCGTTACGAACGCGGCGGACGAACGCATCGCGCGCGCCGATCTCGTGCATATCTTCGGCGCGGTAAGCAGCGCGTCGACGGAAGCGGCGATTGCGGCGGCGCGCGCGGCGGGCCGCCCGTACGTGGTGTCGTTGGAACCGCTCGCCGCACCCGACACGGGTTACGCCGAAGATGGTTTGCTCACGATGCTGCAGCTCGGTAACGATTCGGCCGCCCAAGAAATATTTCGCGACGCGTACTTTCGCAACGCGCTGCAGATCGACGGCATCCCGGCCACGCTGCCGGCCGGTGAAGTGCAGCGCCGCGACCGGCGGTTCGGCGCCGCGTGCGCCGGCGCAACGGCCGTCCTGCTCGCGCCGCACGACGACGTCGACGCGTTTTGCCGCCGTTTCGGTGAAATCGCGCCCGAGCGCGTGCGCTGCGGCGGCGTTCTCCTCGCAGCCGAGCCTCCCGAAGAGCCGGTCGCGGCGTCTGTGCCGAGCGGATCGTTCGTGCTGATGCACGCGCCGCTCGTTCGCCGCAGCAACCTGCATCTGGCGGTCACCGCGCTCGCCGCTGCACCGTACGGCATCGTCGTCGCAGGTCCGGTGAGCGACGTCGATCTCGCAATTTCGCTGCGCCGTAACGCGGGCCGCGACGTGGTCTTCTTGCCGGACCCGACGGACGGAGTCGTCGCCGCGCTGTATCGGCGCGCTGCCGTCTTTTTGGAACCCTCGTGCCGCCCGGCCGGCGTAAGCCGCATCGTGCGCGCGGCGCTGTGCGGCGCGTTGCCGCTCGTGCCGCGCAGCTCACCGCTCGCGCCGCTGCTGGACGAATCCGCGCATCTGGATACGTCGACGTTCGCACGGCTTGCAAGCGGTGCCGGCGCCGCGATCGGCCGAACGGACCTTGCGGTAGCTGCCGCGCTCGCGGCCGCACGGTTCTCGGCGCTTGCCGATCAGCGTACGGCGTTTGCCGCAGTTCTCGACGCGTACGCGCAGGCGCAGGCGCCGGCGTGAACGCAGACGCCTTCTACGCCGGCCGCCGCGTGGTCGTGCTCGGCGCTTCGGGCTTTATCGGAACGCATCTCGTGCTGCACCTGCGCACGCTCGGAGCGCACGTCGTTGCATTCGCGCGCGGCCGGGCGAGCGCGATGGTGCCGGCGCTCCAGGGCGTCGAGATCGTCGCGGGCGATGTGCGTTCGCGCGAAGACTGCGCGCGAGCCGTTCGCGCGGGCGACATCGTCTTCCACTTGGCGGCGCGCTCCGGCGCGGCCGCGAGCCTCGCTGCGCCTGCCGAGAACCTCGACGTCAACGCCGGCGGCATGCTGGCGTTGTTGGAAGTGGCACGCCGGCTCGAGCCGCGTCCACGCATCGTTTTCGCCGGTTCGCGTCTGGAATACGGGGTCGCGCGCACGCTGCCCGTCGATGAAAGCCATCCGCTCGAGCCGATCTGTCCGTACGGCATTCACAAAAAGCTGTGCGAAGAGTATCTCGCGTTGTACGCCCGCCGTTACGGGATCGGTTACGCCGTCGCCCGGCTCACGAACCCCTATGGTTCGGGTGCCGCGCATCCGGCCTTGCCGTATAACGTGATCGGCACGATGGTGGTCCGCGGTCTCGCCGGCGAGGCGCTGACCGTGTTCGGCGACGGCAAACAGCTGCGCGATTACGTGTACATCGACGACGCGGTCGAAGCGATCGCGCTGCTCGGCGCGGCATCCGGCAACCACGTCGTCAACGTCGGTTCCGGCAGCGGCATTGCCTTTGCCGACGCGGTGCGCACGATCGCCGGCCAAACCGGCGGTGCGGTCGTCAGCGTTCCGTGGCCATCGGCGGAAGAAGCGGTCGAGACGGGCGACTTCGTCGCCGACATCGGACGCGCCGGAACGCTGGGATACCGGCCGCGAACGTCGTTCGCGGACGGCGTCGCGAAAACGCTCGCCGCGCTCGCATGAAACGCACCCTCGTCTGGCACCGCCGCCATCTCGCACTCGTCCCGCCGCCGCGCACCGTCGCGGGCGGACTGCGCCCGGCCGCGGTCAAATTCGAGCGCGTCGTCACGGGCGGTGTGGCGCGCGCGACCTTCGACGTTGTCCTGCGCGACGACGCGGGCTATTGGCCCGTGCTGTTCACCGAGTACGACGACACGCACATGCGGTTTTCGTCGGCATACAAAGCGTTCGGTCCGGAACTGACCGCGCTTGCCGAGCGCCTCGAGCCGCTGGTCGATGCCGTTCCCGCGGGTTCGGGCATCAGCATTCAGCTTTTTGACGATGACGGCGTGTTGGCCGCCGCCGCCAGCGGCGGACCGGTCGTCGCCGGCATCACCGCATTCGAGCGGCTCGTCGACGCCGCCGACCGCTGGCGTGCGCTCGTGCCGATTGCCGCCGGACGCGACGTCGTCGATTGCGCGGGCGAGAGCGGCTACGGCGAGCATGTCGTGCTCCCGTTCGTGCGCACGCTGCGCCCCGCAAGCTCCGGTGCGCGCGGCGATCTCGCCGTGGCGCTGGGACTATCCGCTTCGGCCGTTGATGCGGCGCTGCAGCGCACACGCGCGGCCGTCGTTCCGGGCGGCATTGTTGCGCTCGGCGCGTGCGGTGAGGACGGCGCAGCCGCGTTGCGGACTGCGGGCCTGCAACCGCGGCGCGTGGTGCGCGCCGCGGGCGACGCATTGCCCGCGCTCGATGAATTCGTCGCGTACGATCCGCCTGCAATGATTCCGGAGCGGCCCATCGCCGAACGCACGGCGGTCGCGCTCGCCGAACGTCCGTTGCGCGTGGTGTTCGCGCTGAGGGGATCCGCGCAAACGACGTTCGGCGGGGACGTGGTGCAAGTGCGCCAGACCGCCGCGGAATTACGGCGCCGCGGTCACCGCGTCGACATCGTCACCGAAGCCGACGTGCCGCGCGACGGCTTCGACATTATTCATCTGACGAATCTTACGGTGCCGCCGGACACGCTCGCGCAGGCACGCTCCGCGGAAACCTTCGCCGGTGCCGTCGTCATGATGCCGATCTTCACGGACCACGCGGATGAAACCGTGTGGGGCATGACCGTCACGCCCCAGCTCTTCGTGCAGTCCAGCGACGAGACGCAACTCGGCGAGATGCTCGAGCACCTCGCCGCGCGCCGCATACAAACACTGGTGCCGCATCACGGCGGCATGGTCGGGCCGCCCGTCCGCATCGACTTGATTCCCGGTTACGCCGGCATGCAGGCCGAGATCTGTCGCCGCGTCGACTACATGATCGCCAACGCGCACAGCGAGATGCATCGCGTGTACCGCTATCTCGACGCCACCATCCCGTATGCAGTCGCACCGAGCGCCGCGGACCCGGCGTTGTACCGGCCGGCCGCGGCGGGCGGCTTTCGCGAGCGCTACCGGCTGGGGGAGTACGTTCTCGTTACCGGACGCTTCGAGGGCCGCAAGAATCAACTGTTGCTCGCGCACGCGCTGCGCGAGAGCGGCAAGACCGTCGTCATGATCGGCAAGAATTACGAGGCCGGGGCCGGCGCTGTCGTGCGCGCGTTCTTGCCGCCGAACGTCATCGTGTTCAATGAGATGCCGGAAGAAGAGCTTGCCGGGGCGATTGCGGCCGCGCGCGTCGTGGCGCTGCCGAGCTGGGACGAAGTCGTGAGCCTATCCGCGCTCAACGCTGCGGCGTGCGGAACGTCGCTCGTATTGACGCGCAACAGCTACGAACACGAATATCTGCGCGACGACGCGGAATATTGCGATCCGGGCAATTGGCGAAGCATCGCGTCGGCCGTCGACCGTGCCTGGGACTCGCACGACGCACGCGCTGCGCGCCGCGCGGCGCTCAGCGACCGGGTGCGGCGCGACTATACCTGGGAGCGTTCCGCCATCGCGACGGAAGAAGCGTATTATCGGGTGCTCGCGAGCAATCCGCGGGGCGACGCGCGGCGGGCGCGGTACGGCGCTGCGTCATGAGCGAGCCGTCGATGCAGATTCCCATCTTCGGCGCCGGCCGCAACGTGACGATCAGCCGCGGCTGCGAACTGTTCGGCCCCCAGCGCGTGCAAATCGGCAACGACGTCTTCGTCGGCGAAGGCGGTACCCTCGCCATCGTGTACGATCGTCCGGCGCCCGGTCCCATGATCTCCATTGCGGACGGCGTGTGGATGAACAAGCGCTGCTACATCCAGGCCGCGAACGAAGTCGTCATCGGCGAGCGCGCGATTTTCGCGCCGGACGTCTACATCGCAGATTCGGCGTATGATTATCGCGACGCGAACGCGCCGATCATGTCGCAGGGTTTGCAGTCGCTCGAGCACCGCGTCGAGGTCGGTCCGTTCGCCTGGCTCGGCATCCGCGCCGCGCTGCTCGGGAACGTCCGCGTCGGCCGCGGGAGCGTCGTCGGCGCGAACGCGGTGGTCACGCGGGACATTCCCGATTTTTGCGTTGCCGTCGGCCAGCCTGCGCGCGTGGTGCGCGCGTACGACGCGCGTTCGCGCGATTGGGTGCGGGTCGAGGGCGACGATCAGTTGGCCGACATTCTGGCGCACGGCCGAGAAGATCTGCCCGCGCCGCACGAAGCGGAGCCGCGCATACCGATGTTCTACGCCGCGCACTACAAGATCCCATGATCGAAGCGCTCCGGACCGCGGCCGAACCGTACGCGCGAACGCTCGCCGACGATCCGGCGCGCACGATCCTCGTCGCCGATCCGGCATTACCTGCGCCGGCGTTCACGCGCGCTCGCCGATCTCGTGCTACAGCAGGTACCCGACTACGACGCGCAGCGCACGGCCTTCGATCAGCAACGGTTGCCGCGCGGCGATCACTCTAGTGTCGGCAAAATGCGCGGCGCAGCATAGCCGCTTGTCCGCTTAGACGGCGGCCGTGATGCGTTGCCGTTCCGCCGCCACGAGGGAAGCGGCGTGATAAAGGCTCTCGAATTGGCCCGCATCCGTCCACCAGCCGTCGAGCACGTCGTAATGCAGGCCGCCGGCTGCGATGTATGCGTTGTTCACGTCGGTGATTTCGAGTTCGCCGCGGGCCGAAGGGGTCAAGGTGCGAGTTTTATCGAAAACGGTCTCATCGTACATATAGATACCCGTAACCGCGTAGTTGCTCTTCGGGACCGCCGGCTTCTCTTCGATGCGCACGATGCGGTCGCCGTGCAGTTCCGGCACGCCGAAACGTTCGGGATCGGGAACTTCTTTGAGAAGAATGCGCGCGCCCGAACGCTGCTCTTTGAAGCGGCGAACGTACGGCGTGATGTCGTCTTGGAGGATGTTATCGCCGAGAATGACGCACACGCGGTCGCCTTCGACGAAATGTTCGCACAGCTTGAGCGCATCGGCGATTCCGCCCTCGCCCTCTTGGTACGTGTAATAGATGTCCTTCAGACCGAACTCGCGCCCGTTTCCGAGCAGCCGCAGGAAATCGCCGGCGGAATTTCCGCCGGTGACGATCATAATGTCGTCGACGCCGGCGGCGACGAGCGTCTCCAGCGGATAATAGATCATCGGCTTGTCGTAAATCGGCAAGAGATGCTTGTTCGTGACTTTGGTCAGCGGCCGCAGCCGCGATCCGAGTCCGCCCGCGAGAATGACACCCTTCATGTAAATCTCCCCTCAGCGCCCCGCATATTGGCGTTCGTAATATGCGTTGAATTCACCGGCTCTGATGGCGCGCCACCACTCTTGGTTCGTACGGTACCACTCGACGGTTTGCGCCAGGCCTTCCGCAAAGTCAACCTGCGGTTTCCAGCCGAGCGCGTGCGCTTTGGACGCGTCCAGCGAATACCGGCGGTCGTGTCCCGGCCGGTCGGTTACGTGACGCACGTGTGTGTCCCACGTGCAGGCGGTCAGTTCGAGCAGCCGGCGCGTGATCTCCAAGTTCGTGCGCGAATTGCCGCCGCCGATGTTGTAAATTTCGCCGAGTTCGCCGCGTTCGAGCACGTGACGAATGCCGCGCGCGTGGTCGTCGACGTGCAGCCAATCGCGTATCTGCAGGCCGTCACCGTACACCGGCACCGTTCGATCCTCGATCAGGTTCGTGACGAACAGCGGAACGAGTTTTTCCGGATACTGGTAAGGCCCGTACGTGTTGCTGCCGCGCGTGATGAGGACGGGCGTGCCATAGGTCGTGCGGTACGCGAGGACTTGCAGGTCGCCGCCGGCTTTGGAGGCCGCGTATGGCGAGCGCGGCGCCAAGCGGTCGCCTTCGCGGGAATCGCCGTCGGGGACGTGACCGTACACTTCGTCGGTCGAAACTTGGAGGTAGCGGGCGATCGAATGCCGCCGGACCGCTTCGAGCAAGACGTGCGTGCCCAGAATATCCGTGCGAAGAAACGCCTCCGGCTCGAGAATCGAGCGGTCGACGTGCGTCTCGGCCGCGAAGTTCACGATCGCATCGACGCCCGCGCCGATCGCGTCTTCGACCGCGGCGTGGTCGCAGATATCGCCTTTGACGAAGCGGTAGCGGGGATTGCCTTCCGCCGCGGCGAGGTTCGCGGGATTCCCCGCGTACGTCAGCTTGTCGAGCACCACCACCTCGGCGGCCGGGTCGTGCGCGAGGAGGTTCCGCACGAAGGCCGAGCCGATGAAGCCCAGTCCCCCTGTGATGAGCCAGCGTCTCATTTCCATACCTACAATCTCTTCGGCAGAGGTCTCCCCTAGCTCCACTGCACGTGGTATAATCGGCGGGTTGTTTATCTCACCGGTCACGACGGCCGGTGCCGGGCTGGGGCCGTTCAGACCCCAACCCCTATGGATGCAAATAAGCAAGCAGCCACGACGGCGGCGCGCCGCATTCAGAAAGGTCCCGACGAATGTCCGTCATTTCCATGCGCGCCTTGCTCGAGGCGGGCGTCCACTTTGGCCACCAGACGCGGCGCTGGAACCCGAAGATGAAGCCGTACATCTTTCAAGAGCGTAACGGCATCTACATCATCGATCTCGCGAAGACGGTGACGAAGCTCAACGAAGTCTACGCGACGGTCAAGCAGATGTCGCGCGATGGCCGCGTCGTGCTGTTCGTCGGCACGAAGAAGCAAGCGCAGGACGTCGTGAAAGAAGAAGCCGAACGCGCCGGAACGTTTTTCGTGAACCAGCGCTGGCTCGGCGGTACGCTCACCAACTTCGCGACCATCCAGAAGCGGATCGCGCGCCTGCGCGAACTCGAAGGCATGAAGCAGCAAGGCACCTTTGATTTGCTGCCCAAAAAAGAAGTGTCGCGGTTGTCTGACGAGCTCGATAAGCTCGAGCGATTTTTGGGCGGCATCAAAGACATGCATCGCCTGCCTGATGCCATTTTCATCGTGGATCCCAAGAAGGAACGGATCGCCGTTCTTGAGGCGCGCAAGCTAAAGATTCCGATCATCGCCGTGGTCGATACGAATTGCGATCCCGACGAAATCGACTATCTCATTCCGGGGAACGACGACGCGATTCGCGCCGTCAAGCTCATGGTCGGCAAAATCGCGGATGCTATCATCGAAGGCAAGACCGAAACCGAATCGTCCTACGATGCCGAAACGGCCGACTACGACGATGCGTATGCCGATGCCGTCGCCGGCGCTGCCGAACCCGCTGCCGTCTAACGTTTCAAAAGGACACAATCCGTGAGCACCGCTGCCGGCTACAAGCCAAGCGCCGATGACGTCAAACGCCTCCGCGAAGACACCGGCGCGGGCATGATCGACTGCCGTAACGCCCTCGTCTCCGCCGAAGGCGATTACGACAAGGCGAAGACGCACTTGCAGGAACAGGGGCAGGCGAAGGCCGCGAAAAAGTCCGAGCGCGCGGCGAAGGAAGGCCTCGTCGGTTCCTACATTCACGCCGGCGGCAAAATCGGCGTGCTTGTGGAAATCAACTGCGAAACCGACTTTGTCGCCCGCAACGAGCGATTCCAGGAGCTCGTGCGTGACGTAGCGATGCACGTGGCCGCGATGTCCCCACGCTTCCTCGAGCGCGACGCGGTGCCGGCCGGCGTCGTCGACGAGGTGCGCCGCGACCTCGCCGCCACCGTCCCGCCGAAAGCACCCGCCGACCGCATCGATCAAATCATCGCGGGCAAGCTGAACAAGTGGTACGAGGACCACACGCTGCTCGACCAGCATTTCGTGAAGGACGACAGCATGACGGTCGGCGAGCTGGTCGCGAGCGTCTCGGCGGTGCTCGGCGAGCGTATCCGCGTCAGCCGGTTCGTCAAATTCGCGCTGGGCGAGGGTTAAGGACGGAGTCGACCAAGAACGACTCATGGCCGAGCCCCACTACCGGCGGATTCTCCTGAAGCTCTCCGGCGAGGCGTTCGCCGGAGCCGGCGGGCAGGTCGACGTCGATACGACGACCCAGATGGCTGAGCAGATCGCGGCGGTTCACGCCGGCGGCGTGTCGGTCGGCGTCGTCGTCGGCGGCGGTAACATCTGGCGCGGCAAAGTTCACGAAGCCGCCGGCATGGAGCGCGCGACGGCCGATTACATGGGCATGCTGGCGACGGTCATCAACGCGCTCGCGCTGCAGGATTCGCTCGAGCGCATGGGCGTGCCGTCGCGCGTGCAGACGGCGATCGAAATGCACCAAATCGCCGAGCCGTACATCCGGCGCCGTGCCATCCGGCATCTCGAAAAAGGCCGCATCGTCATCTTTGCGGCGGGAACCGGCAACCCGTACTTCACCACCGACACCACCGCGGCATTGCGGGCCGTGGAGATGGGCGCGCAGGCGATTCTCAAGGCGACGAAGGTCGACGGCGTCTATTCCGCCGATCCGCTAAAAGATCCGACCGCGACGCGGTTCGCGCAAGTCGATTACCTGCGCGCGCTGCAGCTCGGTTTGGAAGTGATGGACAACACCGCGCTGACGCTCTGCATGGACAACGGCATTCCCATCGTCGTCTTCGACATGAACGTCGCCGGCAACATCCGGCGCGTCGTGATGGGCGAGGACATCGGAACCCTGGTCGGCCGCACGAGCCGAGGTCCCGGTGCGCCGGAGCCGGCGGCGTTTCGACCGGCGGCCGAAGCCGCGGCGAATGTTGACTGAGGCGGAGGAACACTGATGGTTGTCACGTTGGACGGCGTCTACAAAGACGCTGAGTCGAAGATGAGCAAAGCGCTTGAGTCGACGCGTTCGGAATTCGCGTCCATACGCACCGGGCGCGCGGCGCCGTCGCTGCTCGACCGGCTGCACGTCGAGGCGTACGGCACGAGCGTTCCGCTCAAGCAAGTCGCGACGGTCTCGTCACCCGACGGCCGTTCTTTGCAGGTCGCCGCGTTCGACAAGAGCGTTGTCGGAGCGATCCGCAAGGCGATCGAAACCAGCGATCTCGGCCTGAATCCCAACATCGACGGCCAGACGATCCGGCTCTCCATCCCGCCGCTGACCGAAGAGCGCCGCAAAGATCTCGTGAAAGTCGTGCGCAAGAAAGGCGAAGAGGGCAAGGTGGCCGTGCGCAACATCCGCCACAAGGCCAGCGACGAAGTAAAGACGCTGCACAAAGACGGCACCATCACCGACGACGACACGAAACGCGCGGGCGACCACGTCCAGAAGATCACCGACCGGTTCATCAAGCAAATCGACGAGCTCGTGACGCACAAAGAAAAAGAGATCATGGAAGTATGACGGTCGACGGCATGACGCTGCTGCCCGAGCACGACGTGCGCCGCACGCTCGGTGCGCGCGCGATCCGGCTCACCATCGTGCGCCCGCCCTACCCGGCGGCCGGCGCCGGCAAACTGCGCGTGCTGCGGGTGAAAGACGCGGGCGGGGTGCTCGAAATCGCAGCCGGTTACGACAACTATCACCGGCTCGACGGCTGACGTGGCCACGATCCTGCAGCCGCCGGGCGTCAATTTCGACGCTGGGAAATTGCCGCGGCACGTCGCCATCATCATGGACGGCAACGGCCGCTGGGCGCGTGAGCGCCGCCTTCCCGCGATCGAAGGGCACCGCCGCGGAATCGTCGCGCTCCGCGAGGTCACGCGAGCGGCGAGCGACTGGAACATCCCGCTGCTGACCGTCTACGGCTTCTCGACCGAGAATTGGAAACGCGATTCGACCGAGATCTCGCTGCTGCTGGACTTGTGCGTGTACTTCGCGGAGAGCGAGCTTGCGGAATTGCGGCGCAACAACGTCCGCGTGCAGGTGATCGGCCGTTACGACCTCTTGCCGGCGCCCTCGCGTGAAGCGCTGGACCGTTTGCGAACGCGGACGGCCGGCAATACCGGGCTCGTCTTGAATCTTGCCGTCAACTACAGCGCGCGCACCGAGATGCGCGACGCGGTGCGCGCGCTGGCGCGCGACGTCAAGGCCGGGCGGCTCGCACCCGACGCGATCGATGAAGACAAAATCGCGGCGTACCTCTCCACCGGCGGCATGCCCGATCCGGACATCCTCATCCGGCCGGGCGGCGAATCGCGCCTCTCGAATTTCTTGCTCTATCAAGCGGCGTACACGGAACTCATCATGACCGAGGTGTATTGGCCGGATTTCGGCCGCGACCAGCTTGCCGGGGCGCTCGCGGAGTTTCAGCGCCGCCAGCGGCGATTCGGCGGTTCGTGATCGCAGCGACGGCCGCTGCCGCCGGTTCGGTCGCGCGAAGCGGCCGGCGCGTCTGGATCGGGCTGCTGCTGGCAGTCGTCGGCATCGGCCTCGTTTTTTGGGAACCGGGTTTCACGCTGCTCGTCGTCGCGATCGCACTCGGTTCGCTGTGGGAACTGGGCAAACTCGCCGAGAGCAAAGGCGTCGCGATCGAGTTTACCGTGGCCGCGCTCGCGGTGCTCGCCTATATCGCGCTCACGTACTTCCGCCTCATCGGCCGCTTCGAGGGCGATCTGCTCTCGCTGACCATCGTTTCCGCAATGGCGACGGCGACGTTCCTTTCCCGCGGGCATCAATTGATGCGCTCCGCCTTTACGCTGCTCGGCGTGCTCTATATCGGGAAGCTGCTATCGTACTTCGTGGCGATTCGCGCGCTGCCCGGGTTCGGAATCGCGGCGACGATCTACGTCATCGTCGTCATCGCGCTCACCGACATTGCCGCTATGCTCGTCGGCGTCACCTGCGGCCGCACGCCGCTGACGCCGCTCTCACCGCGCAAAACGGTGGAAGGCGCCGTCGGCGGTTTCGTCGTGGCCGTGGCCGCCGCGATCGGAATCGCGCTATATCTCCACTGGCACTGGTGGGACGGGGCGATCGTCGGCGCGTGCACCTCGATCGCGGCCCAAGCCGGCGACGTCGTCGAATCGGCGCTCAAACGCGACGCCGCGGTAAAGGACGCGGGCTCCGCGATCGCCGGGCACGGCGGCGTGCTGGACCGCTTCGACTCATACCTGTTCGGCGGTATCACCTTTTACTTCGCACTCATGCTCATCGGCAAAGTGCCGCTTGGCTAAGAAGCGCGTCGCGATTCTCGGTTCGACCGGAAGCATCGGGCGCCAAGCACTCGACGTGATCGCGTGCCACCGCGACCGGTTCACCGTCGCGGCGTTGGCGGCCGGGCGCAACGAGGCGCTGCTGCGCGAACAATGCATGGCGTTCGAGCCCGCCGTCGCAACGCTCGCGGCCCGCGACGGCGACGACGGCCTCCGGCGCGCCGCCGTCGAGAGCGGCGCCGACATCGTGCTCGCGGCCACCGACGGCGCCGTCGCCTTCGATGCGGTGTTCGCCGCCGTCGATGCCGGCATCGACGTTGCGGTCGCCAACAAAGAACTGATCGTGGCCGCGGGCGAATTGCTGTTCGCCCACGCCGAACGCAGCGGCGCGCGCATCCTGCCGGTCGACAGCGAGCACAGCGCCGTCTTCCAGTGCCTCGCGGGCGAACCGCGCGAACGCATCGCCTCGATCGTCCTCACCGCTTCCGGCGGACCGTTTTGGAACGCGAGCGCCGACGCACTGCGGCGCGCCACGGTTGCGGATGCGTTGCGGCACCCCACGTGGCAGATGGGGACGAAGAATACCATCGACTCGGCGTCGCTGATGAACAAGGGCCTCGAAGTGATCGAAGCGAGCCGGTTTTTCGGCGTGCCCGGCGACCGCATCGAGGTGCTCGTGCACCGTACGAGCGTCGCGCACGGCTTCGTGATCTTTACCGACGGCAACGTGAAGGGTCAGTTTGCGGCGCCGGACATGCGCCTGCCGATCGGATATGCGTTGGCGTATCCCGACCGGCTACCGGGGCCGGAGATTGCCGATCCCCTGGTCGCGCTGGGCGGCGAACGCGGTGCGACGACGACCACCCTGGCGTTCGAGCGGCCGGACCTCCTGCGCTTCCCGTGCCTCGGCCTGGGGTACGAGGCGTTGCGG
>JBHEMQ010000074.1:0-15345 GCA_046262475.1 Candidatus Velthaea sp.
CCAGCGAAAGTACGCCCTTGGGCGCTTTCACCGCAATCGCGTCGGCGATCAAAAACGTGCGCGTGACCATTGAAGAGTTCGGGCATTCCGAGCTCGTCGTCGGCGGCGGCGTCTGCGCGGTCAACGCGAAGACGCCGAGCAGCGCAAGGGCCGGCAACTTCATATAGGCTCGAACGATTCCGCCGCCGAGTTGGTTCGGCCCGCTTGCTGCTGAGCTAGACCGTTGCCTCTTCCAGCAAAGCGAACGACTCGATCTCGTAGAGGTTGCGGCCGGCCTTCAGCGTGACCTCGACCGGCACGCTCAACTCGAGCGCATGTTCCATCTCGTACTTGGCCATGCGGCTGAACGCATCGAGTTCGGCGCGCGGCAGCTCGAACACGACTTCATCGTGGATCTGCAGCAGCATCGCGACGTCGGCGGCGGCCGAGGAGATGCGCCGGTCAAGCCGGACCATCGCGAGTTTCATGAGGTCCGCCGCGCTGCCTTGCAACGGCGCGTTGGTCGCTTCACGCTCGGCGGCTGCGCGCAGCATGTAGTTCTTCGCGCGCAGATCCGGCATGTAGCGCCGGCGGCCGAGCAGCGTCTGCACGTAGCCGCGCTCGCGTCCTTCCCTGAGACATCGCTCGATGTACGCCCGGACGCCGGGAAAGCGCTCGAAATAGGCGGTCGTGATGGCGCGCGCTTCGCCGCGGTCGATTTCCAGCCGTTGCGCGAGACCGAAATCCGACATGCCGTACAGCAACCCGAAGTTGACGGACTTCGCCATGCGCCGCTGGTTCGCAGTAACGTCGGCGAACGGTCCGATGTCGAAAATGCGGCGCGCCGTGAAGTCGTGGATATCCTGATGCTCGTGAAACGCGGCGCGCATCGCTTCGTCGCCTGAAAGATGGGCCATAAGCCGCAGTTCGATCTGCGAGTAATCCGCGGCGAGGAGCACGCGGTCGTCGGACGGCGCGACAAACGCGCGCCGGATGCGCCGGCCGAGGTCGCTGCGCACCGGAATGTTCTGCAGGTTCGGATTGGTCGAGGACAGCCGGCCCGTTGCCGTGGCGGTCTGGTTGAGGACGGTATGCAGCCGGTCGTCGCGCGGATCCACGAGTGTCGGCAAGACGTCGATGTACGTGTTCTTCAGCTTCGAGACTTCGCGGTACTCGAGCACCTTCGCGGCGACCGGAAAACTGCGCGCGAGGCCTTGCAGCACGTCGACCCCGGTGGCGTAACCAGTCTTGTTCTGGCGTCCAGCGGGCAAGCCTAACTTGTCGAAGAGCACGCGTCCGAGCTGTTGCGGCGAGCCGATGTTGAACGGCTCGCCGGCGATACCATAGATTTCGTTCTGCAGCCGCTCGACGTCGGCGTCCACGCGTTCCGCCAGCTCGCGCAGCGCGGCGACGTCCAACTTCACGCCGGCCCGTTCGATTTTCGCGAGAACGACCGCGAGTGGGACTTCGACGTCGGCGTACAAATCGAGCTGCGCGCGCGCCTCGAGCTCACCGCGCACGACGCGCGCGAGCAGGCCGGCCGCGTCGGCTGCGGCGGCGGGATCGTTCGCCGGCAGTTCCTTGCGCAAAAATTCGCGCGTCGCGTCGCCGATGTCGGCATACGTGCGCGACGGATTGAGCAGATGCGCGCCGATCATGGGATCGTCGGCCACCGCGCGGGGCGGCAGATCAAGCGCGCCGATGATGCCCTTGACATCGTACGCCACGAGATGCGGGACGCTCGACCACAGGCGCGCAAACGCCGCGCCCACGGCCTCGGAACGCAGCGCGCTGCGCAAGAATCCCACGCCGGTTTCGTCCGCGCCGGAAACGCCGACCGCGTCGCCGCGCACCGCGACCGCGACCCGCGGCAGCGCCGCGGCCTCGTCGAGCACCGCAGCCAAACGGCGCATGTCGGGCGGATCGGTCGCTGCGACGAACGACGTGTACGCGCCGGCGAGAAGTTCGTCGGTCACGATTTCCTGCGGCTGTTCCGGCGGTTCGAGCTTGTTCAAGAGTGACTTGAATTCGAGCTCTTTGTAGAGCCGGTACAACGCATCGTTCGACGGCGGCCGGTACGCCGCGGTTTCCCAGTCGACGGCGACGGGCAAATCGCGTCCGACCACGGAGACGTCGCGACACGTCCGCGCCTGCTCGCCGAAGTCCTGAACGAGCTTCTCGAGCTTGGGAGAACCGGCGAGCGACGGATTTGCGAGAAGGGCGTCGAGGGATCCGGCGGACTTGACGAGTTTGATCGCCGTCTTTTCACCGACGCCGGGAATACCGGGCAAATTATCGGAGGGGTCGCCCTTGAGCCCGCGATAGTCGGGCAATTGCCGCGGGTCGAGATCGAACCGCGCACGCACGGCGGCGACGTCGTAGCGGCCGAGTTCCGTGATGCCGCGCCGGGTCATGAGTACGGTGGTGCGTTCGTCCACGATCTGCAAGAGATCCAAATCCCCGGTCACGACCGCAACGTGCTGCTGCGCCTCTTCCGCCTGGCGTGCGAGCGTGGCAATGACGTCGTCGGCTTCTTCGCCGTCAATCTCCACGATCGGGATGTCGTAGCACGCGAGAATTTGCCGAACGAGCGCAAACTGCGAGCGCAGCTGATCGGGTGTTTCCTCGCGCTGTGCCTTGTACTCGGCGTACAGCGCGATGCGCGCGCGCGGCAGCCCTTTATCGAAGGCCGCGATCACATGGGTCGGCTTTTCCTCCGCGATGATTTTTGTCAGCATCATCGTGAAACCGTACGCGGCGTTGATGGGGATGCCGTGGGTCGTCGTCAGCATCGGCAGTGCGAAAAACGCGCGGTAGACGAGCCCGTACGTGTCGATGAGCATGAGCTTCGCACTGTCCGGCGCGGCCGGCGCCGGCGACGGCGTCATCAGCGCACCGTCAGCGAAAGCGTTGCAGCACCGACATCGCCGTCATCGGTGATTTTGAGGACCGAAAGCACGTAGGCGCCCTTCTCGACCGGCAGCGGGACCTCCAGGTCGCCGCCCTCGCTGCGCTCGACGCGCCATACCAGCGCGCGCGGTGCCGCCGTCGCGAGCGTGGCATCGACGCGATCGACGACGCGGGGACGGTCGAAGCCGAAGACGTCTTGCGCCGTCGAACGCGCCGGCGCGACCCACGCGTGCCAGGCCGGGTCGTCCGAGGCCGGATTCTGCGACGTCGTGCCCGCGGCCGCCAGCGCGTCCGGCGCGTCCTCGAAGGCCGCGCCGCGTGCCGGCCGGCCGTCGCCGAGCCGCACGGCCACGGTCGCGCCGCCGCGCGCACCGCCGTCGGCGACGGAGATCTTCGCCACCGCGCCCGGCGCGTATGCCGGTTTGTCCGCCGACAGCGTCGTGAGCCGCACGTGACCCGGCCCGTCGACTGCGAGACGCTGCGTTGCATAATACATCGCGCCGTCGCGCACGAACGCGGCGCCCACATACGCATCGCCGACGGTCTCCGGCACGCTCAGCGCGGCCGACGCGCGGCCGTCGCGCACGTCCACCGTTTGCGCCGCGAACGGGCGTGCGCCTTCGAGCGTCACGAACGCGTTGCCGCCGGAACGGGCGAGCGATGCATCGACGGTGACGCGGTCGGCGGGCCGGTAACGCGGCTTATCGAGCGCAATTCGCACGTCTTCACTCCGGCGCGACGTCCCGCCGCGGAGCGCACTCGGCGCAGCGACGATTGCCGCCGCGTCGAACGCGCGCTTGCCCTCGACGTCGGCGTCCGCCGTCGCCAAACTCGTGCCCGGCACGATATTGCGGAACGTCACGCGCGCGTGACCGGCCGCATCGAGTTTCACCGTTTCGTCTTGCGTGTTCGGGCCGTGCACGAGGTGCACGCGCACGGTCGTCCCCGCGGCCGGCGTGCCGTCGAAGGCATCGAAGCCGCGCACATCCACGGCGGCGGATTCGCCGATGTCGAGTGCGGTGCGTTCGGGCCTCACGGCCAGGGCGATTTTCGCGGTCGGCGTGACGACGCGGACGCCGGCGGTGGCGGCGCCGCTAACCGCCGTGACGCCGTACGTCGAAGCGAGGCCGTCCGTCGGCGCCGGCAGCGCGGCGCGTGCCGTACCGGACTCGTCGGTCCTTAGCGTGCGATCGAACACTGTGGTTGTCGCCCACTGCGGCGCGTCGTCAGGCGTTCCCGGCGCAAGCACGTGCGGCGTCCGGATGACGCGCAGGCGGATGTCGCGATTCGGCAATGCAACGCCGCCGCGCTTCGCGGTGACGACGATCGGTAGCTCCGCGTTCGGCGCGCACGGGCCGCTGCATGCCGCGACGACGGTCAGCACCGCGTCACCGATTCCGTCGACGCGCAGCGTGGCGCCGCCGGTCGCGCCGTTTGAGGACGCGAGAACCGCAACGTCGCCGGCGGGCGCGTCCGCGGGGAGCGCAACGTCACCGGTGAAGGCGCCGGCTGCGTCGAGTTTGGCCGTCGCCGCCGCGAGCGTGCGGCCGCGCGCCACGAGCGTCAGCTTCACGTCACCGCCGGCGGGCCGCATGGTGTTGCCCGCTTTGTGACGGACGAATCCGACGGCGCGCATGTGCTCGCCGGCGTGCAGCGCGCCGCGCTCGAGACGCAGCCCGACGACGGCATTCGGTAAGGGCGCGGTCGGAATGAAATTGAGGAACGCCTTGCTGCGGCCCCATTCGGCGAGTGCGAAGCGCGGCCGCTGCGCCGCCGCGACGTGCGCAATGCCCGCGCCGTCGGTCTTACCGTACACGAATGACGTTCCGACGAGGTACGTCACGCGCATTGCCGGCAGCGCGCGGCCCGTTCCAAGATCGGCGCCGTACAGCACGATTCCGCCGGGCGACTCTTTCGTGATGACGCCGATGCGCGACAGGTTGATCCAGACTTGTTGCGCCGCGTCGCCACGTCGTGCTTCGATCACGAAAAATCCTTCGCGATTCGCAAGCGGGACGTCGACGTCGCTCGATTCGAACACCAGTCCCGGCGGCGGGGTGAACCGCCACTTCGCAACCGGCGTCCGGCGCGCCGTATCGATCGCGCGCGGCCGCGCGCTCGAGCCCGCGACCAGCACGTCGGTCGGATCCACGTCGTACGCCGCGAAGTCGACCGGTGCGCCGCTGTACGTGTTCAAGCGGACGCTAATGCGCTTCCACGGGACGTGATTGTCGCGCGCGAACAGCGCGAAGTACTTGTCCCATTTGCCCGAATCCAGCAGCGGCCGCGCCGCGGTCACCGGCGTAGCGGCGGCGAGCACGAGAGCGAGCGCGAGCGCGACGGCTCTAATAGTCGTAGAGGACGGTGCCCGTCGTCTGCGGGTCGCCGCGGAAACCAACGGTAAATTCGCGTTTTTCGCCGGGCTTCATCGGCTGCAGGTTGTTGGAAACTCCGGTGAAGACCGCCGAACCGCCGTCCGTGCCGTAGATTTTGCGGCCCTGCGCATCGAGCAGATAAAACTTCGATGCCAGCGGGTAGAGCGGCGAATTGGTGTCGTTCGTGAGCTCGATCCGCGTCAGCGCGTACGTGATGGTGCCCCCCGATATGCCGATCGCACCCTCAGCGCTGGAAACGAAACGCGTTTCGACCACGCGCGCGTTGCCGCCGCCGGTAATGAGGGTGTTGACGTTCGGCTTGCTTTCCTGGCATGCGCAGAGCGCAAGCGCAAGCGCAAGCACGAGCGCCGCGGGGAGACGATTCCACATGAACGGCGATTTTCGGCACCCGGGGCAGGCGTCCCGTCCTCGTCGCGAAAAGGCGCGTCCTGTGGATGACGAGCGGCCCAACGGCAACTCCACGTCGCTCCCCTGCCGCTACTGCGGAAGCAACGCGGAAGAGCGTAACGCGCGCGACGATCGCGAGCGCGCGGCAACCTTTCAGGTCATCGTCGCATGCGCTTCGTGCGGTGCGGCGTTCGCCGCGCTTTCGCGCAACTGATGCGCCGGCGCAGCGCCGAGGCGCTGATGACCGTCGCGCTCGCGCTGCCGTTGCTCGCTGCCGCACCCGCCGCGCATTCGACCGCGCCGCCGCCGCTCGACGTCACAAAAGTGCAGCCCAAGGCACTCTTGCCGCACGAAAAACTGCATACGGAATACATCGTCGAGATCAACAAGCTCGGCCAAGTGACCCGCGTGCGCAACGGCAAGGGCTCGCGCAACGTCACCTTCAACGCGCAAACGTACGGTAACGCGCTGCAGGCATTCATTCGCACACCGGACGGCAAGGTCGTTCTCGGCACGTACCGCCTGACGTACGACTACGACCCGAAAACCTCGCGCGTGCGCCGTGACGTCGAGTTGCTCAAACGCGGCGGCGTGAACGGCGACACGCGGGGTGCGGCGGTCGACATGTTGAGCAAAGCGCATCCGCACACGCCGCCCCCGTCGACGATAGCGACGCCCGCGCCGAATCCGGCGCCGTCGGTCAACATTCAGCGCATGCCCGACCTCAACAACATCATGAAACCGAAGCCTAGCGCGAAGCCGACGGCGCACTGACACGCGTCCGTGAGCCGCCGCAGCCGCCAGCATCGGCCGGCAAAACGCGAGCCGGGCGAATCGCTGATGGACTTCTATCTGCGCAATCGCGCCAACGCCGATTCGGCGATCGACGCGGACCTGCAGCGTTCGTGTACGTCGAAGCAGCAATACGCGAGCGAAGCGGAAGCGCGCGCGATCGCAACGCTGCAAGGCATGAGCGGCAGCCTGTATACATATCACTGCCGATATTGCGACTTCTGGCACCTGACGCGCCGCCCGACGTCAACCGCCGGGCCGCAGATCATCGACGAATAAGCGCCGCTGTGCCCGTGATCCTTTCGCAACATTATTTGCCAAGCGACCGCGTCTACAGAGACGTCGAATTCTCGCTGTACCACTATCCCCGGGTGTACTTTAGCCGTATCCCGCCCTACGACACGTTCATTTACTATCGGCCGCTCGGGGATAGCGTTCGGCGTCAACGACGTTCGCGATTCCGTCCACCGCATGCGATACGGAATCGGGCAACTCGCAGACTACGGTTTCCGGTACAAATCAGTGCTCGGGGACGCCCAGAAGGTGCTCGCCTTTGGACGACGGCCGGCTCGCGAGACAACTTGGATCGGCGACGTTCTCGACGAGCAGCACATCGCTCTCGTTGCTGCCGAATCGGCAAGCCGGCCGGTTTTAGCGCTGAACGAGACGGCCCGCTCGCTTGCGTGGATCGACTAGTGGTCAGCTGGACGTGAGTGCGTTGCGGTTTTTTGGGTCGAACATCCAGCGGTCGTCCAGGTCCAGGATCTCGAACCAGTTGCGCAGTTGCGGGTATTCGTGCAACACCGGATAGCGCGGCAGTACTTCTGCGAAGTGCGCGTCGTCGCGAATGCCGCGCGACTCCAGGCGATTGTTGATGTCATCGTATTTCGTCGGATCGCTGTGCGCGTGCAGCCAAGCGACAATCTCCTCGTCGCTCTTGGCGGACCGCACCACGTCCTCGAACTCCGCCTCGCTGATGCCGAGCCACTCGAACAAATAGACGGAAATGCCCGGTCCGATTTTGTATGGGCCGAGCGTGTCCTGAATCTTCGCGCGCATCTTATCGATGGTGCGCGCGAGGAAGTACAGGCCGCCGATGCGCGCGCGTGCTTGGCGCGGCGGATGTTCGCGCAAATCGCAATCGGGAAACGGGAGCGTCGTATCCATGGCTCGGTCAGTTCTCGCTGCGGTAGGCGCCGATCGCTTCGAGCAGCGGCCGGTCGTCGAACCGGAACAAGTGCGCCGCATCGCGTGCCCGGTGCATGTACGGGGACCATGCGGGAACGCAGAACGTATCGCCGCGGCTCCACTGCAGTTCGGCATCGCCGACGGTCGTCGAACCGCTGCCTTCGTGAACGTGGTACACGCTGCTCGCCGTTTCGCGGCGCCGCGGCGCGCTTGCGCCGGCGTCGATGCGTTCGGCCGCTGCGCCGATGATGCGTGAGATGGGGCCGCCGTGTTCGCGATGCGCGTAGCGCTGCTCGGCGAACGCTCCGCCGGCCGACGCCAACGCGGACTGCATCTCCGTCCACGGATACTTCAGCGGCGAAACCGCCGCGACCCGGTTCGACGGATAGCGTTCGTCGTCGTACGGCTCCGCAAACATCGCGGGGACGAACTGATACATCGGAAGATCGAGCCCGTCGAGCCACACCATCGCCGAGGCGCCTTCGTGGCCGTGATCGTGCCAGTTCCAACTCGGCGTCAGCACGAGATCGCCGCGTTCCATGGTCACCTTTTCGCCGCCGACGGCGGTGTACGCGCCGTCGCCTTCGATGATGAAGCGCAATGCGAAACTCACGTGCCGGTGCGCGCGTGCGACTTCACCCGGAAGGATCAGTTGCAGCCCGGCATACAGCGTATCGGTCGTCATCGGCGCTGCGAGCGCCGGGTTGACGAGCATGAACACGCGGCGCTCCGCCTCCTGCGTTCCGACGAGCTGTCCGGCGCGTTCGAGCAAAGGACGCAGCTGCGCGTAGCGCCACAGGTGCGGGACCGCCTTTGGCTTCGGATGCGGCGGCACCATTGCTTCCATCACGGTCCATAACGGCTGCGCCGCCTCGCGCTGCGCATCCGCAAACAAATGATCCAAATTGTCGGTGACGATCATGGCCTGCCTTCCCTCCCCGCGCCGCAGGAAATCGACTTCGCCGGGACCCATCCATCCCTTCCCGCTCAATTCCGCGACGGAGGCAACAGTGCGCTACGTATCCTTCTCAGACGCTGCCGGAAACCGGCGGCCCGGCGTCCTCGAGGGCGAATCGATCCGGCCATTCGCGGGCGGCGTCGCATCGCTCGACGCGTTCCTGCGGCTGGACGCGGCAGCGCGCTCCGCGGAGCTGGCGGGACTGCAGACGGACGTTCCGCTCGGGTCCGTAACGTTGCACGCGCCGCTGGCGCCGCGCAAGAACGTGTTCTGCGTCGGCCGCAACTATCTCGCGCATGCTGAAGAAGGCGCACGCGCGCGCAAGGAAGATCTGAACCTTCCGGCGGTGCCGACGTTCTTTACGAAAGCGCCGACGTCGATTGCTGACCCCGGCGCGACCCTGCAGCTCTCGGGCGCCGTCAGCGCGCAGTACGACTGGGAGGCGGAGCTTGCCATCGTCATCGGCACGCGCTGCAAGGACGTGTCGGAAAACGACGCCCTCGACGTCGTCTTCGGCTACACGTGCCTCAACGACGTCACCGCGCGCGACTTGCAGCGCGCGCATCAGCAGTGGTTCAAGGGCAAATCGCTCGACGACCTTTGCCCGATCGGGCCCTGGATCGTCGACGCGCGGGAGATGGGCGACGCGCAGAACGTCGACATCGCGCTGCGCGTCAACGGTGAAACGATGCAGTCATCGAACACGAACAACATGATCTTCAGTTTAAAGCGCATCATCGCGGAACTCTCGCGAGGGATGACCCTCGAGCCCGGCGACATCATCGCGAGCGGCACGCCCGAAGGCGTCGGTTTCGCGATGGATCCCCCGCGCTTCTTGAAAGACGGCGACGTCATGGAAGTTGAGGTCGGCAACATCGGCATTTTGCACAACGCCGTGAAGATCGCGGTGCCGGTGGGCGCGGCGCGCTGACCGCGGCGCCGCTTGCCCGGATCGACGCCCCGCTACGACGTCATCGTCGTCGGGGGCGGAGCCGCAGGGGTGGGTGCCGCGGCGGGTGCCGCAGGCGCCGGCGCGCGCGTTGCGCTGCTCGAACGCGCGCCGTTTCTCGGCGGGGCGGCAACGCTGTCGAACGTGCTCACGTACTGCGGATTTTGGACGCAAGCGGATCCGCCGCGGGCGTGCGTCGGCGGGGTCGGCGCGCGTGTCCTGGACGAAATCGGGCGCTATGACGGCATCGACGGTCCGGTCCGCATGCATGCCTCCAACGTCGTCGTCGCGCTGCTCGATCCGGAGGCGGTGAAGATCGCGCTGGATCGCGTCTGCGCCGCGGCCGGCGTCGACGTGATTTTGCACGCGTTCGTCAGCGCCGCTGATGCCGCCGGCGGACGCATCACCGGCGTCACCTACGCCGATCATGCCGGCGCAACGGCGCTCAGCGCCGCGGCCTTCGTCGACGCGAGCGGCGATGCGGACCTCGCCACGCGCGCCGGCGCGAGCGTGCAGTACGGCGATGCTGCGGGGAACGTGCAGAACGGCACCCTGGTGATGCGATTCGGCGGCATCGACAGCGCCGCGGACGTTTCGCGCGGCGTGTGGTCGCGCGCCATCCGCGACGGCAAAGAGCATGGCCTCAGCGAGATGACCAAAGAATACGGGTTCGTTTCGCGCATTCCCGGGAGCGGTGACGTCGTCGCCTTTCTGGCCGACGAAGCGTACGACGCGAGGGACGCGCGCGCGACGAGCGCCGCGGAACAGCGCGGGCGGCGCCAGGCATGGGCCTATCTCGAAGCGATTCGTCTGCTGCCCGGCCACGGGCGCGCGTACCTCGTTTCCACGGGGCCCGCTATTGGAACGCGCGAGTCGCGGCACGTCGTCTCCGGCTACCAGTTGACGCAGCGCGACGTCGAGGACGCGGTCGTGCCCGCCGACACGGTCGCGCTCGGCGGCTGGCCCGTCGAATATCACGGCGGTCCCGGCAAGCCGAACGTTTGGCGCCGCATTCGCGGCGAAGGGGCGTACGGCATTCCGCTGCGCACCCTGCGCAGCCGGTCGCATTCGAATCTCTTCGCCGCCGGTCGCACCATCGACGCGGACGCATACGCATTCGCATCGGCGCGCGTTATGGGAACGGCGTTCGCCACCGGTCACGCCGCGGGCGTCGCCGCGGCGGCAGTGGCGGGCGGCGCACGTGGTGACGACGCGGCAGTCCGCGCCGAACTGTTGCGCCAAGACGCCATCCTCGCACTCCAATCGACGAAAGGACCCCACCTCGCATGACGAACCGCGCTCGCTTCATCGCCGCAACGGCGGCCGGTACCGCGGCCCTAACCGCGCCGGCCATCGTCCGCGCGCAAGCTGCCAAGCCGCTCACCATCGGGTTCGTGCCCTCGACGCTGTTCGCGCCGCTATTCGTCGCCGCCGACCGCGGCTATCTGCGCGACGCCGGTTTCGCGCCGAACCTGACGCCGATCGTTGCCGGCCAAGATTCGATGGCGCTGATCGCGCAGGGACAACTCGACATTGCCGGCGCCGGCGTGTCGGCGGCGTTCTTCAACGCGGTCAACCGCAATCTCGAGGTCAAGTTCGTCGCGTCGACCGGCTATCAGCCGCACAAGGGACATCCCAGCGCGCTCATGATCCGCCAAGATCTGTTCGACGCGGGACAGCGCGACGCGGGCGTCCTGCGGGGCAAGAAGATCGGCTGGATCGGCGGCGCCGGAGCGACGTCGCAGTATTACGTCGCGCGCATTCTGCGCAAGTTCAACTTGACGCTGAAAGACGTCGAGGGCGTCAACATCGCGAATCCGGATCAAGAAGTTGCGCTCGCGCGCAAAGCGGTCGATGCGATGTTCACGTCCGCGCCGTTCACCGAGATCTTTCAAGAAAAAAAACTCGCGCGCATCATCGGCACTGCGCCCGCGGGCATTTCGGCGACGGGCATCTTTTTCGGGCCGACGCTCCTGCGCAATCCCGACAATGCGCGCGCGGTGATGTCGGCGCTGCGCAAAGCGGCCGCCGAGATCGCCGGCAACGGCTACTACGCGCCCGACAATCTCGAAACGTATAGCAAGTACACCAAACAACCGGTCGATTTGATCAAGTCGGCCGACCGCTACGACTTCCGGCCCGACCTGCGCATCGATCAGGGCACGCTGCAAGACATGCAGACGGTCTTCGTCGATCAGGGGATCCTCACGTACAAGACGCCGATCAACGAAGTGCGCCTCGTCTCGCGCTTCTGAAAGTGACGCGCAGGTGCCACGGGCTTCCGTTACGATGTAATCCCGCATGAAGATCGCCGTTCCGCGCGAGCGCGCGCCGGGCGAAGCCCGCGTGGCGCTCATTCCCGAAACGGTCGCCAAGTTCGTGAAGTCGGGCGTGGCGGTCGCCATCGAACGCGGCGCCGGCACGCAAGCGCACTATCCGGACGCCGCGTATGAAGCCGCCGGCGCCTCGATCGCGCCCGACCGTGCAGCGCTGTACGGCGACGCCGATGTCGTCGCACGGGTTGCAAAGCCGTCCGACGAGGAACTCGAGGGGCTGCGCGCCGGCACGATCGTGGTCGGCTTTCTGGCGCCGCTCGGCGATGCGCCGTCCGTCGAGCGCTACGCACAGCGCAAATTGACGGCGCTCTCCATGGACGCGATCCCGCGCACGACGAAGGCGCAGTCGATGGACGCCCTTTCGTCGCAGGCAAACATCGGCGGCTACAGAGCGGTGCTGCTGGGCGCGAGCGCGCTTGCGAAATACTTTCCGATGCTGACGACGGCGGCCGGTACGGTGAAGCCGGCACAGGTGCTCGTGATCGGCGCGGGCGTCGCGGGTCTGCAGGCGATTGCGACAGCCCGCCGGCTCGGCGCCGCCGTCATCGGTTATGACGTGCGCGCCGCCGTGAAGGAACAAGTGCAATCGCTCGGCGCGAAGTTTCTCGAAATCGACCTCGGCGAATCGGCGGAAGGCGCCGGCGGGTATGCCAAAGAGCTTTCGCCCGAGGCCGTGGAGCGCCAACGGGCGGCGATGGTCAAAGCGATCGGCGCCGCGGACGTCGTGATTACGACGGCCGCGGTCCCGGGCCGGCGCGCGCCCATCCTCGTCACGCGCGAAGCCGTCGCGGCGATGGCGCCGGGCAGCGTGGTGGTGGATATCGCCGCGGAAACGGGCGGCAATTGCGAGCTGACGAAACCGGGCGAAACCGTAACAAGTGAGAACGGCGTCGCGATTCTCGGACCGCTGAATCTGCCGGCGACGCTCGCCACGCACGCGAGCCAGTTGTATTCGCGCAACGTGCAAACGCTGCTCGAGTACCTCATCAAGGACGGCGCGATCGCGCTGGATATGGACGACGAGATCGTGCGCGGCACGACGCTCGTGAAGGAGGGACAGATCCTGCACGAACCCACGCTGGCGGCGGCCGCCGGAGGACGCGCGTGAGCGAAACGCTGCTCGTCGAACTCACCATTTTCGTGCTCGCCGTCTTCGTCGGCGTCGAGGTCATCTCGAAAGTGCCCACCACGCTGCACACGCCGCTCATGTCGGCGACCAATGCCATTCACGGGATCGTACTCGTCGGCGCGATTCTCGTGGCGGGTACGTTCGACGCGCCGTTCAACCAAATCGTCGGCGTCATCCTCGTCATCCTCGCCGCGCTCAACGTGTTCGGCGGCTTCACCGTGACGGAACGCATGCTCCAGATGTTCCGGCCGCGTACGCCGCCGGCACAAAAGCGGGACGGCGACGCGTGAACCAAATCGCAGCGAACCCCGTCGACATCGCGTACCTGGCAACCGGCGTTCTTTTCATTCTCGGACTGCGCTACTTGAGCTCACCGCGCACGGCGCGTCTGGGCAACCGCCTCGCGGCGCTCGGCATGCTCCTCGCGCTCGTCGCCGTGTTGACGCAGGGCATCGTGCAGTGGTGGGTGGTGGCAATCGGCATCGTCATCGGCGGCGCCATCGGCATCTATTCCGGCCGCGCCGTGAAGATGACGGCGATGCCCCAAATGGTCGCTCTTTTCAACGGCGCCGGCGGCGGCGCTGCTGCACTCGTCGCCGCGGGCGAGTTACTGAAATTGCTGCGCGCCGGTTCCGGCGTGCTGCCGTTCGATCAGACGTTCACGATCATGCTCACCAGCGTCATCGGCGCCATCAGTTTCGCCGGCAGCATCATCGCGTTTTTGAAGCTGCAAGAGGTGATGACCGGACGCCCCATCGTGTATCCCGGCCAGCAGATCGTCAACGGGCTGATCCTCCTGCTCGTGCTCGTCGCGAGCGGCTTCGTCATCGCTAACGTCAATTCAGTCCCGTGGTATACGGCCGCACTGCTGGCGGCGCTCGCGCTCGGCGTGCTCTTCGTGCTGCCGATCGGCGGTGCCGACATGCCGGTGATCGTATCGCTGCTCAATTCGTTCACGGGGCTCGCGGCTGCGGCGACCGGCTTCGTGCTCAACAACAGCGTGCTGATCATTTCCGGCGCGCTCGTCGGCGCGTCCGGTACCCTGCTGACGATCCTCATGGGCAAAGCGATGAACCGCTCGATAACGAACGTGCTGTTCGGCGCCTTCGGCAGCATCAAAACGAGCGGCGGCGCCGCCGGAACGGGCGCCGCACAAAACGTCCGTTCCGTCAGTGCCGACGACGTCGCCGCGCTCGTGGCCTACGCAAATCAGGTCATCGTGCCGGGCTACGGGATGGCGGTCGCGCAGGCGCAGCACAGCGTGCGCGAACTCGCGGATCAGCTCGAAAAACGCGGCGTGGAAGTCAAATACGCGATTCATCCGGTCGCAGGGCGGATGCCGGGGCACATGAACGTGCTGCTCGCGGAGGCCAACGTTCCGTATCCGGCGCTCTACGACATGGACGACATCAACCCGGAGTTTTCGCGAACCGACGTCGCGCTGATCATCGGCGCCAACGACGTGACAAATCCCGCGGCCCGCAGCGATCGGAGCTCACCGATCTACGGCATGCCCATCTTGGATGTCGACAAGGCGAACAACGTCATCGTGCTCAAGCGCTCGATGAAGCCCGGATTCGCCGGGATCGACAACCCGCTCTACGACGATCCGAAAACCGCCATGCTCTTCGGCGATGCGAAGAAATCGATCGACGGCGTGGTCGCCGCCGTAAAGGCGCTCTAGCCGAAAGCGCCGTGACGCAGCGAGGCGTACTTCTTCGAGGACCCCGACAGCAACAAGCTCGAGATCAAGGCCGTCCAAGCGACGTGACCGCACGCGGCGCCGCAATCGTGCTCACGGCCCTAGCGCTGCTCGCGGGCTGCGGCGGCGCCGGCGATCCGGCAGCATGTAACATGGCGGGCTTTCTGGCGGTGCAGCATGCGCACGCGAACAAAGCCGAGGTGACGCTGTGCGGCACCGTCGCGGGCGTGCGGCCCGTGCGCGTGACACGAGCCGGGGCGCATCGCGTGTTCACGATCGACGTGGGCGACGACGACCGTATCGAGATCGATGCCAACGTCGACGTGATGGGCAATTTTCCGGTGCATCGCGGCGACCCGGCGACGGTGCGCGGCGAGTACTACTACGACGGTGCGGGACGCGAAGGCGTGCATTGGACGCATCGTTCCACCGGCCGCCATGCGGCCGGTTTCGTAACCATCAACGGCCGTACGTACTCTTAGCGGCGCGTATCGACAAAGCTCGAAATCAGCGCGGCGACGGCGAGCGCCAGCATCACCGCCACGCCCGCGACGGCCGCGGCATACTGAAAGGGAACGGAACCGACCAGCGCGATCGCTGCCGCGATGACGAGGACGCG
>JBHEMQ010000074.1:15521-15853 GCA_046262475.1 Candidatus Velthaea sp.
TTCGCACGGCGCATCATGACCAAGAAGAATGCGTAATATGCAAGCCCGGCAAGCTCGTAGGAGTAACCTGCGTCGAGCAGCGCGTTCATCGCGCGTCGATCCGCCACGCGGCGGCGTTCCAGGTCGGTACGAATGCGTTCGGCGCAAAGCCGCTGAGCGCGTCGCGATACGCGTACGTGTACGAGGGATTGAACAGATACACGACCGGCACGGCAGCCGCGACCCGGCGCTGAATCTGTGCGTAGAGCGACGCCCGCGACGCGCGATCCGGTGTGCTCAGTGCGCGCCGCTCGAGCGCGTCGACCGCGGGGTCGCACCAGCGCATGTAATTG
>JBHEMQ010000075.1:0-11137 GCA_046262475.1 Candidatus Velthaea sp.
ATCCGGGACGTTGGTCGGGCCGGGAATCTGGAGGAAATGCGGGCCGCTGCGATACATGGGAAAAGCCTCCACTAGCGAGGATTTGCATATTGACTGCAACGTGCGGTGCCCCTCCCCGGCGCGTGCGGTGACGGGATGACCATCGCGCAGCGCGCCGACGCACTCGAACACCGGATGAGCGACGAGCTCGACCGCCTCGTCGTGAAATCCGTCATCTACGAATCTGGTGAGACCGATCCGACGCGCCCGCGCTTCGGCCCGGCGGCCCACGTGCTGCAAAGCGCGGCGCACGCGCGCAACGCGGGGCAGCCCGAAACGGTCGTTCTGGCCTGCCTCCTGCACGACATCAGCGTCATCGGGTTCATCCGCGCGGATCACGGTTATTGGGCGGCGCAGCTCGTCGCGCCGTACGTCTCCGAAGAAGTGAGTTGGGCAATCGCGCAGCACCAAGTGCTGCGCTTCTTCGCCGACGAGTCGGTCGGCTACGCATACCCGGAAATGTACGTGAAGTTCTTCGGCGACGCGTATCTTCCGGACCCGCACATCCAACGCGCGTACGAACGCGCGCGCAATCACCCGTGGTACATGACGGCGCGGCTGATTACGATGAACGACATCTATTCGTTCGATCCGAACGCGAAGGTCGATCTCGAGGATTTCGCCGACGTCATCGCCCGGAACTTCCGTCAGCCCGAAGAAGGCCTCGGCTTCGACGATTCGCCCGCCGCCCACATGTGGCGCACGATCATGCGGCCGACGCGGTTTCTGTAAAAAAGGCGCGCAGCGCCGCGTACGTCTCCGCCGGTGCTTCTTCGGCCAAGAAGTGACCGCAGGCGATCCCCGCGCCGCGCACGTCGCTCGCCCACGCGCGCCACACGTCGAGCACGTCGTACCACGCGCCGACGGCGCCGCGCGCGCCCCAGAGCGCGAGCAGCGGCGCCGCGATCTTGCGCCGCCCCCGATCGGCCATGTCGTCGTCGAAGTCGATCGTGGCGCCGGCGCGATAGTCCTGACATACGGCGTGGAGCGTGCCGGGAATCTGCAAGCAGCGTTCGTATTCGGCTAGCGCTTCGGGCGCGAACGTGGCCAGCGGGAAGCGCCGCAGCACGCCGAGGGGATCCGGCGAAAGCATCCGCTCCGGCAAGTCGTACGGTTGCGCGAGAAAGCCCCAGTGCCAGTACCCGAGGGCGAACGCGCGGTCGGCGCGCAGCCACACCTCGGCCGTCGGAACGATGTCGAGGACCGCGAGCCGTTCGACGCGTTCGGGATGATCGAGCGCCATCCGGTACGCGCAACGCCCGCCGCGGTCGTGCCCCGCGACGCTGAACCGCTCGTATCCCAAGCGGCACATCACGCCGATTTGATCCTCGGCCATCGCGCGTTTCGAAAAAGCAGCCACGTCGCTCGGCGCTTCGGGTTTCGCGCTGTCGCCGTAGCCACGTAAATCGGCGGCGATCACCGTGAAGTCGCGCGCGAGCAACGGCGCGATTTTGTGCCACATCACGTGCGTTTGCGGATGACCATGCAGGAGTAACAGGGGCGGACCGCTGCCGCCGCGACGCACGTGAATGCGCGTGCCGCCGACGTCGACGGCCGTGCGTTCAAAACCGTCGAACATCAGGCCTCACGCCGGTCCACCCTTTCCCGCGCCGCGCCCTGAGCACAACGAGTGGACGAGCAGAGCGCATCCGTGTCGCTCGCATCGCCGAATCCGCGGCGCGCGACCGCGGCGAAAGCGTTCCGGACACGCCGTGCATGAGCAGGCTGACGCCTAGCCGACCACGGCGGAAAGCATTCCCACGGAACCGAGTTCGATGCCGTCTACGGCGATATCCACCGCTTCGCCGGCGCGCTGTTGTGCCATGACGTACAGCAGCGGAAAGAAGTGATCCGGATCGGGCGCGGCCAGCGCGGCATCCGGATGGCGCTGATACCCGAGCAACGCGGAGCGGTCGCCGGATTCGAGCACCTCGCGGATCGCGGTGTTGAAGCGGGTCGCCCAGTCGTACGGCTCCGCGCCCGACCCGGCGCTCCAGCGAATGAGTTCCAGATTGTGCACGACGTTGCCGCTGCCGGCGATGAGCACGCCTTCATCGCGCAGCGGTGCCAAGCGCGCCGCGAGATCGAAGTGGGCCGCCGGCGGCTTCGTCATGTCGATGCTCAGCTGCACGACGGGGACGTCGGCATTCGGAAACGCGTGCACGAGCACCGACCACGTGCCGTGATCGAGTCCCCACGAGCGGTCGAGCCGCACCTCGGCCGAGCCGATCAAGTCCGCGACGCGCCGGCAGAGGTCGAGGTCGCCCGGCGCCGGGTATTGCACCGCGAAAAGCGCGCGCGGAAAATTTCCGAAGTCGTGAATCGTGCGCGGCCGCTCCACGAACGTGACGGCCGTCCCGGGGACGTACCAGTGCGCTGAAATGCACAGGATGGCGCGCGGCCGCGGCACGGCGGCGCCGACCGCGCTCCAGGCATCAGTATACCGGTTGCGCTCCAGCGCGTTCATCGGGCTGCCGTGACCGAAAAACACGGCGGGCATGCGTTCCACAAGCGTTCCTTACATTTTGCTGAGACGGTATCCGCCGCGAGGCGGTCTCACCCCCGGAAGCGTTTGCCGCAGCGAGTAGCCAAGAACCGTCCGTGGTAACCCGGTGACCAATTTTTTCCTTCATCGGCCCGTGTTCGCGTCGGTTTGCGCCTTCTTCATCATATTGGCCGGACTCGTATCGATTCCGACGCTGCCGGTCGCCCAGTTTCCGCAAGTCGCACCGCCGGTCGTCACCGTTGCCGCGACGTTCATCGGCGCGAACGCGCAAGCCGCTGAATCGTCGGTTACGACGCCGCTCGAGGAAGCCATCAACGGCGTCGACGGCCTGCGCTATATCAGCTCGACGACGACGAGCGACGGCAAAAGCACCATTACGTGCACGTTCGCGCTCGACCGAAACCTCGATCTCGCGACGAACGACGTCCAAAATCAAGTCAACAACACCATCGGACGCCTGCCGGCAGAAGTTCGCGCGACCGGTGTCTCCGTCAGCAAGAACAGCGGAACGTTCGTGCTCGGCATGGGCCTCGCATCGCACGACGCACGGTTCGACCGCATCTTCCTCAGCAACTACGCCGCGAACAACATCGTCGACGTCCTCAAGCGGATCCGCGGCGTCAACGACGTGCGCATCTTCGGAGAACGGCGCTACGCAATGCGCCTGTGGCTCGATCCCACACGCATGAATCTCAACCATCTCACCGCGAACGACGTCACGTCGGCGCTCGCCGCCCAGAACGTCCAAGTCGCCGCCGGCGCGATCGGCGCCGCGCCGTTCCGCTCCGACCAGCCGTATCAGATCTCCATTCGCGCGCTCGGGCGCCTGCGCACGCCGGCGGAATTCGGCAACATCATCTTGCGCTCCAATCCGGACGGCGGCTACGTGCGCCTGCGCAACGTCGGCCGGGCCGAGCTCGGTGCGGAAGATTACGCGCAAGACTTGCGGCTCAGCGGTCAGGACGCCGTCGGCATCGGCGTGCTCACCCTGCCGAGCGCGAACGCGCTCCAGGTCTCGCACGACGTGCGCGCGACCATGCAGCGCCTCGCGCAGCGTTTTCCGGCCGGCGTGTATTACAAGACCGGTTTCGATGCGACGCCGTTCGTCGCCGAATCGATCCGTGAGGTCTTGAAGACGCTCGGCATTTCGATCTTCCTCGTCGTCGTCGTCGTCTTCTTCTTCTTGCAGAGCTGGCGCACGACCATGATTCCCGCGATCACCATCCCGGTATCGCTGATCGGAACGTTCGCGCTGATGAAGGCGCTCGGGTTCTCGATCAACACGCTGACGCTGTTCGGGCTCACCCTAGCGACGGGACTCGTGGTCGACGACGCGATCGTCGTCATCGAAAATATCTCGCGCTTCATCCACGAGAAGCGGCTCGATCCGATGACCGGCGCGTCGCAAGCCATGCGCGAGATCGTCGGTGCCGTCGTCGCAAGCTCGCTCGTGCTGCTGGCCGTGTTCATCCCCGTGGCGTTCTTCGCCGGTACGACGGGGCAGCTCTACAAACAGTTCGCGCTCACGATCGCGTGCTCGATCACGATCTCGCTCTTCAACGCCTTGACCCTAACGCCGGCGCTGTCCGCGCTGCTGCTGAGCAACACGGAAAAAGAGCATGGACCGTTCTTTCGCACGGTGAACCGTGCCATTGACGCGTCGCGTAACGGGTATCATGCAATGCTGCCGATGCTGGTGCGGTATCGCGCGCTCGTGCTCGGCCTGTTCGCCGTGGGCCTCGGCGCGACGTACTTCGCCTATCAAGCCATTCCGACGGGCTTTCTCCCCGACGAGGACGTCGGCTATTTCTACATCACGGTGCAGCTGCCCGAAGGGGCGTCACTCGCCGACACGGAGCGCGTGACGCGGCGCGTCGAAGCGGTCCTCAACACCGTTCCGGAGATCGGCGTCATCTTCGAGCCGAACGGAACCACCTTCGGCGTGAACGCGCCGAACCGCGCGTTCATGTTCGTGTCGCTGCGGCCGTGGGACGAACGCAAGGCCGCACGCCAGTCGGCGCTCGGCGTCATCGAGCGCGTGCGCCCGCGGTTGACCCAAATCCCCGACGCGACCATCCTTGCCTTCAATCCGCCGGCGATCCGCGGAATCGGCAATCTTGCCGGCTTCCAATTCGAGCTGCAGGACCAGACGGAGGCAGGCATCCCCGCGCTCACGGGCGCCGCGCGCGGTTTGATCGCCGATGCGCGGCGCGATCCGACGCTGCGTAACGTGAACACGACGTTTCGTGACGACAGCCCGCAACTCGTGATCGACATCGACCGCGACAAAGCCGCCTCGCTCGGCGTGCCGATTCAAGACATCTTCGCGGCGATGTCGGTCTACGTCGGCGCCAATTACGTCAACGATTTCAATTATCTCAACCGCTCGTACCGCGTGTACGTGCAAGCGGACACGCCGTTCCGCAACCGGCTGAGCGCGCTCGATCGCATCTAACGTGCGCTCGCCGGCGGCCGGTCCGACGCTCGGCGCCACGATGCCGATCTCGACGTTCCTGCACACACACCTCGATCGCACGGCGCCGATTCTGACGCACTACAACCTCATGCGCGCCATCGAGATCAACGGCGTGCCGGCGCCGGGCTACGGTTCCGGTCAAGCGCTGGCAGCGATGACGAACCTGGGCGCGAGCTTGCCGCCCGGCATGACGTACGAATGGACCGGCATTTCGCTGGAGCAAATCGAGTTCGGCAGTCAGGCGATCTTCATTTTCGGGCTCGGTCTGTTGTGCGTGTTTCTCGTGCTTGCCGCGAACTACGAGAACTACAGCGACCCGCTGATCATCCTCGTGTCGGTGCCGCTCGCGATTCTCGGCGCGATCCTCGCGCTCGCCATCCGTCATCTTCCGAGCGATCTGTACGCGCAGGTCGGCTATCTCATGCTCATCGCGCTCGCCAGCAAGAACGCGATTCTGATCGTCGAGTTCGCTAACCAGCAGCGGCGTCAGGGTCTTGACGCGGCGGCGGCCGTACAAGTGGCCGCGCAGACGCGGCTGCGGCCGATTCTGATGACGTCGCTGGCGTTCATTCTTGCGACCGTTCCGCTCGTGTTCGCGAGCGGCGCGGGCGCGGCGAGCCGCATCTCGCTCGGCACCGCCGTCTTCGGCGGCATGATCCTCTCGACGGTGCTCAATCTCTTCGTCGTTCCGGTCGTGTACGTCGTCGTCGCGCGGTTGCGCGAACGGCTCGCCACCCGGCGCCGCCGTGCGCGTTCGCTCGCGGCGTCGCACGTTCCGGCCTATGCGGGGAACGGATACGCCAACGGTCATCCCGGCGGCCACAGCAACGGCCATCCGGGCGCCGTCGATGAAGTCGAACCGGTGGGATCCCCTCCGCCCGAAGCCTAAGCGGTCGCCGTCGTCATGCGGCGCAGCCGCATGCGATGGCGCTCGAAGGCGGCCTTGCGATCTTCGAGGCTGGCGATCTCGGTGCCGGTCGCGGCGATGCGCAGCAGGCCGAAGCGCGCTTCCGCATCCAACGTGCCGCCGGCGGTCAATGCAACGCGCACTCCGCGATCCCACGGCGGAAGGTACGCGCCGTCGAGCCGCGAGCGGCATTCCGTCCAGCGTTTGCCATCGGCGCTGAAGGCGAACCGGTACTTGTGGCCGGCGCTCACGGTCATGCGCACGTGCACCATGCACGAGGCGGGCAGATCGTACTGATCGCTCACGCTGATGGCGCCGCGCTTGCGGCGCCACAAAATGATCCGTCCGTTGCGAACCCCGATCCCAAGCGCGTTTTTCCGGTCGCCGTACGCCGTGAGTGACGCGATGACGTTCGCATTCTGATTGCGCGCATTGATGACGGCCGTGGCCGCGTAGTCGCCCGTCGTGGCGGGTCGCGCCATAACGGCGTCGAGCGGATCGGGACGATGGCCGGGACGGCGGGCGCGCAAGACCAGCTCCGCGCGACGGCGGTCGACTTCGGCGACCGCCTGCAAACTTTGCGGGCGCTGCCAGCCGGAGCTCAGTTCACGGCGCGTGAAGTCCTCGACGAACGGCTTGCTGCGCCGCCGGCGGCGCGGACCGAAGGGTGCCAGCGCGAATCGGCTCGGACCGTTGCCGTTATTGATCGACGGCCAGCCGTCGGCACCCCAACGGATTTCGTCGAGCAGCACTTGGCGGCCGACGTACACCGAATCGCTCGCGTGTGCGTAGGCATGATAGAGGAAGAACGTTCGGCCACGTGCGTCGGTGGTGACGCTTCCGTGGCCGGGACAGCGCCAGGCTTCGTTGCCTGCCAAGATCGGATTGCGCGGGCACTTTTCCCACGGCCCCAGCAGCGTGCGCGACCGCGCGACGCCCACGGCATACGCGCATTCCGCACCGCAGCACGCGTTGCCGGAATAGAGCATGTAGAACCATCCGTCGCGCCGCATGATCACGGGCGCTTCAACGACGTGGCCCTCCCAGGCCGCATCGTTGCGGATCAGTTCGTGCCGTTCGCCGAACACGGACAAGCCGCCGGCGCCGAGGCGCTGCGCCCAGATCGGCGTCGGCCGGCTGACGCTATTGCCGTCTTCTTTCCAAATGAGCCAACGGTCGCCGTTCTCATCCAGCGTCGCCATGGGATCGATCGAGCCGTCGTTCTGACCGACCAGTGGGCCGTGATCCACGTACGGGCCTGCCGGGTGGTCCGCCGACGCAACCGCCACGGACAGCGGGCCGTCAATCATGCGCGCGACGTAATAGATGTAGAACCGGCCGTCGAACTCTGCGAATTCGGGCGCCCAGAAATTGCCGACGGCCCATGGGGGACGCTCGGCAAAGACGGAGCCGACCAGCGACCATTCGACGAGATCGCGCGAGTGGAAGATGGGGAACTCGGGCGCCCAGTCCGTCGACGTCATGACCGCGTAAAAATCTTGTTTGCCGACGCGGATGATGGACGGGTCGGGAAAATCACCCGGCTGTACCGGGTTCCGGTACGTCGCCGAGCGCAGACTTGCGAGGTTTGAAAATGCCGCATGGAGCGGCGTTGATAACGCAGCCACTGTTGTTCTCTGAATCGGCACGAGTCCGACTCAATATGAGAACGTAACTAAACTTCTATTTGTGCCGCTCCCGCCGACGGATATACTTCGATGACCGATGGGTCCCGGCCGAACGCGGCCGCGTACGCGGAGCGAACGGCGGCCTCGAACGCTGCGGCCGCATCGCGCCGCACGATCGACACCGTGGACCCGCCGAATCCCCCGCCCGTCAGCCGCGATCCGTAGACGCCGTTCACGGCTTGCGCGGCCGCGACGAGGCAGTCGATCTCCGGCGCGGACACTTCGTAATCGTCGCGCAGCGATGCGTGCGATACGTTCAAGAGCGCGCCGAATTCCGCGGCGTCGCCCCGGCGCAGCGCGCGTACCGCGTCGAGCACGCGCGTGTTTTCCGTGACGACGTGGCGCGCACGCTTGCGCAGCACCTCGGGCAATTCGCTCGCACGCTGCGCGAAAACCGCCGGCGGGACGTCGCGCAACGTCCGCACGCCGAGCAGCGCGGCTGCCGACTCGCATTCCGCGCGGCGGTCGTTGTAGGCCGAACCCGCGAGCTCGTGTTTGACGTGCGAATCGCACACCATGATAGATGCATCCTCGAGGGCCCAGGCGACCGGCGTTACCTCGAGGCTGCGGCAATCGATCAGCAGCGCATGGCCGACGCGGCCGTACACCGACGCCAACTGATCCATGATGCCGCTGCGCAATCCGACGAAGTCGTTTTCGGCTTCCTGGCACGCCTTCGCGAGCGCCAGCGGATCCATGTCCTCGCCCGCCAGCGCAAGCAACGCCAGCGCGCTCGACACTTCGAGGGCCGCCGACGACGACAGTCCGGCGCCCATCGGGACGGAACTGTGAATGTCGAGTTCCGCGCCGCGCAGCGGAACGCCGCGCCGCAAGAGTGCGAGCGCGGTGCCTTGCACGTAGTCGCTCCACCGCTCGCGCGGTGCGGCGTCCGGCTCGCCAAGCCGGAATTCCAGCGTCTGCGCACGCTCCGCGGAATGCAGCCGCACGAGGTCGCCGTCGAGAGCGCCGGCGGTTACCGTCGTTGCGCGGTCGATCGCGATCGGCAGCACGAACCCCTCGCTGTAGTCCACGTGCTCGCCAATCAAGTTCACGCGGCCCGGCGCTCGCGCCCCGCGACGATTCATGCGACCGGAACGAAGTGCGCGCGCAGTTCGGCCGCTTTTTCTTCCGCGAGCGTGTCGTTGATGAACATGCCGGCTCCGGTCTCACTTCCGGCCAAGTACTTTAACCGGGTCGCCGTCCGCAGCGGCGGATAGAACTCGATGTGCAGGTGATAGTCGTCGTAGACACCGCCGTCGACCGGCGCTTGATGGATCGCCATCATATACGGGAACGAGCGGTCAAATAAGCCGTCGAATGCCGTCAGCGTTGATTTCAGAAGACGCGCGAGATCGAGCCGCTCGCCCGCCGTCAGTTCAGGCAATACGGTGACGTGCCGCCGGCTGACGATGTGCGTTTCATACGGCCAGCGCGCGAAGAACGGAACGTACGCGATGAAGCCGTCGTTAGCGCCGACGATGCGGCGCCCGTCGGCGAGTTCGCCGTCGCGGATATCGCAGAGGAGGCACCGGCCCGTGCGCACCATGTGCTCGCGGCAACGCGCGAGTTCCGTCGCGACCCGCGGCGGTACGAACGGGTAGCCGTAAATTTGACCGTGCGGATGGTGCAGGGTGACGCCGATCGCCTCGCCCTTGTTCTCGAAGATGAAGACGTAGTCGATGTCGTCGCACCGCGCGAGTTCGCGCGTTCGATGCGTCCACACGCGGACGAGGTGTTCGATGCGCTGCACGGTGACGCCGGCCAGCGTCGCCGCATGCTCCGGTGTGTACACGATGACCTCGCACACGCCGGTCGCCGGCGCGACCGGTTCGAGGTCCGTGCCCGCCACCGCCGGGGGCGGCGGATGGTGCCGCAGTGAGGGAAACTTGTTTTCGAAGACGACGATGTCGAAGGTGGGCGCGGGAATTTCCGTCGGAAATCCGCCTGGCTTCGTCGGACACAGCGGACAGTAGTCCGCCGGCGGCAAGAACGTGCGTTCCTGACGGTCGGTCGCGGTCGCGACCCATTCGCCCAACAACGGGTTCCACCGCAGTTCAGACATCGTCGTCTTCGCCCGGGAACGTGAAGGCGATGAGATAGCGGCCGTCGGCGAGCGTCACGTTGAGGGCGACGAGCCGAAGTTCGTCGTCGCGCGTTTCGTCGCCGGTCATGCCGCGACCGCCGAGCGCAGCGCGAGGGCGAGCGTGTCGTCGTCGCCCGCGCGAATCTCCGGATGCAGCGACCAGCGTTCGATGTGCTCGGCGCGCTCGCCCGGCGCGATCGTGCGCAACGGCCCCAGCGTTTCGAGTTCGAGAAACGCCCCCGCCGTGAAGATCTCCGTCGTGCAATTCCAATCCGGGTACGCCGCCGCCGCGTCGTAGGAGGCGCGTTTGACGAACGCGCCGCCGTCCGTGAGATACGCGCACCAGCCGCGCTCGTTGCGAATGCCGATCTTTTGCGGCTCCGCTTGCGCCGGATCGCAGCGTAGCCGCAGGAAGCGCGGACCGAAGGAGAAGCGCGGATCGCCGAGGCGCGTGTACGGCCAGACGGCAATTGTGCGCGCCGGCAGCAGCGCTTCGGGCTGCGGACGATATTCGGCGTTTGGAACGATCGCAACGCCGCCGGACTGCACGACCGTCAGCGCCCACGCCGCCGTGTCGATCGCATGCGCCGCGCGATTGACCACTTCGTGCCGCACGGTAACGGCGCTACCGCTGGGCGCGAGTTCCACCGTGAGGCGCTTCTCCACGCGGCGCCCGGCGTCCGCCGGCTGAACGACCACCGCGCACCGCGCGTCGGAGCGCTCGATGGTTATCGGCGCATCGTCGATCGTGTAGGTGTCGGGAAACAGTTCCGGCGCCGCCCAAAGGCGATGGCCGCCGTAGGCGCGCCAAAGACCGTGCGGCGTCGCACGTTCGACCTGCGGGGCCCGGCCGAGCCAGTTGCGCTCGCCCGCGAATCCGTAGTGCATGATGCGCGGACCGTAACTGACGGGAATGCCGACTTCGACGGTACCGTTCGCGAGGACGAGATCAGGCGACGGCGGCGTCGGTCCCACGCTCCCACCATCCGGCTTCGGACGGCATTGCCGGCACGATCCCTTTTGCGAGCGCGCGAACGACATCGGCGACCATCGTCGCCCGCGGCACTTGGTCGCCCGGCACGCACGTGTACACGCCGTCTTCGACGCAGCCGTCGTTCCGGCATAAGAGCGACGTCCAATCCACCATGCCGAACGCGGCCCACGCGCCGAAGGCGCGCACGTCGACGCCGCGCTCGCGCACGGCCTGCACGTCGGCGAATCGCTGCAGCATCCAGCGCGCGCGCTCCCGCTCGCTGCCGATGACGTGGACTTCCGAGATGGCCAGCGGTATCTGCAAGCGCGCGTACGCCTCTTCCAACAGCCGCTGCATGTCGAGCGCCGCCGGATGGACGTCGACGAGCGAGACGTTGCGGTGGCCGCCCATTCCGTCACTCTCGAGATACCGTTCCGAATTGGGATAATAATTGTAGCCCATGTA
>JBHEMQ010000075.1:11147-15670 GCA_046262475.1 Candidatus Velthaea sp.
GTCTCGCGCAGGTAGGCGTAGAGCGGATGCCCCGGCACGACGCGCCCGAGCAGCAACTCGCAGGAGAGGAAAGCCCGGTCTTGTTTGTGCCGCACGTAGTCGGCGACCCCGGCGTCAGCCGCGACGAAGCCTTGGAGGTCTTCGGTCAACAGCAAGCGCGCGTCGCGCACGATCGTACGAATCTGCCGCATCGCGGCCGCGATACCGCGCGTTTCATTGACGATCGCGCGGCCGAACGCGGCGTGATCGAAATGCCGGTTCGGATACCAGGCGGCGTACAAGGTGGAAAAACGCGCCGTGGTCAGTGGTTCGTTGATCGGCGTCCAGCGCTTCACCCACGGAAAGCGGCGCGCGACTTCGAGGGCGTACTGCGCGAACGATTCGGGAAATGCCGGATCCAACAGGTCGGTATAGAACGGCCCGCTGCCGTGATGCAGCAGCGTCACGATCGGTTCGACGCCGAGCGCGGCGAGGCGTTCGAGACGTCGCTGCGGCCAGGCGAAGTCGAGTTCGTCCGGGCGCGCCGGCGCAACTTTTTCCCAGAGTACCGGATAGCGCGACGCACCGATGCCCAGCGATGCGAGCCGCGCTACGTCCGTCTCGCGCGCTTCGTGGCCGGTTTGCGCCAGCTGATCCCGAACCGTGAAGCCGTCGAGGCGCGCGACGGTAGGCTCCGGGGAAGCCCAGATTTCCGGAAACTCCATGGCGGCTACGATGCGACTCGGGCGACGCTTGCGAGTTCGTCGAACGTAACCAGCGCCGACGCGACCACTTGATCCATGTTGTAATAGCGATATTCCGCAAGCCGTCCCGCGAAGGTGACGTTCGGCTCGCGCGCCACCAGTTGACGGTACCGCTCGTACAGCGCCTTATTGTCGGGGCGGGGGATCGGATAGTACGGATCGCCTTCGGCCGACGGATATTCACGGGACAGAATCGTTTTCGGATGAGTCTGGCGCGTCAAGTGCTTGTACTCCGTCGTCCGGGTGAACGGTACGGCTTCGCTCGGTTCGTTGATGCAGCCGACGGGCTGCACCCATTCCTGCTCGCGCGTTTCAAACTCGAAGCGGAGCGAACGGTACGGGAGCCGGCCGTATTTGAAATCGAAGAATTCGTCGATCGGGCCCGTAAACACGAGATGGTTGAACCGTGTGCGGTCCGCCACGGCTTTGTAATCGCGGCCGGTCACGATCTCGATCCGCGGATTCGCCGTCATGCGGCCGATCATCGCGGTGAAGCCCTGGGCCGGCATCGCTTGGAACGAATCGCCGAAGTACCGGTCGTCGTCATTGGTGCGCGTCGGTATGCGTCCGCAAACCGTGGCATCGAGTTGGGCGGGGTCGAGGCCCCAATGCTTGCGGGTGTAGCCGCGAAAGAAGAGCTCGTACAATTCGCGGCCCACGCGCGCGACGATCATGTCTTCCGAGTTTTGAATCCGGGCCGCGGGCATCGCGCGCGCAGCGAGAAAACGTTCGGCGCCCGCCTCGTCGAGATCGAGGTCGTACAGACGGTTCAGCGTCGTGCGGTTGATCGGGATCGGAACGAGCCGGTCGCCGACGCGCGCGAGCACGCGGTGCTCGTAGGGCAACCATTCCGTGAATTGGCTCAGATAACTGACAACGGCCGCGGAGTTCGTATGGAAGATATGCGGGCCGTACTGGTGGTAACGTAATCCGTCCGGCGTCAACGGATCGTGGCAATTGCCGCCGATATGCGGACGCTTGTCCACGAGAAGCACGCTCGCGCCCAATTCGCTGGCGAGACGTTCGGCGATCGTGCTCCCGGCAAGACCGGCCCCTACGACCAAATAGTCGTACAAAGTTCCTCCACACTCGGGTAAGGCTGGGTTACTCACGCTCTACCCCGGGTACTCGAGGTTAACGCCCGCCGCACGGCGGCTTGGTTAGGAGCTTCTTTGAGAAACACGCCGTCGGTTGACGCCGTCCTGGTCGGTTTGCATTTGCGTTGGGACGGCGTTTATCAGCGGCCGCAGCACCTCATCAGCCGCATCGCACGGCGCCTTCCGGTGCTCGTGATCGAGGAACCACTCATCGACGGTACGGTCGGGGACGAAGTGCTGCGCGACGGCGACGTGACGATCGTTCGGCCGCACCGCGCCGCAGCCGGCGAAGCGATCGACGAACGCGCCGTCGAGTATGCCCGGCACTGGGCAACCGAAAGGCGTCCGCTCGTCTGGCTCTACACGCCCATGATGCTCGCGCTGCCCGATGCGTTCGCCGGCGCACCGCTGATTTTTGACGCCATGGATGAGCTCGCGAAGTTCGCGCACGCCGACCCGCGGCTCGGCGCGAACGAAACGGCGCTGCTGGCTCGCGCCGACGTGGTGTTCTGCGGCGGACCCTCGTTATACCGGTCGCGGGCCGGCCGGGCCAAGCGCGTGTTTCTGTACGCGAGCGGCGTCGACGTCGAGTTCTTCGAGCGCGCGCGGACGCTGCCGGCGCATGCCGACCTCGCGGCGCTCCCGCAGCCGGTCTTCGGCTATGTCGGCGTAATCGACGAACGGGTCGATCTCGATCTCGTTGCGGCGATAGCGGAGGCGCGGCCGGGCGCAACGGTCGCAATGATCGGGCCGGTGGCCAAAATCGATCCCGCTGGTTTGCCGCAGCGCCGGAACATTGCATACCTCGGGAAGCGCGCCTACGCGGACCTTCCCTCCCTGCTCGCCGGAATGACCGTTGGACTGATGCCGTTCGCAATGAACGAAAGTACGAAAAACATTTCACCGACGAAGACGCTCGAGTATCTTGCGGCCGGCCTGCCGGTCGTCTCGACGCCCGTTCCCGACGTCGTCGAGGGCTACGGCGACATTGCGTATGTCGCACGGGACGCCGCCGACTTCATCGCCGCACTCGCGCGCGCCGAAGCGGGCGACCCGGATCGCGCCGCGCGAGGCGACCGCCGGACGCATGCCGCAACGTGGGATGCGATTACCGCATCGATGCTGCGCGACATCGAGCGCGCCGGAATCGCCGTCAACGCAACCCTGTCTCGCTTGTAGATTGCAAGCGGCTCGGCAAGCCTTCGGATCCACATGAGGCCAATCACTTCACACTTTCTTCATCCTTCGGCGTTTTGATGCCTGAACAACTCCTCACACTTTTGGACAACTGAAGGCTGCAGCCCATGGCTCCATTCGAGCGACTTTTCATGGTTGCGTGTTTGGTTCTGCTTGCCGGATGCGGCGGGGGCGGCAGCAGCATGTCGCCACCCGCGGCCGCGCCTGCGCAGCCGACGGCACCGACCGGTACGACAACCTCCAGCGTCGCCACCGGTAAAATCCATCTCAGCAGTGCCGCGACCGTCGCGGCGCTGCCGGCAATCGACGGTGTGTCCGGAACCCTTCGCATGCCGGGCGTGGACGTTCCGGGCGGCGTCGACGTCAGCGTGGAGACCACCAGCATGTCGCCCAGCGACGCACCGTCGCTGCAAGCCGCGCAAAGCCGGCGCAAGCCGCTGAGCGGCGCGATCAACGCGGTGTTTTTCATGACGCTGCAATCGCCGATAACCATTACGCTCTCGACGCTGCCCGGCATTACCATCGACTTGCCGCAGTCCGCTGCAAGCGCCGGCCAATTCTTCTACGGCTTCACCGACCCGACGATTCACGACGTGGCGGTCGCGCTGCGTACCGAGGGACCCGGTAGAGAAGCGGGCACGTCGTTCACGTTCACGGCGTCGCCGAACCCGCTCACGCTGCAAGCCGGGCAACGGGTCGTGTTCGCCTTCTTCAGCACGGTGCAAGTCGCCCGCGCACCCGGTTTCCAATACGTCGACTACACGGGCACGCCACGGGCGTCGCTCGATGCGATCCAAGCCACGGGCGAATTCAGCACCTCGAATCAAATGATCTCGCTCGAAGCGAAGATGGCCGGACCCATCGTAGACGGGAACGACAATATCTACGTCTGGGGCATCAATCGCGGCGGCGGCACCAATACGTTCCCGGACGAACCGAACGTTCTGTTCAATGCGGTGGTCGTCGTCCACGTCGGACCGACAGGCGCCATCATCGCGCCGGCGGTGAACTTGCTTTCCGCCGGGCCACCCGTTGCGCAAAGCCTGCCGACGGCGAACGTGTTCATCAAGAATCAGAAAGTGCAGATGCTCGTACCAGCGGCGCTGCTGCCCACGACCGGCCTGTCACCGTCATCCTACACGTGGAATCTCTGGCCGCGCGTCGGCTTGGGCGGGCTCCCATCAGCGCAGATCCAGGACTTCATCCCTGACAATGCGAGTTCGGCCGCGGCGAGCGCCGCGGCGGCAACGACGGGCGATGCAGCCATCGTCGCCCGATCCGGCGCGAGTGCGGCGCCGACCGCGAAGGCGCCGCGCAGCGCCGGGCCGTAGTCGCCGAGCGCCATATCGCGCGCCGCGTCGCGCGAGGCGCGCGCACGTTCGAGCAATCGTTCCGCAGCGGCAACCGCGGTTGCGAACGCCGCGCCGGAATGTTCGGCGATCGCGAACGCCGCGACGCCGTCCGACAGTTTCGTTGACGCCGGGGC
>JBHEMQ010000076.1:0-231 GCA_046262475.1 Candidatus Velthaea sp.
AGACATCGGCATCGCCGCGCGGCTCGCGCGCGAACTCGACGTGCCGGCGCCGATGCTCGCCGCCGCGGAAGAGCATTGGCTCACCGCAAAATACGCGCTCGGCGGCGACGCCGATTTCACCAAGGTCATCACGTTGCTGGAAGACTGGGCGGGCTTCGCGCTGGAGCCCGTCACGATGGAGGAAACATGACGGAACGGGCTGCCGACGGCGCGCGCGTCCGGCGCGAGGTT
>JBHEMQ010000076.1:359-15638 GCA_046262475.1 Candidatus Velthaea sp.
AACGAGCACTGCTGGGGCAACGTGTGGGTGCGTCCGGGGCTGGACCGGAAAACGCGCAGCATGCTGAATCTCGCGATGCTGTCCGCTCTCGCGCGGTGGCACGAGTTCGGCGTGCACGTCCGCGGCGCGCTGAACAACGGCGTTACCGAAGACGAGATCGCTGAAGTGTTGCTCCAGGCGGGTGTGTATGCGGGCGTACCGATCGCATCAGAGGGTTTCCGCACCGCCCTCGAGGTCATCAAGACCGTTCGCGCCGAGCGCACCGGCGCCTGATCGACGGCCCCAGCAAACTCACAGCATCTCAAAACGGGGCGCTGCGTTGCTGTGAGTACCATGGCTTCCGCTTGTCCCGCCATGGCGAAAGGGGTAGCAGTGAATCGAGCGCAGATCTTTCGTTTTCTCCTCGCAGCTGCGTTGATCGGTGTACCGTGCGCGGCTGGAGCGCAGTCGTATCCGTCGTTCTTGGCCGCACGCGAAAACCTCGCGGTCCTGGACCGCAACGAATGCGCCCGCATCGTTCGAGAACAGGACCGCGACCGCGGCCGTGACCGCGCCAGCGATTACGAGCGCGAACAGCGGCGGCTGGCACGTGAGTGTGAGCGCGAATACGGTAACGGAGCGTCCGGGTACGGCGGGTACAGCGCCCGCCAACGCAGTGCGCGCGTGAGCGGCATCGTGTCGTCCTTCTCGCCGTACAACTTGTACTTGCAGCGCGGTACGCATGTCGAACTGCACCGCGGCACCGTCATCAACCCTACCGGAATCGCGCTGCGGCCCGGCATGCGCGTGTCAATCATCGGAAACTGGAATGCGGACGGCACGTTCAACGCGAACGAGATCGACGCCCGACGCTATCGCGGTTACTAAACGCCCAGGTAGCGGTGCATGATCTCGGGCTGTGCCTCCAGATCCTGCGGCGTACCTTCGTAGACGATGCGACCCTTGCTCATCACGTACGCGCGGTGAGCAAGGCGCAGCGCAGCGCGGATGTTCTGCTCGACGATCAGGATCGTATGTCCGTCGGCCGCGAGCTTGCGCGTCGTCTCCACGAGGTCGCGGACGATGATCGGCGCGAGCCCCTCGAACGGCTCGTCGAAGAGCAGCATGCGTGGATCGCGGATCAGCGCGCGCCCGATCGCCAGCATTTGCTGCTCGCCACCGGACAGTGCGCGGCCCATGTTCGTGCGCCGCTCGCGCAAGCGCGGGAAGGTGTCGTAGACGCGCTGGATCGGCCACGCGCCCTTCGCGCTAAACGCGGCGAGTTCGAGATTCTCTTCGACCGTGATCGTCTTGACGATGCGCCGCGAATCCGGCACGAGTTGCATGCCGAGGCGCGCGATTTCATACGGCTGCTTGCCGGTGATGTCGGCGCCGTCAAGCCGCACGGCGCCTTTGCGCGGCGCGAGCACGCCCATGATGGTGTGCATCGCCGTGGTCTTGCCGGAGCCGTTGCGCCCCAGGAGGGCGACGACTTCGCCCTCATTCACGGCGATCGAGCAGTCGTAGAGGATGTGCGAGTCGCCGTAGTACGTGTTGATCCCGTCGACGTCCAGCAGGCTCACTCCACACCGCCCAAATAAGCTTCCTGCACGCGCGCGTTTGCGCGGATTTCAGCGGGCGAGCCGAGCGCGATGGTCTTCCCGTCCTGAAGCACCATGATCCGGTCGGCCAAGCCGAAGATCACGTCCATGTCGTGTTCCACGATCACGATGGTGACGTGCTCGCGCAGGCGCTTTACGAGTGCCACGGTGTCGTGCGTTTCATCGGCGCCCATGCCGGCGGCCGGCTCGTCGAGCAAGAGCAACTGCGGTTCCGTCGCTAGCGCAAGGCCGATCTCGAGCCGTCGCTTTTCGCCGTAGGAAAGGTCGTCGGCGCGCACGTGCGCCCGCGCTTCGAGGCCGATTTGGCCGAGAACGCGTCGCACGATCGTCTCCAATCCGTCGACGCGCTTGACGCTTGCAAAGACGTCCACGCGGAAGGCGCCGCGGCGTGCGGCGAGCGCGGGAATCGTGAGATTCCGCTCGACGCTCAACTTCGGAAAAATCTGCGTGATCTGATAGCTCTTCGCAATGCCGAGGCGGGATACGCGCGTGACGCCGAGACCGGTGATGCGCTCGCCTTTGAAGTGAATGTCGCCGCCGGTCGGCGGAATTTCGCCCGCCAGCATGCGGAAAACGTCGTCTTGCCGGCGCCGTTCGGACCGATCAGCGCGGTGATCGTATGCGGTTCGACCTCGAGTGACACGTCGTCGACCGCGACGAGGCCGCCGTAACGCTTCGTGATGTGTTGCGCTTCGAGCAGCGGCACCTTAGACGTCCTCCGCGGAAAGCGCAGGGGGCGCCGCAGCGACGCTGCGGCGGCGTGTCAGGACGTCGAGCACGCCGCCGGCGACGCCGCGCCGGAAACCGGTGACGAGCAGCACGAACACGAGACCGAGCAGCAGTTTCCAGATACCGGCGATGGAACCGATGTTTTGCAGCGCTTGCTGGAGGAATATCCAAATGAAGGCGCCGAGGAGCGGTCCGACGAGGGTGCCTGCGCCGCCGATCACCGTCATCACGATGATTTGGCCGGATTGATCGATCGAGAACGCCTCGGGCGGCATGTAGCCTTGAAAGACGCCGAGCAAGCCGCCCGCGAGGCCGGCGTAGGCCGCCGCGATGGTGAACGCGGTGAGCTTGTAGCGCAGCACGTCATGCCCGACCGCCGCGGCGCGCGCCGGATTTTCGAGAATGGCACGCAGCACCATGCCGTACGGCGATGCGATAATGCGCCGCATGAGCGCGTAGCTGAGGAAGTAGAGGACCGCGATGAACGTGTAGGTGCCGAACGCCGACGTGAAGTCCAGCGTTGTGAAGCCGAGCGGAACGGTCGCTCGTGGCACGCCGGGCAAACCGGATTCGCCGCCGGTAAATCCCCGCAGCGGCGAATTTTCGAGGAAGAAGAACAGTTCGCCGAATGCGATCGTCAGCATCGCAAAGTACACGCCGACTTGCCGCAGGCTCAGCGCACCGACGAGAAATCCCGCGACCGTCGCGGCGAACGTCCCCACCGCAAGCGCCGCGAGCGTGTTCGGCACGATATTTTTGATCATGAGGTAGCCGGCGACGAAACCGCCTGTTCCGTAGAACGCCGCTTGGCCGAACGAGAGCAGGCCGGTGAAGCCGAAGATGAGATCGACGCCGAGCCCGAACAGGCCGAGAATCAGGATGCGCGACGCAAGCGTTACGTCGCCGCCGATCGCGCGCATCACCGTCGGAAAGAGTGCGAGGAATACCGCCATCAGCACGAGCGCCAGGCGCGGATCCAGGATTCTTGCGCGCGGTACCGTCACGCGCGGCCTTCGACGCCGAGCAGACCCTGTGGGCGGACGATGAGAACCGCGGCCATCGCGACGTACAGCAGCGCTTGCGAATAATCCGGAACGAATGCGGTGGCGAGGCTGACGATCTCGCCCGCGATCAGGCCGCCGAGGATCGCGCCGCTGAACGAACCCACGCCGCCGATGACGATCACGACGAACGACTGTACCAACACCGTCGTCCCCATGTCCGGGTTCACGGCGAGCAACGGGGCATCCAGAATTCCGGACAGACCGGCGAGCGCGGCGCCAAGGGCGAAAACCAGCATGAACGTGCGCTTCACGTCGATGCCGAGAATGTTGACGATCAAGGCATCGTCGATGCCGGCGCGCACGATCAAGCCGATCCGCGTTTTGTAGATGAGCAAGTAGATGAGCGTCAACGACAGTGCGACGATGCCGATCAGTTCCAGCCGGTACTGCGGATAGAAGATGCCCGCCAGGTTCACGGCGCCGGCGCCCCAGGTAGGCGCCGGCAGCAGTTGCGTCTTTCCGGTGAACCACGCTCGGATGACTTCGACGAGAACGATCGAGAGGCCGAAGGTGACGAGAATCTGGTCCTCGGGCGGCCGTCGATAGTATAAGCGAATCAGCAGCCGTTCGATCACGATACCGACGATGAAGCATGTCACCAGCGCCGCGGCCATGCCGGCGATAAACGATCCCGTTCGCGTATATGCAACCCAGCCGGCATATGCGCCGATCGCGAACAGCGCGCCGTGCGCGAAGTTCACGAAGCCGAGCAAGCCGAAAATGATCGTAAGCCCGAGTGCGACGAGCGCCAGAATGGATCCGAGCGCAACCCCATTAAGAAGTTGCGCGGCGATCAAATGGACGTCCGGCACGCGCCGCCCCGGCTACGGGTTACGTGTACGCCGGCAGCGTGCAGCCCGTCGTGTTCAGCGGCTGCATCACCTGATCGCTTCCGACGACCGCCACGATATCGAAAAAATCGTCGCCGGCTTGCATTGCCGATTTCTTCTTGCCGAGCACCACCGGCACGGGACGCACTTGCTGATGATCCTCTGCTCGGTAATGCACTTTGCCGAGCATTAATTCGAGCGGCCTCCCGCCTTCGAGCGTCTTGATCACCGTCTCCGGGTTGAACGACTTGGCGCGCGTAACGGCGTCCGCCCAGATCGCGACCTGCGCGTATGAAATGTGAGCCGTCCAGCGCGGACGCGAACTGTACTTGCGGTCGAAGGCCTGGATGAAGGTCTTCGACAGCGGAAAATGGTCTTGTAGCCGCCAGTACCATTCCAGCGTTCCGTACACGCCGTTCATCACGTCGGCGCCCACGCCGTCGGCGAAGTAGGTCGAAATGTTCGGGACGACCATTTGCATCTTTTTGAGGATGCCGAATTGCGCCGCTTGTTTCGTCGACGCGATTCCGTCGTTCCCGAATTCGATATTGATGAACGTGTCCGCATTCGAGTTGGCGATGTTCGTAAGGTACGAGCTGTAATCGCTCGACGGAAACGGCGCCACGACCTGGGCCACCGTGGTCCAGCCTTCCTTTTCCGTGAACTCTTTCATGGAATCGGATAGCGAATGTCCGTACGTGTAATCCGGCACGAGGTGGATCGCGCGACGGTTCTTGCCGAGCTTCTTCGCCAAAATCGGGGCCATCGCACGCGCGACCATGTACGCATCGCATTGCGAGCGGAAGCCGTAGCGCTGGCAGTCCTTGCCGGTCGTATCGTTTGAGCCGCTGGCGCCGTCCATGAACAGCACTTTGTTCTGCTGCGCCGTCTTCTGCATGGCAATGGTTTCCGACGAGCTGACGCCGCCGCTGAACATGATCGCTTTGTTTTTCGTGATGAATTCGGTCGCGCGCTGCACGGCCGTGTCCGCCTTCGTCTCCGTGTCGGCGATTTTGTAGACGACGCGTTTGCCGAGGATTCCCTTCTTGCCCCGCAGGCTCGGGATTGCGGCCATGACGCCGGTGTTGTTGTTTAAGTCTTCAATCGCAAGCTCGAAGCCCTTGCGCTGGTCCTCGCCGTCGGCGGAGTACGAACCGGTGAGCGGGCAACAGAGCCCCACGAAAACCGATTTGCCCGTCGTCCCTTCCGGATAATTGCCGATGACGGGCTCGGCACCAAAGGCCAGCGGCACGCCCGACCCCGCGGCGGCAAGCGCCCCCGCCGCACCGACGGTCGAAGCGAGAAACGATTCACGAGTCAGTGACACTCGGCGATTCCTCCGGTTGATGGGCGAGTGAATCGCAAATTGACGTAAAGGGACCCCAGCCCTTTTCGGCCTGCGCAGGCCCGTCCGGCATAGGGACGAAAGACACCATCGCGCGCGCTTCCCACGAGCGTCGCATTTTTGCTTTTTTCGAGGGTGGTCATTGTATGTCGTCCGAAGCGCAGGCCGATAAGGTCGAAGCGATCTACAAGCTGCGGGAAGCTGCCGAACGCAAGGCGCGCGCAGAACACATCGCCGAGCGCGACTCGTCGCCGACCGCGAAACATGCGTTGCTCGACGCCAAGCTGACGCTGGAGGCGAAGACGCAAGATGCGATCGAGGCTTGCCACGAGTGCGAACACGAGCATGGCGGCGACCAACCGCACAATGCGCGGCGCTCGCGTGTGGAACAGCGGCGCGATAACGTTCTCGGCGTCGACTTCCGGCCGCCATCGGAGCGCCAGGAGCGCTAAGCTTCCCGGCGGGCCGCCTCCCGGGGGTTCGGCGTGCGGATTTGCTTCACGAGCCGCAAATGGCGGCCACCCTCGCTGTACTCGACGCGGTCCATCACTGCGCGCATGATGAAGATGCCGAACCCGCGCGGCGCGGAGTCGAGCGGTCGAAGAAAATCGGTCGCGTTCCAGTGCTCGAAACCGGGCCCTTTGTCGGCGACTTCGACCACCAGCGTGTCGCGGTCGCAGCGGGCGGTGACCTCGAATTCGCAGCTCGCGCCGCCGCCGTGTTCCGCCGCGTTTGCGAGCGCCTCGCCGACGGCGCTCTCGACGTCGCTCAGTCCGAGTCCGCTCAAGCCGCACGTTCGCGCGAAATCGACAACGGCGCCACGGGCGGCTCGTACCGACGAAGACCCGCGAAAAAGCGCCCGATATACTGCCATTCGGCCTCTTGCTATGCGCCGGATTCATGCACGCGGCGATCCGCACGCGGCGTCCCATGTGTTCTGCCCGTCCGGCAGACGCGCTAACCCGCCGTCAACAATTTTGCGAGCATCGTCCCGTTGGGACTGCCGAGCCCCGTGCAGGCGTCCCACCCGGTGTTCGCGCGGTACGCGCCGTTGTTGCCGCTGGTGATATCGCGAAAAGCGCCGCTCGCGTGCGCGTAAAGCTGCGCGTTCACGAAACCGACCGGCTTTCCCAACTGCTGGTTCAGCAGCGCAGCGAGCGCGGCCCATAACGGCGCGACGGCGCTGGTGCCGCCGATGACGCCGTCGCTCCCGTCGACGCGCGTGACGTAGCCGGTCTGCGGATCCGCGTCGCCGGCGACATCCGGCACGCCGCGCCCCACGTGCGCGCCGGGATTCGAAGACGGTGGAACGCCTGCTGCCTTCTGCCAGTTCGGCAGGGCGAACGTATCGCTGACGCCGCCGCCGGTTGCGCCTCCGGTTGCGCCGTCGTTCCAGACGCTTTCGCTGGCGATCGCGGTTCCGTTCACGTGCAGCGTCGTACCGCCGCACCCGAGCACGTGCGCGCTGGAACTCGGAAAGTCGACGTGCGCTTTGCCGTCGGTGACGCCGTCACCGGAGCCGTTGTCGCCCGAGGCGCAGCAGACCGTCACGCCCATCGTCGCGGCGTCGGCGAACGCCGCATCGAATTGCTGCATCGCCTGCGCCGTCCAGTCGGATTCCGGGGCGCCCCAACTGATGGAGACGACGGCCGGACGGTTCGCCGTATCGTGAACCGCCGTCGTGACGGCGTCGAGAAAACCCTGATCGGTGTTCGGCGCGAAGTACACCACGATTTTTGCACCGGGCGCCACGGCGCCCGCCACCTCGATGTCGAGCATGACTTCGGCGTCGGCACCGTTCGGGTTGCCGTCCGGCGCGTTCGCACCGCCGTCGACTCCGACGCTCGTAACGACCGGCGGCGGGACGCCGACGGCTTGAAAGTACGCCTGCAAATCTGCCGGCGTGAATCCGCCGCCCAGTTCGATCAGCGCGATCGTTTGGCCGGTGCCGTCGACGCCGGTCGGGAACTGGTACGCGCGCGCAACCTGAAGCGGCGTATATGAAACGTTCGCCGCCGCGGCCGGCCGCACGTTGCGCCGAAAGTGGGCGCGTGCCTGCGGCCGCTCGTCGAGACCGAAGATGCCATGGACGAGCGGAGCGACGTGTGCGGGAACACTCAGCGTTCCGGCGCGGCAGCGAAACGTCGCCGAGCCGGCACGAAAGAGCCGCACCTCGGTGCCGAACGCTGCGTTGAGCTGCGCGATCGTGCCTTCGACGATGACACTGCGGCGCGCCGCACTCGCTTCGATCACCAGCAATCCCGCATCGAGCGCAAAACGCTCGACGCCCATGAGGTCGGCCGGATCGGCGCCGTGCCGCTCCGCGAACTCTTCGCGCGTGAGATAGTGCCGCCGCGCCGGCGGCAGCGCGGCGAGCGCCGCCGCTTCGTCCCACGACGCGGTGCGCGGCCGTACGACGATCGTGACGGACGTGCGTTCGTTCGGATCGGCAGGCCCGACCGCGACCGCACCGGCCGGCGCGCGACGCTCGGTGCCGGGGACGCTCACCCGTCCGGCGGCGGCGTTCGATGAGTCGTTCATGTTACGCAACCGTCTTCGCGAACCGCTGGGCGAAGGCATCCGCATCGAGCGACGTCTGCACCGACAGGCGCGACAAGCGCGGTTCCTCGAGATCGCCGCGTTCGAGCCGGATCATGTATTTGCGCGCGACCTCGTAGGATTCGGTCGTGACGTCGACCAGGCGCACGCGGATTCTGCCCGTCATCGGATCGAGCAGCTCTTCGAGCGTGACGGGGGCGACGCGTCCGCCCGAGAGCGCGATGAGCGCACCGCTCCCGCCTTGCAGCAAGTACCGCACGGCGCCGTAGCCGAGCGTGCGCGTGTATTCCACGTCGAACGGCACCGGTTTCGCGCAACGCAATTCGTACCCGATGTCCTTGGTCACGACGGTGATGTCCATGCCGAGTTCCGTGAGCCGCTCGCGTACCGCGTCGCGCAGAACCATGCCGATGGGAACGTCGGCGAGCCGCACGTGACCGTAGGCGTCGCGCGCGGCGCCTTCCAGCGATGCGAGCTGTTGTGCGTCGAGGCGTTCCGCGATGCCCTCCGCAATCACGGCCACGCCGTGATCGTGACCGAAGGATTTGCGCTTGACGATCGCGCCGGCAATCGTGTCGACGACGCGTTCGAGATCGATCGACCCGTCGGGGAATTCTTCCGGAATGACCGCGAGCGTCGCACCGGCCGCCTTGCAGATGCCGAGCGCGAGCGCACCGGATTTGCGGCCCATGGTGATCGCCAGATACCAGCGCGACGCGGTGCGCGCGTCTTCCATCAGGTTCTCGACGATCGTCGTCCCGACGCTGCGTGCCGTTTCAAAGCCGAAGGTCGGCGCGTTGTCGGGCAGCGGCAAGTCGTTGTCGATCGTTTTCGGAACGGTGACGACGCCGAGCCGGCCGCGGGTTTTCGCGGCGATGCGCGAGGCGCCGTAGGTCGTGTCGTCACCGCCGATGGCGACCAGATACCGCACGCCGAGCTGCAGCAGCGACCGAATGCAGCGCTCGAGCGTTTCTTCGTCCTGTCCGGGATTCGTGCGCGAGGTGCGCAGCACCGAACCGCCGGTGAAGTGCAGACGCGACACGTCGTCGATGGTGAGCTCGACGACCTGCGAGATGTCGCCGCGCGCGATGTGGCGGTAGCCGTCGTAGAGTCCCAGAACGCGCAGGCCGCTGTTGGCGGCCTCGATGGTGGCGGACGCGATCACGCCGTTGATGCCGGGCGCCGGCCCGCCGCCGACGAGGATGGCGAGCGTCTCTTCATTCATGGCGGCAATCGTACCCCGCGTTGCGGCGGCGAGTCTATTCCTGCCGCGCGCGCACGATCGCTATCCAATCGTGCGCCGACATGACGAGTTCGTTGCGCTGGTTGTAGACGTCGACGTCGAGCGTGACCAAGCCGCGATCCGGCTTGGTGCGCGAGCGCCGGTTTGCGGTGACCGAAACGCGCACGCGAAGAACGTCGCCCGGCCGCACCGGCTGCACCCAGCGCAGGGCGCCGATGCCCGGCGAGCCCAGGCTGTTCTCGCCCGCGACGAGGTTGTCGAGCATGAGGCGCATGGTCATCGCGGCGGTGTGCCATCCGCTGGCGATGATGCCGCCATACGGTGAGCGCGCGGCGGCAGCCGGATCGATGTGAATAGGCTGCGGGTCGAAGCGTTCGGCGAAGGCGTGCACTTCCGCGGGGTCGACCGTCAGCGCGCCGACCTCAACCACCTCGCCCGGTACGTAGTCTTCCAGGAACCGAGCCGTCATAAAAAGGCGCCTTCTTGCGGCGGCTTGGCCATTCCGGTCTTGAGTTTGTTTCGCGGCTTGCGCCCGCGTCGCTACGGCGGGCTCAGCCGGTCCTCGAGCACGCGGATCGCCGCGGGCGAGCCGGCGGCCACCAACTCGTCGCCGCTGAAGAGCGGCGTGGTCCCAGCGGGCCGAAAGAGCATCGTATCGCCGCGCTTGATTGCAAGCACGATGATGTCTTCCGCATCGTTGGTCAACGTCGAGAGCGCGCGGTCCGCCCAACCGGAGTTTGCCGAAATGGTGAAATCCTCGAGAAGCAACTCGCTGTTCCCGGCGGACAAGATGGTGTCGACGAATTCGACGGCTGTGGGACGCATCGCGAGGCTTGCCATGCGCCGCCCGCCGATGGTGTACGGTGAGATGATGCGATTGGCGCCCGCCAGCCGCAGCTTCGGTTCCGAATCTCCGCGGTTCGCGCGCGCCACGATGAAGATGTCGGGCCGCAACACGCGTGCTGAGAGCGTTACGTAGATGTTGTCGGCGTCGCTGTCGATGGCGGTCACGAGGCCGCGCGCCCGCTCGATACCCGCGGCGCTCAGCACCGACACTTCCGACGCGTTGCCGTTCACGACGCGGTGACCCTCGGCGGCGGCGCGCTGCAGCGAGTCCGCGTTGATGTCGATAATGACGAACGGAATGCGTTCCGCCGTGAAATCACGCGCGATCTCGCGGCCCACCCGCCCGAACCCGCATAAGATGAAGTGGTCAGTCATTCGCGCGACTTGGCGGCGCATGCGCTGCAGCTCGACCGCTACGCCGAAGTGTCCCTCCAAGAGGTAACCGACGAGCGCGAGCAGCGTGTAGGTCAGCACCCCGAAACCGACCATGACGACGGCAAGCGTCCACCATCGGCCCGCTATGCTCAACGGCCGCGCTTCGCCGCCGCCGACGGTCGTCAGCGTCGTGACCGTCATGTAGAAGGAGTCGAACGCGCCCCAGCCTTCGATCGCGACGTACCCGAGCGTTCCCAACGCGATTACGAGGGCGAGCAGCGTCGCTGCGATTGCGATGCGGCGCGGAACGGCCGGAAGGTGCAGCATGCATCGCAATCTGTTCGCCGGAGTCGGCGAATGAGCCAAGAGAGCGGTCGGACGAAGCCAGCAAGGTCACAGCATCTTTCCAGACTTCGCCGCGTTCCTCTCCCGCAACGGCACGCGACGTGGTCGTGCCGGCAGGAGTATCGAGATGCGTTTGCAGTCCTTCGTCCACACGATCGCCGCCGTGACGTTGCTCGGAGCACCGACCGCGGCGCTCGCGCAGGGCGACCAAAACGGCGGTACGCCGCCGAACGGTCAATGGAATCACACGGGCCAGACCTGGAACAACAATCAGAACGGACGTCGCGACCGCGACGATCGCGACCGCGACGACCGCGACCGCGCCGAAGATCGCCGCCGCCAAGAGCAGCGCCGGCACGACCGCGAGCGCGACCGCAACGGTGGCTATAACAACGGCCGCTACAACAACGGCGGTTACAACAACGGCGGTTACAACAACGGCGGTTACAACGACGGCCGCTACAACGACGGCCGCTACAACAACGGCGGCTACAACAACGGCCGCTACAACGGTGGTTATAACGGCGGTTACGGCAACGGCAGCAGTCAAATCGACGGCGTCATCAGCGGATTTTCTTCGTTCAACTTAGATCTGAACCGCGGGCCCCACGTCCATCTGCATCAGGGGACGGTAATCAATCCCACCGGTACCACGCTCTCCCCCGGCATGCGCGTGGCCGTGTTCGGCCATCCCAACGGCGACGGCACCTTCGAGGCCGATCAAATCAACGTCGTCGGGAACGGGACGTACGGCAACTCCAACAACGGCTCCAACCCCTACGGCAATCTCGGCAGCATTCTCGGGCGATTCGGTCTCTAGGCGCGAGGCGCGAGGCGCGAGGCGCGCAGCGCGCAAGCAAGAAGACGACGGCGTGCAGGGTGCCGTCGTCGTTTTTGCATTTGACGCGGCGTTTTTCGCGGTGCTATTCTCAGGCGTGACGTCAACGATCAGTGCCGAACCCGCCGCACCGCCGGCCGACGCGGTGGAATATTACTTCGAGCAGGCGTGGAGCGACGGGCTGCCGGTCGTTCCGCCGACGGCGGAAAAGATCGAGGCTGTCGTCGCGGCGCTCGGCGGCGAACCGGAGTACCAAGAAGCGGTGATCCCGCCGCGCGGCGGAGCGCTGACGCGCGAGGTGCTCGCAATCAACATGGTGATGGCCGGGTGTCAACCGGCGTACGCGCCGGTGGTGCGCGCCGCCATCCTGGCGCTATGCGATCCCGTATGGAATCTCAACGGCGTGCAGGCCACCACTCACATGGCGGCGCCGCTGATCGTCGTCAACGGTCCGATCCGGCGCCGCATCGGCATGAATGCGGGGCACAACGTGTTTGGTTCCGGCAACCGCCCGAACGCGACGATCGGACGCGCCGTTCGGCTCGTGCTGTTGACCGTCGGCGGCGGAACGCCCGGCGATCTCGACAAGAGCACGCTCGGACACCCCGGCAAATACACGTATTGCATCGCGGAAAACGAAGAGCTGAGCCCCTGGGCGCCGTACCACGTCGAGCACGGCATGGCCGCCGACGACGACGCGGTATTCGTGATCGCCGCCGAGCCGCCGCACAGCGTCGTCAATCACGTGGCTGACGACGCGCAGGGCGTGCTCGACAGCATCGTGTCGGCGATGAGCACCTTCGCGCACAACAACGCGGTCGCCGGCGGTTCTTGCGCCGTGGTGATCGGGCCGGAGCATGCCGCGACGATCGCTGCGTCCGGTTTTTCGCGCCTCGATGTGCGCAGTTATCTGTGGATGAACGCGACGAACGCATGGGAGGCAATCAGTTTCGGCGATCGGTATGCAAACGGCGGTAAAGTGTACAACAAAGCCCTTCCGAAATGGTACAAGCGCGAGACGGGCGCGCGCATTCCGATCGTCCCCACGCCCGACGACATTCATCTGTTCGTCGCCGGCGGCGGCGCCGGGCGGTTCTCCGCATTTATTCCGGGATGGGGACGCATGACGGTTCCGGTGTTGCGGCGCATCGACGGCAGTGCGTTTGCCGCGGCGCAGGCCTGCGCGGATGGCACGTGCGCGCTGTGAGCGCGTCTGGTCTGTACGACCCGCGCGGCGTCGTTCGCGCGCAGCACCGCGCGACCGCGGCGCGGATCGTTTCCGCAAGCGGTCTCCGCGTCGGCGTCCTCGACAACACGAAATGGAACGGCTGGAAGCTGCTCGAGCGCACGATGGCGCTGCTTTCGGGGGACACGGCGTTCGCGCACGTCCGCCGCTACAAAAAAGAAAGTTTTTCGCGCAACGCCGATCCCGCTTTGATCGAGCGAATCGCTGCCGAAAACGACATCGCCCTTACCGGGATCGGTGATTGAGGGTCCTGCACGTCGTGCTGTACGTACGACGCCGTCGCCCTCGAAACATCGGGCATTCCCACCGCGGTCATCGTCACCACCGTCTTCGTGCATGAAGCAGACGTGCAGCGCACCGCGCTCGGCATGACGTCGCTCGTGCCGGTGGTCGTGACGCATCCGCTCAGCACGCTGACCCCCGACCAACTTGATGGGCGGGCGCGCGAGGCTGCGCCGCAAGTGAGCGCAGTGTGGCGCGGCGCGCACCCCGCCGGCTAGTTGCCGCGACGCCCCTTTTTCTACGGCTGGACGATCGTCCTTACGCTCGGCGTGACGACGCTCGTTTCATACGGGACGACGCAGTATCTCTTCGGCGTTCTGCTCGAGCCGGTCAGCCGCGAGTTCGGTTGGAGTAAGACCGCGATCGGCTCCGCGTACGCGGGGACCGTGCTCGTCTCAGGCTTTGCAGGGCTCGCGCTGGGCCGTGCGCTGGACCGTATCGGTGCGCGGCTGCTGCTTTCGCTCGGCTCGGTGGTCAGCGGCGTGGCGCTGCTGCTGCTGTCGCACGTTCAAACGCTTGCTGAATTCGACGCGCTGTGGACGTTCGGTTTGGGAGCGGGCGCGGCGCTGACGTATTATCCGGTCACGTTTACCGTGGTTGCGAACTGGTTCGCGGCGCGGCGCATTCACGCGCTTTCCGTGCTGACGTTCATGGGCGCATTCGCGTCGACTATTTTCTATCCGCTCGCCGGGTGGCTCGTTCACGCACTGGGCTGGCGCGAGGCGTTGGTCGCGTTGGCGCTGCTGCAGTTCGGCGTGGCGTTGCCCTTGCACGCGTTCGTTGTGCGCCGCCACCCGGAAGACATGGGATTGCGACCCGACGGCGCGCCGACCGGTGAGCCCCCGGGTCCGGCGAGCGGCATTTCGTTCCGCGATGCGCTGCACGACCGCGGCTTTTGGCTGCTCTCGGCCGGGATGTCGCTTGCGTATTTTTCAACGACCACCATTTTGCTCGAGCACGTCGCGTATTTGATCGGGCGCGGTTTTGCACCGACGCTCGTGGCGACGCTCGCCGGACTCTTCGGCATCGCGTACCTGCCGGGCCGTTCCCTCGTGGTGTGGCTGAACCGCAGAATGCCGCTCACCGCGCAACTCGCATGCGCGTTTGCGCTCGCCGCGCTGGGCATCGTGCTGTTGTCCGCCGCGCGCAACGCCGCCTGGATTGTCGCGTACGTCGCCGTGTTCGGTGCGGCCTACGGCGCGCTATCCCCGCTGCGCGGCGCGGTGATAGCGGAACGCTTCGGCCGGCGCGCGTACGGCGCGATCTTTGCCGCGCAGGGTGTGCCGGTCGGCATCTTGTCGGCCGCCGGTCCGGTGGCCGGCGGCCGGCTCATCGACGTGTTCGGCTACGGCGCCGCGTTCGCGGTTTGCATCGCGGCCCTTGCTGGTGCGGCGTTCATCGTCTTGTTCGCGGCGTCGCCCGCGCGCTTCTCAAGCGACGCATCGAGCAGTTTGACGCAAGCGTAGACGGCGTCGATGTGCGGCGTCGGCGTATCGGTGAGCCGCCCGAGTTCGACGACGGCGCCGATGAGCGCGTCGATTTCGAGGCGCGGCCGGCTTCGAGGTCTTGCAGCATCGAGGTCTTGTGGTCGCCGACGGATTCCGCGCCCGCGATACGTTTGTCGATCGTGTGCCGGAATACGCCATGTTTGCGGCCGGCTCGCGCGAGTGCGGTTCGCGGCAGATTCCGGCCAGCGTCGCGCCGGTGAGGGCGCTGATCGGATTGAACGATAGATTGCCCCACAGTTTGAGCCAAATCTCGGAGCGGATGTCCTCGAGAACGAACGACTTGAAACCGGCGTCCAACCAGTGTTGCGGCGAGCGCCTCGACGCGTTCGGTTTTCGCGCCATTCAGCTCGCCGACGGAAAAACGTTTGCCTTCGACCACGTGCACGTAGCCCGGCTTGGTGATCTCGGTCGCCGGATACACGACGCAGCCGACGATGCCGTCGGCGTCGATGTTGGCGGCGATCGCGC
>JBHEMQ010000077.1:0-15584 GCA_046262475.1 Candidatus Velthaea sp.
TGATGCGGCAGTTCAACCGCACGCTCGGGCGCAAGATCGAAGGCAAGCTGCCGAATTGTTCCGTCCTCTCGCTCGCGTTTCACGCGGCCTCGACCTTCGCGGCGGCCGCGCTCGACCCGTCCGTCCTGTACGCCGTCCAGTTTCCCGACGTCGGCGGCGTCCTCGTCGGCTTCGCGCGGCGTCCGGCCGGAAATTTCAACGCGGGCGGATTGACCTTGGCGGAAGCGCAAGACCGGCTGCAATGCCGCATCGTCGGCGTGGCCGGCGAGCACGTCGTCGATGCCGGGCGGGTCCTGAGCGCGGACGAGGAGGTGCTCGTCTTCGGCCGCGTCGAGCGGCTCGCCGCACTCGCGCCCCCGGAACCCCCCGGCGAAGCGGTCGCACCGGGCGTTCGGGACGAGCCCGCGGCGACGAGCTACACGCGCGCCGGGCGCTTTTGGCGCGGCGTCGATCCCATTCTCAAGCGGATTGCGGCGGCGGCCTTCGGGGTCTTCGCGCTGGCCGTCGTGTACTTCGGTTTCGCGCTGCAGCGCGATCCGGTGACCGCGGCGTATTTCGTGGTCACCACGATGACGACCGTCGGCTACGGCGACGTCACGCCGCTCGGCGCCGGCCCGCTCGCAAAGATCGCGGCGAGCGTCATCATGATCGCGGGCGTCGCCATCTCGGGGATCTTCATCGCGTTTGCTACCTCCGCACTCACACGCGCGCAGTGGACCGCGACGCAGGGCATGCGGCAAATCAAAACGCGCGGCCACGTCGTCGTCTGCGGCGGCGGCAACGTCGGCACGCGGGTCATCGAATTTCTGTTGCAGCTGGACCGGCGGCTGGTCGTCATCGATCGCAACCCCGGACCGGCGCTGGTCGAGGCGTCGCGCAATCGCCGCTTCGAATTATTGACCGGCGACGCGACGAGTGACCTGACGCTCGATCTTTGCAACATCGGCGCTGCGTGCGCGCTGATCGCGCTCACCGACAGCGACACGGCGAATCTGGAAGTCACGCTCGGGGCGCGCGCGCGCAACCCGCAGCTGCCGGTGGTGATGCGTGTCGCCGACGACGTGTTCGCGCGCTCGATCGCGCGCCAGTTCGGCATCACGACGACGTTCTCGAGTTCGGCGCTCTCCGCGCCGGCATTCGCCGGACTGTCGCGCTTCCCGGGTTCGCGCGGCCGGCTCGCGTTCGGCAACGACGAGTACAACATCGGCGAACGCGAGCAGGGTGAAGTGCCGATGCCGCCGCCCGCGGAGCATTGCATCGCGCTCGGCGTGTGGCGCAAAGGCCGGTTTGCGCACATCGACGCATTCGACGAAATGGAGCCGTACGACCGGCTCATCTTCCTGGTGCCGCTCTCGCAATTCCGACCCTCGCAAGCGTCGGCGCCGCGGGCGGACTCCGCGGAGCCTGTCGCCCCATGAAACCGCAAGGAGTTCCCGCATGCTGCAAGCCGGTGACCCGCTTCCCGACATCGGCGCGACCGATGATACCGGTGCGCGCGTCGAGGTAAGGTCGTTCGTGGGACGGCCGTTCGTCGTGTGGTTTTACCCGAAAGCCGATACGCCGGGTTGAACGAACGAAGCGTCGCAGTTCCGCGATGCATACGAAAACTTTACGAAGAAGGGTGTGGAGGTCATCGGGGTGAGCCCCGATTCGGTCGCGGCGCAGGCAAAGTTCCGCGCGAAGTACGGCCTGCCGTATCCGCTCCTCGCCGACACCGATTCGCGCATATGTGACGCCTTCGGGGTCATCGTCGAGAAGAATATGTACGGAAAAAAGAGTATGGGAGTGCAGCGCGCGACCTTCGTGGTGGGGGCCGACGGCACAATCGCCCGGGTGTGGCCCAAAGTATCGGTCGAGGGACACGCGCAAGAGGTTCTCACATCGATATAAGCAGCGAGGTTCGCGTGACGGTGGCCGGGTCGAGTTCATCGATACCGCGCCCGGACCGGGCCTGCAGTTCCTATCTCGTCCAGGACGCCGATACGGCGATTGCTTTCGATTTGGGAACCGGCGCGTTCGCAAACGTGCGCCGCTACGTCGATTACGACCGCCTCGATGCGGTTGTTGTCAGCCACATGCACGCCGACCACTTCATCGACATCATCCCGCTGCGCTACGCCTTGCGCTATGGGCCGATCCGGCGGGAAAGCAAGATGCCGTTGTATCTGCCGCCCGGCGGCGAACGTATGCTGCACCGCCTCGTCAGCGCGTTCGCGGACGAGGGCGCGGGCGATTTTCTCGGCGAGGTCTTCGACGTGCGTACGTACGAGCCGTCGCAGCCGCTGCGCATCAAATCGGCGACGGTCACGTTCGCGCACACGGCGCACTACATCCCCGCCTTCGCGATGCGCTTTCAAAGCAACGGACAAAGCGTCACCTACTCGGCGGATACGGCGCCGGACCGGCGCGTCGTCGAACTCGCGCGCGGCACCGACGTCTTCGTGTGCGAGGCAACCATCCTCGCGGGCGAACGCGAACAAGGAATGCGCGGCCACAGCTCGGCGCGCGAAGCCGCGGAGATGGCGCGTGCCGCCGGTGCGGGCACGCTCGTGCTGACGCACTACGGCGAAAGCGCGACGGCGCGCGACCTCGACGAGAGCGCGCGGCTCCGCTACTACGGGCCGATCGTGGTGGCCGACGACCATTGCACGATCCCGGTCGGCGAACGCAGCGCCGCCCGCCCCTAGTACGTTGAATTTCCTTCAGTTTTCGGTTTTCGGGCCGCCGCGGGGCAGCGCAAACTGGATCAGCGAATTGATCGGCGCAAGCCCGCGGCTGATCACCGCGTAGACGGTCACCTTCAGGTTTAGCTCTTCGAGCCGCGCTTTCGCCGCAAGAACCTCGCGGCCGCTCGTCACGACGTCCTCCAGTAACAGAACGCGCTGGTGTGCCTGAAACGGCCCCTCCACGTACTCGTCGGCGAAGGCGCCGTATTCTTTGGGCGCCTTGCGCACGACGATCATCGGAACGCTCGACATTTGCGACACGGCGGTGGCGAGGATGACGCCGCCGAGTTCCGTGCCCGCGATGAGGTCGGGGCTCATGTCGGCGACGACCGGCGCGAAGAGCCGCGCGATGCGGCGCAGCACTTGCGGATCCGAAAAAAGCCGGAACTTGTCGATGTAATAATCGCTGCGGGCGCCGCCGGAAAGTAAGTAGTCGCCGCGCGTCAGCGCGCGCTCGACGATCACCTGTTGCAGCCACCGCAACTCCGGGATGCGGGCGATTGGCGACGGATCATCGCGCATGGATGGTTAAATCTCCCACTCGTAAGCGTTCCACGCTTCGCTCACCGGATTCGGCGCGAAGCCTTTGAAATCGGGATTGATCGCTTGCGGGAAGCGCGGATACCAGATGACGATTTCTGGGACGTCGCGCGCGATAAGTTTTTGAATCGTCGAGTACTGTGCTTTGCGCGCGCTTTGATCGTACGTCGCCAGGGCCGCCCGCTGCGCGGCATCCATCTCGGGCGAGCAATACCGCGTGTAATTGACGCCGTCGGGATGGCTCGGGCGGGGAATCTGATCGCATTGAAAGAGCGAATGATCGTCGGGGTCGTAACCTGCGATCCAGCCGGACACAGCGAGGTCGTACTTGCCGGTCGTGAGAATGCCGCCCTGGCCGTACGTGCGGAAGAAAATGTTCGCGGGATAGTTTTTGATGTCGGCGCCGATGCCGGCCGTCCTCAGCATTGCCTGTATCTGCGTTTCAACAACGCGGCGGGTGGCGTTCTCGTTGTTCGTGGAAAGCTGCAGTATCAAGGGCTGGCCGTCGCGCACCATGATGCCGTCGGCCCTCGGCGCGTACCCGGCCGCTCGAAGCAGCTGCACTGCGGTGCGGGGATCGGGCCCGTACGCCATGACCTTCGGTTCGTACGACCACGAAAACGGCGGCTGATCGGCGCCGGCGGGCAGCGCGGAGCCGCCGGTGAACTTGTCGGCTAGCGATTTCTTGTCGACGACATACGCAATTGCGCGCCGCACGCGTATGTCGCTCAATGCCGGGCGTGACGTGTTGATCTGCAAAGCGAGCGTCTGCGGCGAATCGTTCATGCGGATGGCGATCGCGCCCGTCCGTTCGATTTGACGCAGAATGAGATAGAGATTCGGCGACGGCTCGAACATCCAATCGATGTCGTGCGTGCGCAGGGTGTTGATCTCCGTGTTTTCGTCCGGGATCATCTTGAGCGTGACGGATTTCAGCTTCGGGGCCCCGCGGAAGTAATCGGGGTTGGCGACGAGCTCGATGTGATCGGCGCGCTGCCAGCGCACGAACTTAAACGGTCCCGTGCCGACCGGCGCCTGATTGAACGCCACGTTGTTGACGTTTTTCTCTTTCCCGAGCAGGTGCTCGGGAATGATGCATACCGGATCGTCCGACTCGGAGAAGACCGTCGCCACGAACGGCGCAAACTTGTGCTTGAGGTGAAAGACCGCAGTCGCATCGTCGGGCGTGTCGACGTTCTGCACGTCTTCATAACCGACGCGGCTGTTGACATTGTTGCTGTCGTTCATCATGGCTTGCCACGAGAACTTGACGTCTTTGCTTGTAAACGGGACGCCGTCGTGCCATTTGACGCCGGTGCGCAGCTTGTACGTGATCGTGAGCCCGTCTTGCGAGATCCCGCCGTTCGCCGTGCTCGGGACCTCCGCTGCGAGGATCGGCACGAAGTGCTTCCCGGCGGCGTCGACCGAGACCAGCGTGTCGAAGGTGAGCCGGTTCAGCAGACCTTCGGTGGTATTCGCGCTGAGCAGCGGATTGAGCGTGTTCGGCTCCCGCTGAATGCCGATGCGCAATTCACCCGGACGCGTCCACGCGTGCCGGGCGGCCGCGGACGCAGTCGTGACGGTCGACGCCGGCCCGGCGCCCACTTTCGAGCACGCGGCAAGCGCGATCGCGCCGGACAGCGCGCACAGCATCCGTATCACCGGGAAATCCTCCGTAGGTGCGCGGGTCAGCGCCGCTTGTTCGCCGGTTTTTTCGCGGCCGGCTTCTTGCCTGGTGCCTTACCGGCGGCCGATTTTTTCGCGGGCGCGTGCTTCACGACCGCCTTTTTCGCAGAGGCCGGCTTTTTCGCGGGCGCTGCTTTTTTGGTCGCCGCCTTTTTTTTCGCCGGCGTGCGCGCGGGAGGCTTCGCCGGCCGCAGCGTTTTTTTCGGCGCCGCCTTGATCGCTGCCGCCGGTTTTTTCGCCGTCGGCTTCGCCGCCGGTTTCGCTGCGGGCTTCGCTTTGGCGGCCGACGCCTTGACCGCGGCCCGGGAAGCCGGCTTCGCCGCTTTCACGGCAGCCTTCGCAGGCGGCTTCGCCGCCTTCGGCAACGGTTTGGCCGGTGACTTCGCGGGCGGTTTCGGGGCCGCTTTAGCCGCGGGCTTTTCAGGCGGCTTCAGGGCGGGCTGCATCTCAGCCGGTTGCGGTTCCGCGGGCGCCGGCGCTTTGCGCCTGCTCTTCGCGGCCGGCGCCGGCAGAACACCCGGCCGCGCCTCTTTCACGCGCCCCGGCGGCTCGGTCGTGCGCTGTTTGCGCACCGCCTTCGTGTCGCCGCTCGCCGCTTCCGCCGCGGCCGGCACGGGTACCGGCGGCGGAGGAGGCGGAGGCGGCGGCGGCTCGGGCTCCGGCTTGCGTTCGACGCGCAGAGCGACGCGCGCGAGGCGGCCCGCAAGCGGAAAGACGATCTCGTTGATTTCGCAGGCGTCGAGCACATCGAGAACCGTCGTGAACGCGCCGCCTTGGTCTTTGGGGCTGTGGGCGTCCGAGCCGACCGCGATGCCGATGTTGCGCGCCTTGGCCTTTTTGAGCAGCCGTTCGTAGGCGCGCAGATACTTTTGCTTTTCCTCGTCGGCGTTGTCCCGATAGAGAAAGCGCGTGTTGAACTCGATCGCCATGCCGCGCGCCTCGCACGCCTCGATCACGCGGTCTTCGTATTTTTCGAGCGTCGCGTCGTCCGGCCAATGACCGAAGGTCGCCGGCACGTAGAAGTGTCCGACAATGTGCCCGGGCAGGCGTTCGATGGCGTCGAGCAGCGTCGTGACGTAAAGCTCCCACGTCTTCTCGGTGCCGACGACATCGAAGAGATCTTTGAATTCCGGATTATCGAAGGCCCAATTCCAGTTCGGCCCGTGCACCGGATGTTCGATCGGCAAAAAGTGCACGGAGCGAATCATACCGTCGGGCTTCATGGCGTCGACGATGTTCTGCGCGTCGGGCCGCGCGCGCGGATCGTTGTCGACCTCCGCGCCGATGGCGTAGCGCATGCCGCGCCGTAAGCCCTCGGACACCACGGCCGCGTGGCCGACCTCCACGCTCGCCGTTTCCGCCGCGCCGTACAAGTCGCCGGCTTGGGCGAGCTTCAGCGCGCGCCGGACCAGATTGACTGCCGCAGGATCCTCGAACGTGAGGTAGTTCATGTGGTCGCTGACCATGACGAAGCGCGGCCAGCCCCGCCTGCATGCATGGAAAAACCACAAGAAGAGCATCCGCGCCGACAGGGGGATAGGCCGTTCCTCGGCATACGGCTTGTGCTCGCCCTTGGCGTGGCCGTGGATATCGGGGATGGCGTATAGGCGCGGATCGATGTCGGGAGTATCGTTCAAGTGTTCGTATTCCGCCGAGATTCCATGACAGGCCGGGGGCGGCCGGCGCGAGCTCCAAACGGCGTGAAGCCCGTCAAAAGGACGCGCTTTGACACACGACGGGTTTGTTTAACCGTGCTGATGACTGATGCCTCCGGCAGATAATCGTTCGTGGCCGGCCCGTGGTTTCGCGACACCTGGGCCGGCTGCGGAGGCGCCACGCGTTGCGCCCGGTCCCTGCCGAGCCGCCGCAGCGGCTCGGCCCTGCCGGCGCGGCCAAAAAAAAGCCGGCTTGTGACGGCCGGCGGACTAAGAAAGGTTTCTGCGCAAACCTTACGTTTGCGCACCTCCAATCATCATTTTCTGGCTACGTTTGGAACTGTCGCTAGTAACGATGATCACCTCCTCTTGTCCGTCTGTTAACCGCCGGTAGTATGTGTCTGGCGGAGCCGCGGACGTCACGTGATGATTCTTTTTCGCGGTCGGTTCGCGCTGAAACCTGCTTCCTCGGTAGGGCGCGCGGTCAGCGCCGTGCGACGTACCCTTCCATCTCGAGAATGCGCGCTTTCACGTCGATGCCGTAACCGTAGTTGTGCAAGTGGCCCGAGGAATCGACGACGCGGTGACACGGATAGAGCAGCGGCACGGGGTTGCGCGCCATGACGCGGCCGACGGCGCGTGCCGCGTTCGGCGCGCCGACCTGTGAGGCCACCCAGCCGTACGAACGCACTTCGCCCGGCGGAATCTGCGCGGCGGCACGCAGCACAGCTTGCTCGAATGCCGTGAGGTCCGAAATGTCGATGCGCTCGTAGTTCGGGACGTGCGTGCGGAAAAACGCGTTCAGCGTATCCGTTACCCACGCCGGGGCTTGCGCGGGAACGATGCCGCGCCGCAGGCGGCGCGCGATTCGCTCGCGGGTAGCGTCTTCGCTGTCGCCGCGATCCAAGGCGAGCGCCGTGATGCCGCTTTCGCGGAACGCGACCCACAGCGATCCGATCGGCGAGTCGACTTTCGCGACGCAATCCGGCCGGCGCGCGCGCCGCACCGTCGCCTCGATGTGCTCGATGATTTTTGGAACCAAATTCTCGGGTGGTTCCACGATCGGCAGGCACGTGAGACAGTACGCAATGCCTTCGTACTCCTGGTACATCTCCTGGCACGGCGGGCACGACCGCAGATGCGCGACCACGAGTTCCCGATCCGGCGCACCGGCGTCCCGCAGCGCGTCCCAGAGCGCCCGACATCACAACCCCGCATCGGAAACCTCCTTGGCGTCGTCGGCCGCGACGATGCGGCCGACCTCCGGACCCAATATCCGGCGCAAAATCCGCACCGCGCGATGCACGTGCGACTTGACGGTCCCGATCGGCTGATTCAGGATTTCGGCGATCTCCGGGTGGCTGCGGCCCTCGATGAAGCGCAGCGTCGCCGCCGCGCGAAGATGCATCGGCAGCGAAAGCAGCGCTTGTTCAACGAGAACCATGTCCGCGGCGCGGTCGACGATCGCTTCGGGCTGATCCGGCCCTTCTTGGGTTTCGTTGAGGAGCGCTTCGGGGTCCGCCAGCGCATCCAGCGCCACGCTGGTGGGGCGCTTCGATCGCAGCCGATTGCGCGTGACGTTGAGGGTGATCGTATAGAGCCACGGCTGGAGGCGCAGCTCCGCACGCTGCTGCGCATCCATTTTCGCGAGCGCCCGGTAGGCACGCACGAAGGCGTCCTGGACGATTTCTTCCGCGTCTTCCCGGTTGCCGGTCATGCGCAAGGCAAAGCCGTAGAGACGCCGCTGGAACTCGTCGACGATCTTCTCGAAGTGTTCGGTTCCGGGCGTGCCCTTGACGGCACGAGCCGGCGCCGGCGAGACCGCCGGAACGCTCAAGCGGAAATCCCCAAGACGTGGTGCGAGCGCACTCATCACAGGCCCTAGACCCCGCCTGCGCGAGCGACGGTTTCGCGTTTCGCGTCCTCTGCCGGCTTTCCCGGCGTTTATCTGGCCGGCTTCGGACCGATCCGGGCTTCTCGCACCGGTTGCGCCGGCGTCGCTTTGATCGTGCGCCGGTACACGATCGAAACCGGCTGCCGGCCGCTCGAGTCGTCGAGGTTGCCGCCGATCCACAGCGTCGCGTCCAATGCCAACAGCAGCGCGTCGGCGTAGGTATAGTAGGCGGTACCGCTCATGCGAATGTGCCCGGCAAGCGCGATGTTCGGACGATCGGGTAAGGCTCCGTGCAGTGGACCGGTCGCATCAAAAGCCACTCCCAGCACACGGGTGCCGTTGATCACAGAGTCGTTTATATGACGGAGCGTACCATGGAGAGGGGCCCCCGTCATGGGCGAGGGGAAGTCGAAGGGAACGGCGCCGCGCAAATGCGAGAGGTCATGCATGGTCGGCGCATCGAGTTGCACTGCGAAGGGCTGATTGAGGACCGTCAGATAGTCGGGATCGTGGTTCGCGCCGTCGCGCTGCTCGCCGCTGGGCAAAATCGTCGATTCGAACGAGCCGTTCGCCCGGGCGTGGGTGCCTTGGTCGTTCCGTTCGTAGTCGACGCGGGCGATGTACCGGCGGCGCCGGCCGTCGCGCTCCACATGCAGCGACTGCGTGCCGCTGTAGGCGATTTCGCTGCGGACGTCGTGCCCGCCGATCTGAAATGTGTCCCGTCCGTCGACCCGGTAGCTCTGGTCCGCCTGCGCCGCCGCGAGCGCGCAGACGACATAGACGAGAACTGCGACGGAGCCGGCAGCGCGGCGCGGGACGATCATCGGGTGCCTCGTGTGATAGGGAACGTAGATTACGTTCCCTGTTCATGGTACTACGAAAACGTGCCGATAGATACCGTAGGACCGTGACACGTTTTTTTCGCCGTTTGTTTAGTGCGTTCGTCGTCACGTCGTTCTTCATCGTCACGCCCGTCAACGCGGGCGACACGCTCTCGGCGGCCGTTCGTGCGACGCTGGATCGCCTGTACCTGACGGCATACGACGAGGCGATGCGGCGTCACGCGACCGCGCAGCGCGACGGCACGACGTACGTTTCGACCGGCGACATCGAAGCCGAGTGGCTGCGCGACGCAAGCGCCGTCGTCCGCCCGTACATCGGGCTGTCGACGCGCGACGCGGACGTCGCCGCGACCCTGCGCGGTGTCGTTGCGCGCCAGGCCAAGTATATTTTGGTCGACCCGTACGCGAACGCGTTTTCCGTTAACTACAAGGTCGTGGAGCGGAAGTTCGAGGTCGATTCGCTGCTCTATCCGATCTGGTTCGCGGCGGATTATTACCGCCAAACCCATGACCGGTCGATCTTCACTCCCACCGTAAAGCGCGCATTCGAGCGCGTTTTGCAGGTCATGCGCGACGAGCAGCGTCACGACCGGCGCTCCCACTACCGCCACGAGCAGCTCGCCAACGGCGGGCGCGGCAGCGCCGTCCGCTACACGGGGATGGTATGGACGGCATTTCGTCCCTCGGACGATCCGGCGCGGTACCAGTACAACATTCCGGTCAACATGTTCGCAGTGGTCGTGATGCGCGACCTCACCAAGATCGCGCGCGACGTGTGGCGCGACGACCGCATGGCCTCGAACGCCTGGGGATTGTCCGTCGAAATACAGCGCGGTATCGAACAGAACGGTTCGCTCGAGCTCAAAGGCATCGGGCGGATCTACGCCTACGAAGTCGACGGCCGCGGCCATGCGAACGTGATGGACGACGCGAACATCCCATCGCTGCTGTCGATTCCGTACTTCGGCTACTTGCCCGCCACGAACTCGCTTTACAAGACGACGCGCGCATTCGTGCTCTCCGATCGCAACCCGTACTTTTTTCGCGGCAAGTATGCGGTGGGCATCGGCAGCCCGCACACGCCGCACGGCTATATCTGGCCGTTGTCCTTATGCGTGCAAGCGCTGACCTCGACGGACGAAAACGAAGTGCGGCGGTTGCTCGGCTACATCGCCGCATCCGACGTGGGCGACCATCGCTTGCGCGAGTCGTTCAATCCGAACTGGCCCGAAAACAACACGCGGGCGGACTTTGCTTGGCCGAACGCGCTCTACGCCGAACTGGTGCTCAGCCGCCGTGCCGACGGCGGCGACGGTAGCGTCAACTTCCGCTAACGGCCGGCCGCGGCGGCGCGCCGCACGAAGTCCAGGTAAAACACCGTGAAGACGGCTTGAATGGGGCCGACGGCGATCGCGTCGATCGGAACGCTCGCCCAGAAATCCAACCCGCGCACGTGCCGCAGCTGCAACTGATCGAAGAGCACGATCTGCAGCAGAAACGGCGGAAGCGTGACGAGCCCGAGCAGGACCGTTCGTCCGAAATTCGGCGCTGCGAGGCCGAGACGGAAGCTCTTGCCGACGCTGAGCGCGATGAGAAGCGCGCCCGCGCCCGGCTCGATCGCACAGACCACCGTCGCGAAATCCATGACCGCCCAGAGCGTCGAGATCGGCAGAACGAGCAGCGCGAACGACACGATGCTCGGCAAGAGCACCGCACCGGCCGTTTCAACGAACGTAAACGCAACGACGGCGTTGACGCCGATCAGCGGGAGCAGCCGCCGCATTGCGGCATCGGCGATATCGCGCGAGCTCAAGGGATCGTCGCCCGCGAGGTCGTTGACGACGCCGATGGTCACGACGCCCATGATGAAGGCGTCGATAAAAACGCTGGCGAGGATGCTCGTAAGACTGACGAGCTCACGCTGTCCGTGAACGAGTCCGAGTGCGGCCGCGACCGCGCCCTGGATGATAAACCCGCCGAGCGCGATACCTGCATACAACCCGATGCGGCGGCCGAACGCCCCGAACGCCGTGTCGAAGAGCGCCCCCACGGTTTCGGGGAGTGCCTTGCGTTCGCGAATCACCTACGCCGCGCGGCGGTACGCGCGCCGGACGAAGAAGCGCAGGACGGCGACGCCGGCGCACACCACCACGTCGTCGCCGCTCGCATACGCGCGACCGTCGATTTCGACGTAGAACTCGCCGGACGCCAAGCCCTCGAGCGTGCGGCGCACGGCCCGCTCACGCTTGTCTTGTGGAGCGCGCGGACCGAGCGATTCGATCACCGCCGACACGACGACGTCCGCAACACGCAGCGGGGTTGCCAACGCGAACGCCGCCGAGGCATTCGCCGCAACCGCATTGACGTCGATCGGCACGCTGATCCGAATCATGTGGCGACGCGCATTCGCGCCCGTGCGCGAGGCCTCTTGCCGACCGCGTGGAACCGCGATTGCGATGTCGAGTTCGCCGCGCCGCCGCCGTACCGCGCCGCCGCCTCCGCCCGAAGGCGGACATTGGCTTTCGACCGCCGCACTTGCGCTCGGCGTGATCGTCGCCGGCTTGGGAATCGGTGCCGTCCTCGCCGCATTCCACCAGCGTTCGAGCACCGGCGGGACGGATGTCGCAATCGCGACGAGCGCGCCGAGCGTCACGCCGTTGCCCGTCGTGACGCAGGCACCCGTCGCGGTGGTGGCGCCGACCCCGCGCGCCACCCCACCGCCGACGCCGGCGCCGACGCCGACAGTGAAGCCCACACCGACCGCGAGCCCGCAGCCGACCGCATCGCCGAGCCCCTCGCCGAGCGCCGCGCCGAGCCCCTCGCCGAGCGCCGCGCCGACCCCCTCGCCGCGGCCCTCGCCCTCGCCGTCGTCGCGGCCGACGCCGAAGCCGACACCGCGGCCGTCGCCGCGCGCGAGCGTCGCACCGCAATCGGTGGTCACGCCGGCGCACAGCGCGCTGCCCGCCACCCCGGCACCGGCTGTCGCGACGACGGTCGTGCGCGTGACGCCGCCGCCCGCGCCTGTCACTGCCGCCGGTCCGCCGGCGCCGGCGATCGTCGGCGCGGCATCCGGCGTGGTCCGGCGCTACGTCGACGCGTTGATACACGGCGACGAGCCCGTGGGGTACAGTCTATTGGGCGGCTCGGCCGGCGACCGCGGCTTGACGCTGTCGGAAGAAGCGTTTCTCGATACGAACGCGCGAATAACGTCGCTGCGCGCCACGAAGGTCGACGATTCCAACGCGACGGTGGAAGTCGAATTCTCGTCTTCGAAAGGCTCGTACTACGGGACGTATCACGTGACGGCCGGCCCGCGCGGCCCGTATATCGTGCAGCACGAATACATCAAGGTGTGAGCCCTTCGCGAGGTCGCCGATGAACGCCAATATCGAAGGCTTGCTCGCCACCGGCGAAGTGGTCGCACCACCGGCCGGCGTTCACGCCTGGTTTCCCATCGGCGACCGTGACGAATTCGTGCGTGAAGCGGCGGCGGATGCCGATGCCTTCTGGCTCGATTGCGCGCGCGAATTGCGCTGGGAAACGACGCCGTCCATCGCGTTCCGCGGACGCATGGAAGACCAGCATTGGTTTCCCGACGGCCGCTTGAACGCGACGGTGTCGTGCCTCGACCGGCACGCGCACAGCCATCCGCACGCGATCGCGTACGATTACGTGTGCGAGGACGGCGCGGAGCGGTCCATCACGTATGCGGAACTGCTGGCGCGCACGAACCAGCTCGCGAACGCCTTGCGCGCCGACGGCGTCGCGCGGGGTGACCGCGTCTGCATCTACATGCCGCTCACGATCGAGGGCATCATCGCCATGCTGGCGTGCGCGCGCATCGCTGCGATCCACTCGGTGGTGTACGCCGGCTTGGGCGCGACTGCGCTGCGGGACCGCATCGTCGACGCCGGCGCGCGCGTGCTGATCGTTGCGGACGTCACGTACCGCCGGGGGAAGCCCACCGACTTGAAAGCCATCGTCGACGACGCGGTCGGGGCGCTGGCGTCTGTTCGGCGCATCGTCGTCTGGCGGCGCACCGCTTCTCAGCCGTGCGATGAACGCGAGGTCAATTTCGAGGCGTACTGCGACGCTCAGCCGCCGGATTGCGATCCGGCGATCGTGTCGGCGGAAGATCCGCTGTTCATTCTCTACACGAGCGGCACGACGGGTAAACCGAAGGGCGTCGTGATGAATCACGGCGGCTATTTGACGGGAGCGAGCGCGATGCTGCGCTTGACGACCGGCATCGCGCCGGAAGACCGCTATTGGTGCACGAGCGATATCGGCTGGATCGTCGGCCACTCGCTCATCGTGTACGGCGCGCTCGCAAACCGGTACCGCAGCGTACTGCGCGAAGGTGCGCCGGATCATCCCGCCACGACCGCGGTGTACGAGCTCATCGAACGCCTGCGCGTTACGAAGTTTTACACCGCACCGACGCTGGCACGCATGCTCATGCGCTATGGTCCCGAACTCGCGGAGAACTACGACCTTTCGTCCCTGCAGGCGATGTTTTGCGCGGGCGAGCCGCTCAATCCTGAAGCGTGGCGCTTTTTGTACGAGGTGATGGGCGGGCGCAATGCCGCCGTGTGCAACCAGTGGTGGCAAACCGAACTCGCCGCGCCGTCGCTCGGCTTCATGCCGCGCGAACCCATTCGGCCGGACCGCAGCGGCAAAGCGCTGGGACCGCTGGCATTTTCCGTACGCGATGCCGCCGGCGCGCCCTTGCCGGCGAGCGCGGGCGGTCTGCTTGTGCTCGAAAATCCCGTGCCGTACATGTTTTCCGGCGTGTGGGGCGATCGCCAGCGCTACGCGCAGTACTTCAATCAAATTCCCGGCGTGTATACGGCCGGCGACGTTGCGGTCACGGATCCCGACGGCTTCATTACCGTCCTCGGCCGCGCCGACGACGTGCTCAACGTCGCGGGCCACCGCCTCGCGACCGCGGACGTCGAAAGCACGCTCGTTTCGCATCGCGCGTGCGGCGAAGCCGGCGTGATCGGCGTTCCCGACGAGATCAAGGGCGAGGCGATCGTCGCGTACGTCGTCTTACGCGCCGGCTATTCCGCCTCGGACGACCTCGCGCGCGAACTCATGGCCCACGTCCGCAAGGAACTCGGCGCCATCGCGACGCCGGCCCGCGTCGAAATCGTGCCGAAACTTCCCAAGACGCGCAGCGGCAAGATCATGCGCCGCCTCTTGCGGGCGCAGGCAACCGGGGCCGAATTGGGCGACGTCACGACCCTCGAAGAATAGGAAAGCGGCGCGCGCGCGCCGCATCACCGCACGACACCGTAAAGGAGACGCGCGTGGCTTCAAGCCGTTTTGCTCGTGGTGCTTTTGGCGTTGCCGCAGGTTTGCTGTTCGCCGGCGGCGCCGCCGCTGCGCTCGCCGCGAAACCGCCTACATTCATGGCGGCGATCTTCGATGCGTCCGGTAAGCGGCTCGGATTTGCACGTTTCGTCGGCGTCGATACCGGCGGAACACAAATCACCGTGGACGTCAGCGGCCTCGTGCCGGGCCATCACGGCTTGCACGTGCACGAAGTCGGTTCGTGCAACGCACTGCGCGATACGTCCGGTACCGCCACGCCGTTCGGCGCGGCGGGCGGCCACTTCGACCCCGCCGCCGCGAAGATGCACAAAAGCCCTGACGGCGGCGGACATGCCGGCGACCTGCCCGTGCTCGACGTAGACGATGCGGGCCGCGCACGCCTCGCCTTTTACGCGGTCAACCTGCAGGTCAGCGGTCCGAATACAATCGTCGGCCGGGCCATCGTGATTCATGCGAATCCCGACAACTACACCGATACGCCGCCCAACGGCGGCAGCGGCGGGCGCGTCGCCTGCGGCGAAATCGGCGCCGCGGTCGAGTAAGCTACACGTGCAGGTAGCGCGCGCGCACCTCTTCGTTTTGCCGGACGTCGTCGGGCGTACCCTCGAACCGAATCTGTCCTTGGTCGATGATGTAGCACCGGTCGGCGACGCTGAGCGCGGAATACAGGTTCTGCTCGACGAGTAGAATCGTCATTCCGGCGCTTTTGATTTCGCGGATGATCTCCTCGACCTCACGCACGATCAGCGGTGCCAGGCCTTCCGTCGGTTCGTCCAACAGCAGCACCTTCGGGCGGCTCATGAGCGCACGCGCCAACGCCAGCATCTGCTGTTCGCCGCCCGACAGCAAGCCGGCCGACTGACGCCGGCGCTCGCCCAGAATGGGAAAGAACTCGAGCCAGTGG
>JBHEMQ010000078.1:0-8439 GCA_046262475.1 Candidatus Velthaea sp.
GCGGTCAAACTCTCCTCGTAGAGAAGGTTGTCGACGCCCGGTCGGTGCCCACGGCGCGGGATGCCGTAGGCCGCCAGCCAGCGGCTCACCGTGCTCGCCGTCGTACCGACGTCCGCCGCGATCGCTTCGACGGTGGCGTTGGCGACGGCGGCGCCCGCATTGCTGACGAGCGTACCGGCGATCACCGCCGAGTTGCTGACTTTCGCACCGCGCAGCATCGGGCCGACTTCGGCGACGCCGTTGACGAGCGCGATTGAATCAATTGCCGCGAAGTCGATCATCAGGTGGCCGTCGCCGCTCGAGCCGTCGAACGGCAGTGCGAAAAACACATTTTGTATGCCCGACGGTGACGGGCTGAATGCATGCGAGCGGCGATCGAAGCTGCCGAACTGCATCGGGTACGTCTGACCGTTCGTGACGACCGTGCTCTTGGAAGGATCGATTGACAGAATCAGCCCGTCATAGGAAATCGCCGGAATTAGGTTGCTGCCAAGGGACAAGGCCGTGTGCTGATAGTCAAGCACGTTAATGATCACCGGCGCATCGTACGAGACGAGCGGATAGTTTGTTCCCGCGCTTACGGCTTGCACGCCGGCGATGGCGAGGTTGATTTGCGAACCGGGGCCGAAATTCGGAGCGTCCGTGAAGTCGGCCGAGGCGGAAAACGTCGGCGTACCACCGTACGAATTCTTGCGCCAGCGCGTCTGCGCTTTCGCGCGGCGCTCCGCGTCCTGTACGGCCGGGCTCGTGACGATCGGAACTTGATACGGGGCCGCTTTGACCATCGATGACGAGCGGAGCGCGTCGTTCGCCGGAGGCGCGCCGGCACTTGGAGCGCCGGTGCTGCAGGCGGAGAGTGTGACCAGCGCGGTCAAGGCGAGCAAAGCGGTGCGATGCATCAGCGAGTTTCTTCTTTCGTGGCGGGCGCCGCCGCAGCAGCGCCAAAGAGAGGAACATGACGACGCGGCAGGCGCGTGGCATGCCGCGACCGTCGGTTATGACACCCGAACGCACGCTTGCTCATCAAGCAAGTTTGTGCACAGAAGAGTTACTCGGACGCACATCACACTTTCGTAACGATGGTGCGTCAACCTAAAGTAAAGATGCTCCCACGACGATACCGGCGCGGCGTCGTGTCACGCGCAACACGCGCGCCGACCGCGGCGCATTCGTGACGTACATTCTCGCGCTCGATCAAGGAACGACAAGTTCGCGCGCGCTCGTGCTGGATGTCGACGGGATCGTCTGCGGCGCAGCGCACCGCGACGTCCCACAAATTTTTCCGCAGCCGGGCTGGGTCGAACACGATCCGGACGACATCCGGCGCACGCAGATTGACGCAGCGCGTGACGCGCTGCGCGCAGCCGGCATCCGCGCCCGCGACGTGGTGGCGCTCGGCATCGCGAATCAGCGCGAGACGACGCTCGTTTGGGAGCGCGCGGACGGGCGCGCGATCGGCAATGCAATCGTGTGGCAAGATCGGCGCACCGCGGCCCTCTGCGACCGGCTCGCGGCACGCGGTGCGGGCGAGCGCGTTCGTGAAGTTACCGGACTCGTGCTCGATCCGTACTTTTCAGCGACGAAACTCGCGTGGATGCTGGAAGCGCAGCCCGCGCTCCGCGCGCGCGCGGAACGCGGCGAGCTTGCATTCGGCACCGTCGATAGCTGGCTCGTGTGGAATTTGACGGGCGGCGCGCAGCACGTGACCGATTACACGAACGCGTCGCGCACGCTGCTCTTCGACATACACGCGCGGCGTTGGAGCGAGGAGATGCTCGAGCTTTTCGGCATACCGCGCGCGATGCTGCCACGCGCCGTACCGTCGACGGCCGGCTTCGGCATGACCCGCGCCGAGGTTTTCGGCGCGGCGGTTCCGATCGCCGCCGTCGCCGGCGACCAACAGGCAGCGCTTGCGGGACACGCCGGCTTTCGCGCGGGCATCGCGAAGAACACATATGGCACCGGTTCCTTCGTCATGCTGCACACCGGCACGGCGGCCGTCCGTAGCGGCAGCGGAATGCTCACCACCGTCGCGTGCGCGCCCCCGGCCGCTGCTGCGGCCTACGCCCTCGAGGGTGCGATTTTTGCCACCGGCGCGGCGGTCCAGTGGCTGCGTGACGGCCTCGGCATCATCACGCACGCCGCAGATACGGAGGCGCTGGCGCGTTCGGTACCAGATACCGGCGACTGTTTTTTCGTGCCGGCTTTCACCGGTCTGGGCGCGCCGTACTGGGATCCGCATGCACGGGCGACGCTTGCCGGAGTTACGCGCGGCACGATGCGCGCGCACGTTGCGCGCGCCGTGCTTGAGGCGATGGCGTATCAGACCGCCGACGTGGTTCGCGCTATGGAGCGCGATGCGGGCGTGCGGTTAGGCGAATTGCGCGCTGACGGCGGCGCGGCCGCCAACGACTTCGTGATGCAGTTTCAAGCGGACATCCTCGATGTGCCGGTCGTGCGGCCGAGCGTTTTGGAAACGACGGCGCTAGGCGCGGGTTACCTCGCCGGCTTGGAATGCGGGCTGTGGGCGGACGTCGAGTCGGTCGCCGCTCTGCGCGCCGCCGACCGGCGCTTCCTCCCCGCCATCGACGCGCGCACGCGCGAGCGGCTGTGCGGGCGCTGGTCGCGCGCCGTGTCCGCTGCGCGCGGCTGGACCGCCGGCTATTCGGGTGGCGCGCCGACGTGAAATGGTTGCCGCCGGCGAATTTGCGGCGATACGCGGCGGCCGCGCGCATGAGCGGCGGTATCCCGAGTCGACAATGTGCGTACTCGCTAACACGGCTGCGGTACTCCGCTCCAAGCACGGCGCGCGGCGAGCTCGATCATACGCTCGACGACAGTGCCGAAATCATACCCGGCGGTTCGCGCCGCCGTTAGAAAGGAGCCGCTCTCGCCGAGTGATGCCATCGAATTGATTTCGAGCATCCATACGCGGCCGCCCGCATCGACGCGCGCGTCAACGCGCGCGTAGTCGCGGCAGTGACATGCCGCAAACGTTCGCAGCGCCGCAGCCGTGAGGCGTGCGTTTCCCCGCCATCGAGCAAAATTCTCGTTCGTCGATATCCTTCAACGCTCAAGCTTGGTTGGCGCTTGGACAGTCCTGTAAACCTCGGCTAACGAAAGAGTTAGGCAGACTAAAGCGCATGGGCGTGAAGAAATCGTGAGCACCGCGGAGTAACTACGCGCGTATGAGCGTCCCCTCAATTCAGGGAGTCAGGTTTGGCGCGCCTCGGCGCGTTCTGACCGGCTGCCTCCGAACCGCGATCTGATGCAGGACGTCGACGCCCGCAAGCGGAGCGCCGGAATCGCGGCGGTCGACCGCTTCGTCCGCGACGGCATGTGCGTCGGTCTAGGAACCGGCTCGACGGCGTATTGGGCGATTCGCCGGGTTGGTGAACTCGTCTCGGCCGGCGCGTCGATTTCGGCGGTGGCGACGTCCGCCGGGACCGCGGCCCTGTGCGCCGGGCTGCAGATCCCGCTGCGCGCGCTCCTGGATGCACCGATCGCCGTCGCGATCGACGGCGCCGACGAGGTCGCACCCGACTTCGCCCTCACCAAGGGCGGCGGCGGCGCGCTGTTTCGGGAGAAGGCCGTTGCGCTCGCCGCCGCGCGTTTCGTCGTCGTGGTCGACGATCGCAAGCTCGTCGAGCGGCTCGGCGCGTTTCCAACGCCGGTCGAAGTGGTGCCGTTCGCAGCGGCGTGGGTGCGGCAGGAGGTCGACCGCCTCGCGCCCGGCGTGCACGTCCGCGTGCGCGGCGGCGAACAGCCGTTCCGCACGGACAACGGCAACATCGTCCTCGACTGCGCGTTCGGCGCCATCAGCGATCCGCAGGCGCTCGACCGCAGCCTGAAGGCGATTCACGGCGTGGTCTCGACCGGCATCTTCTGCGGCATCGCGTCCGCCGTCATCGTCGGCGGCGAACGCGGCGCCTACGAACTCGAACGCCGCTAAGCGACCTCGAACAAACCGGCAGCACCCATGCCGCCGCCGATGCACATCGTCACGACGACGTATTTCACGTTGCGGCGTTTGCCCTCGATCAGCGCGTGCATCGTCATCCGCGCGCCGCTCACGCCGTATGGATGACCGATCGAAATCGCTCCGCCGTCGACGTTGAGGCGCTCGTTCGGAATGCCGAGCACGTCGCGGCAGTAAACGGTCTGCACCGCGAACGCTTCGTTGAGCTCCCACAATCCGATGTCGTCGGCCGTCAGCCGGTGACGGCGTAACAATTCGGGCACTGCAAATACCGGACCGATGCCCATTTCACCCGGATCGCAGCCGACGGCGACCATGCCGCGATACACGCCGAGCGGCTCAATGTTCCGCCGCTCGGCGACCTTCGCCTCCATAACGACTACTGCACCCGCGCCATCCGAGAGCTGCGACGAGTTGCCGGCGGTGATCGAGGAGTCTGTGGAAAGCACGCCTTTGAGAGCGCTCAAACCCTCGATGGTGGTGTCCGGCCGGTTGCCTTCGTCCTTTGCGAGCGTCACAAACTCTTCGCGCACGCTGCCGGCCGCTTTGTCTTCGACGTACTTCCACGCCGGCAGCGGCACGATCTCCGCGTCGAACTTCCCGGCGGCTTGCGCGGCCGCGGTTCGCTGCTGGCTTTGCAGCGAATACAAATCCTGCGCCTGGCGCGATACGTTGTAATGCTTCGCGACGTTGTCCGCTGTCTGCAGCATCGGCATGAACACGTCGGGCGCATGCCGCAGCAGCCACTCCTCGGTGAACCCCTTCATATGCATGTCGTTCTGCACCATCGAAATCGATTCGCAGCCGCCGGCGACGACGACGTGCGCGCCGTCGGCCACGACGCGGCCCGCAGCCGTCGCGATGGCCTGCAATCCCGACGCGCAGTAGCGGTTGATCGTCGTGCCGGGGACCTTTAGCGGAAAGCCGGCGCGCAGCGCCGCGTTGCGTCCGAGATTGTGCCCCGTCGCGCCTTCGGGAAGGCCGACGCCCATCACGACGTCTTCCACTTCTCCCGGATCGATGCCGGCACGTTCGACGGCATGCTTCACCACGTGCCCCGCCAGCGTCGCGCCGTGCGTCTGATTGAAGGCGCCGCGGTATGCGCGGCCGATCGGCGTCCGCGCGGCGGACACGATGACGGCTTCAGGCATGCACCAGCTCCTTGCGATGGTCCGCAAACGTGCCGCCCTCCCGCGCGATGCGCGCGAGCAGCGGCGCGGGCTGCCAACCGAAGCGCATCACCGCCTCGTACACGTTGGCGACGCCGACCTCGTCGGCGTACCACATGGGCCCCCCGTGATGCGGCGGAAAGCCGTATCCGTAGATGTAGACGATGTCCTCGTCGCCCGGCCGCAGCGCGACTTCTTTTTCGAGGAGATCGGCGCCGACGTTGACGAGCGCAAACGTCAGACGCTGCACGATCTCTTCGTCCTGCACCTCGCGCGGATGAATGCCCGCGCGCGCCGTTTCTTCGGCCACCAGCTTGTCGAAGTCCGGATCGCGAATCGGCTCGCGATTACCCTTCTCGTATTTGTAAAAACCGGCGCCCGTTTTCTGACCCCAGCGTTTGGTCTCATACATCCGGTCGATGATGCTCGTGCGCTTCTGACCGAGCGCTTCGGTGCGTTCTTGCTGGATGTGCCAAAAGACGTCGACCCCGGAAAGATCGAACGTCGCGAACGGGCCCATGGCGAAACCGAAGTTTTTCATCGCACGGTCGACGCGCTGCGGCGCAATGCCCTCTTCGAGCAGGTACATCGCTTCACGCGAATAGTCGAAGAACATGCGGTTGCCGATGAAGCCGAACGCGTTCGCGGAAACGACCGCGACCTTGCGCAGCGTCTTGCCGAGCTTGACGGCCGTCGCCAGCGTTTGTGGCGATGTCGCGCGCCCGCGCACGATCTCCAACAGCTTCATGATGTTCGCGGGCGCGAAGAAGTGCAGCCCCAGCACGTCCTGCGGCCGCTTGGTCATCGCGGCAATCGCATCGATGTCGAGCGTGGACGTGTTGGACGCCAGGATCGCGCCGGGCTTGCAGATCGCATCGAGCTTGCCGAAAACCTGTTTCTTGACGTCCATGTTTTCGAAGACCGCTTCGACGACGACATCGGCTTCCGCGAGCTCCGCGTAGTCCGCCTCCCACGTAATCGACTGGCCGCGCTTCCACGCTTCTTCCTGCGTCAGCCGGCCGCGTTGCACTTGGTGCGCGAACATGCCGAAGACCATGGTCTTCGACTTCTCGATTTGTTCGTCGGACGGCTCGACGACGGTGACGGGAATCCCGGCATTCGCGAAGGTGATCGCGATGCCCGTGCCCATGGTACCCGCGCCGACGACGCCGGCCGTAGTGACTGCCAGCGGCTCGGCGGGCGGCAACCCAGGGATCTTGCCGAGTTCGCGCTCCGCCCAGAACAGATGCCGCAGGGCGAGCGACGGCCTCGAGCGGATCAGTTCGTCGAAGAGACGATGCTCGCGCGCCAGACCGCGCGCGAAATCGAGTTCGAGCGACGCTTCCACGGCGTCGATCAATTTGTGGGCGGCGAAACCGCCGTTCTCCTCCGACGGCACCATCTTATGCGCCTGGGCGACGACGAACGGCGTTGCGAACAATGCCATTCCGGCGATGCCGAGCGACGGCGTACGTGCCGAAACGCGCCGTTTCGCAGATGTACCGGGCTTGCCCGCAAGCTCGACGGCGGCGCCGACCGGATCGGCGTCGACGATTTCGTCGACGATGCCTTTTTTCTTCGCGTCGTCCGCGCCCATGCTGTCGCCTTTGAGCATCAACTGCAGCGCATCTTCCGCGCCGACGAGGCGCGGAAGGCGCTGCGTTCCGCCTGCCCCCGGAATCAAGCCCAGCTTGATTTCGGGCAGACCAAACTTCGAGCGCTTCGTGGCGATGCGGTAGTCGCACGCGAGCGCCAGCTCGAAGCCGCCGCCGAGCGCGTTGCCGTCCATCGCGGCGATGCATGTCTTGCTGCTGCGTTCAACCGCCGCGACCACGTCCCGCGCCGTTCTTGTGTCCGCGACCGGTTCGGTATTGAAGTCGTTGATGTCCGCGCCGTTGCTGAAGATGCCGTGCGCGCCCGCAAACACGATGGCGCGCACGGCGGGATCGGCGCCGGCCGCGTCGACCGCCGCGACGAGTTCCGCCGACAGCGCGAACGAGATCGCGTTCGCAGGCGGATGATCGAGCGTGAACACGCGTACGCCGTCGCGATCGGCGACCTCGACGAGCGGCGCGGCGCTGCGATTCGCCGTGGTTGTCACGCCGTCACCAGCGACGTGCGGTCGAGCTCGAACTGGTCTTCGGTCAAGGCCATCACCGACGCGGAACCTTGCACGATCTCGTGTTTGAGAAACTGCGCTTGACTGAGGACGTGGTCCGCATAGAACCGCGCGGTGGCGAGCTTCGCCGCGTAGAAGGCGTCGCTGTTTCCGCTCGCGAGGCGCTCCGCTGCGATCTGCGCCGCGCGCGCCATCTGCCAGCCGCCGGCGACGATGCCCCACAGCCTCAAGTACGGCACCGAGCACGCGAACGCGGTGTTCAAATCGCTCATGGCGTTCATGCCGATCCACTGCGACGCATCCGTCAGCGCGTCGATGCTTGCGTTCAAGACGGACTTGATGGCCGCGACGTCCGCATTCGACTCGTCCAGCCCCGCCGCGGCATTTTTCATGCGCTTGACGACGCTCGTCGCGGTCGTGCCCATGTCGCGGATCAGCTTGCGCCCGACGAGATCCAGCGCCTGTATGCCGGTCGTGCCTTCGTAGATCGCGGTGATCTTCACGTCGCGATATTGCTGCGCGATGCCGGTCTCTTCGATGTAACCCATGCCGCCGTACACCTGCACCGCCGTCGAGCAGATCTCCGTCGCCGTTTCCGTGCACCACCCCTTGAGCACCGGTATCATGAGCTCGATGAATGCCTTGTTCTGCTTGCGCACCGCGTCGTCCGGGTGCTTCAGCGCGAAATCCAGCGCGGCCGCGGAGACGTATGCCAGCGCGCGCATCGCCTCGATCTGCGATTTCATCGACATGAGCATGCGCCGCACGTCGGGGTGCTTGATAATGGGCGCGGCCTCTTTGGAGCGGCCGCCGACCTCGCGCGACTGCACGCGCTCCTGGGCGTATTGCAGCGCGCTCTGATACGCGCGGTCCGCGATCGCGAGGCCTTGCACGCCGACGCTGAAGCGCGCGGCATTCATCATCACGAACATGTACTCGAGGCCGCGGTTCGGCTCGCCCACGAGATACCCGACGGCACCGCCTTTTTCGCCGTAGTTCAGCGTGCACGTCGGATTGCCGTTGAGTCCCAGCTTGTGCTCGATGCCGGCGCAGTAGACGTCGTTGCGTGCTCCGAGCGAACCGTCGGCATTGACGAGCACCTTCGGCACGATGAAGAGCGAGATGCCCTTGGTACCTTCGGGCGCATCGGGAAGCCGCGCGAGAACGAGATG
>JBHEMQ010000078.1:8449-15564 GCA_046262475.1 Candidatus Velthaea sp.
GCTCGCCGAACGTGATGAAAATTTTCTGTCCGCTGATCTTGTAATGGTCGGCGTCCGGCACGGCTTTCGCTCGCACCGCGGCGAGGTCGGAACCGGCCTGCGGTTCCGTCAAGCACATCGTGCCCGTCCATTCGCCGGACACCAGCTTTGGCACGAACGTCGCTTTTTGTTCGGCCGAACCGCACAGTTCGATGGCTTCGATCGCGCCTTGATTCAGCAGCGGACCGTTCGCGAAACCGACGTTCGCGGCGTTCCACATTTCCAGCGTCGGTCCGAGCAGCAATTGCGGTAAGCCTTGGCCGCCGTGCTCCGGTGACACCGGCAGCCCGATCCAGCCCGCCTGCGCGAACCGCTGGTACGCGTCCTTGAATCCTTTGGGCGTGGTGACGTTGCCGTCGCTCCACGTGCAGCCTTGGACGTCGCCCGTCCGGTTGATCGGATCCAGCACTTCGGACGCGAACGTCGCGGCTTCGTCGAGGATCGCGTCGAGAACCTCGGGGGTGTCCTCGTAACCCGGCAGTTTTGCGACCTCGTCGACGTCCGCCAGTTCGCGTAAGACGAATTGCATGTCGCGCAGCGGCGCTCGGTACGTGCTCATGATGCTTTCTCCTGATTTCTCGCGGACGTTTTTGCGGCGCGCAGACGGCGCGGCGGGCGAAGCTGGGAGCGGTCGTCGTACAGTTCGCGCCGCAGCCGGTCGACAGATGCTGCGAGGTAGTCGAGATACGGGAGCATGTTGACTTTGATGCGCGCCAAGCGCTCGCGCCCGGCCGGCGTGATGGCATAGAGCCGTCGCGCGCGCTTCGTCGGGTGGTCCCACTCGCCGCTGACGAACCCGCGCTCTTCGAGGCGGCGCAGCAGCGGATAGATCGTGTTGGTGTTGACCGCCAGGAGGTCGCAGCAGATGCTTTCGATGCGCTGCATCAAGCCGAAGCCGTGCTCGGGCCCCTTCTCCAGCATGTGCAGGATGAGAACCGGAAAGACGGTCTTGGATTTGATGGGACCGCGCAGCAACTCGTCCGGCGCAGGGTTCGCTTTGCCGGGCATGATAGCGAGAACATTGATATTTTTACTATTAGTCTCCTGCTAAGCCACCGCGTGCGCGGCGCAGCACGCGCCTCGCATTGGCTGCCGTGGCTGCTGTCGCGGCGATGCCCGCAGCCGCGCCGGCGGTGCACCAGCGCGGATCAGCGGCCAGGCCGGCCGCGGTTGCGGCAACCGCAGTCTGCGCCGTCGCGAAGGCGGTCCAGCTCAAACGGCGGTCGAGCAAAGCGGCCGGCGGCGTCTCGTCGTCGTCGCCGCGAATCAGCGTCGTCAGCACGCGCACGCCCAGGTGGTGAAAATGCGCGTTGACCATTTGCCCGACAAATCCGGCGAGCGCGAAGAAAACCGCAAACCGTGCCGCCGCCGGAGCGCCGAACGCCGCCGCGAGGAGACACGCCGCCGCAGCGGCGAGCCAGGCGAGCGATGCTCCGACGAACGCTTGCGGCGGCCGGTGCCTCACCGTGGCGCGGATGAGGCGTCCGCCGGCATCAGCGATATAGATGACGACGCCTAAGGTGATTACGGCAGCGCCGATGCGGTCGAACCGCGCGGCGAGCACGAACGCGCCGAGAAACAGCGCGAAGCCGGTCGCCATATGCGCTGCCGCGTGGCGCGAGCGTGTGCCCAGCATCGGTCTGAGCGTCCGCGTCGATACGCCGGTCACAAGCACCGCGAGCCACGCGACGATTCCGAGAGCAGCGTGAGACGGTGCGGAGCGCAGAATCGCTGGACGGCCGGTGACGTACGCGAATGCGAGCACCGCGCCGAAGAGTGCGGCGCACGCCAGCGCCGTGATCGTTGCGGCGAGCGCTCGGGCGATCGCCGCTTCAGCGTCACCGGGAACGCGCGGGACGAGCGTCGCCAGCGCGGCGCACGCGTACGCGGCGATCGCGAGTACTGACGCGGCGGCACCGATCGTAACGGCAGTCGTGCTTGCAGCGGCAAAACCCGCAGCGAGTACGCCCGCGCCGCCGATGAGCAGCGCGAGGCTCGCGCGCGCGAGCCGCTCCATGCGCCACGTTCGATCGGTGAACGCGGGGATCACGTGCAGCAGCACCGCAAACGCGGTCACCGTGAGCCAACCGAGCGCGACGACGTGCACCCACGCGAGTGCGAGCGCGCCGGACATTCCGACGGCGCCGGCGACGGCCACCAACAACCACGCCGCCAGCTGTGCGGCGAGCGCTCCGCCGAGCGCCCACGGTGGTATCCAATGGGCTCTCGTCCGCAGCACCGCCGTCACGCGCATTCAGTCAACATTGCTATCGTCGCTTAGTACACCGCAGCGGCGGAGAATAGCCTTCGTGCCTGCGCGGATACCGCTCGCGATGCTGACGAAGCAGCCGCAGCGCGCTGGCAATAACGATGTACGACGTTTACCAGCCGACCCACGAGCGCGAGATGCGAATGTTCGCCCGGTAACGCGACAATCGCCGCGATCCTCGATCACGAACGCACGTCGTGGGACAACAACGCGCCGGTCATATCGCCGGATGAAGTGAAGCGCGCGCGCTAGCGCGAAACCGTCCTTCCGGTGGCCCGCAAACGCAAACGCCGCAACACCGGTCCGCGCGCGAGCGCGCTGCTCTGGCTCCTGCTCGCCGCATCGCTTGCCGTCATCGCCTACGCGTGGCTGCATCCCGCGCGCGCACCGCGGCAGCACGCCGCGCGCCACACGGTGGCCGCACCGCCCGGTGCGCCGGAAGCGACGGCACCGGCGCCGGTGCAGTCTTCGCCGGAAGCGCCGGGCGCCGCGACGGCCGTCCCTGCAACGACGGCGCCGTCACCGGCACCGTCCGCGGCCTCCGCGCGCCTCGCGATCATCATCGACGATTGCGGTCAATGGCTCGACACGGAACGCGGCTTCATCGCGCTGCCGGTTGCGCTCACGCTTTCGGTGCTGCCCGACGTGCGCTACAATCACACGATCGAGCGTGAGGCCGCCGCCGCCGGCAAAGGCGTGATGCTGCATCTGCCGATGGAGACGCTGTCCGGGCTCGATCCGGGCCCCGGCAAGGTGACGACGGCAATGGACGACGCGGCGATTGCCGCGCAAGTCGAGCACGATCTCGCGGATGTCGATCTCGCGCAAGGCGTCAACAATCATGAAGGCAGCAAAGGCAGCGCCGACGCCCGCGTCATGGGCGACGTGGCAGCGGTCCTCGCGCAGCGCGGGCGTTTCTTCATCGACTCGCGCACCAATCCGCGCAGCGTCGGTGAGGCGACCGCGCGCGAACACGGCGTACCGTCGGCCGCGCGCGACGTGTTCCTCGACAACACGGCCGACGTCGACTTCACCGAAGCGCAACTGCGCCGCGCCGCCGCGATCGCCAAGGCGCACGGTTCCGCGATCGCGATCGGTCACCCGCGCCCGACGACGCTGACAGCGGTGCGCGCGATGATCGCGCAACTGCAAGCCGACGGCATCACGTTCGTTCCGGCCTCCGAACTGGTGCGCTAGGGACGCGCTACTCCGCCGGGCGGCCGCCTTGCGACTGCGCGCGGTCGGGGCCGATCCACACCGTCTGGACGTTCATGAACTCGCGGATTCCGAAATAAGAGAGTTCGCGGCCGTAACCGCTGCGCTTGACGCCGCCGAACGGAAGGCGCGGGTCGCTCGCCGTCATGCCGTTAATGAAGACGCTTCCGCTTTCGAGCTGCGCCGCGAGATGCTTCGCGCGGTCGATGTCGCGCGTCCAGAGATTGCCGCCCAGCCCGTACTTCGAATCGTTCGCCAGACGCACGGCGTCGGCCGCGTCGCGCGCCTTGACGACCGCGGCGGCCGGTCCGAACGCCTCTTCGTTGAAGAGCGGCATGCCCGGTTCGACGTCGACGATGACCGCCGGGTCGTAGAAATACCCTTGGCGATGGCCGTTGCGGCCGCCGGTCACGAGTTTCGCGCCGCGCGCGACGGTTGCGTCCACCATTCCGGCCAAGTCGTCCCGCAAGTCGCCGCGGGCCATCGGGCCGACGTTCGTGTCGCGCTTCGTCGGATCGCCGACCTGCAGCGCGCGCGCCGCTGCGACGAAGCGCTCGACGAAAGCTTCGTACGCGGGCGCCTCGACGATGAAGCGCTTCGCCGCGATGCAGCTCTGGCCGGCGTTCTGGAAGCGGGATTTCGCCGCGACCTGCGCCGCGGCGTCGAGATCGGCATCGGCAAGCACGATGAACGCATCGGAACCGCCCAGTTCGAGAACGGTTTTCTTTAAATTCCGGCCGGCGGCCGATGCGACCGAAACGCCGGCAGCTTCGCTGCCGGTCAGCGTGACGGCGACGATGCGCGGATCGTCGATCAGTTTCTCGACATCCTTCCCCGGCACGATGACGGCCGCGAACGCGCCGCGCGGAAATCCGGCGTTTTGGAAAACGCGTTCGATTTCGAGCGAGCAGCGCGTGACGTTCGTCGCATGCTTGAGGACGCCGACGTTGCCGGCCATCAGCGCGGGCGCCGCAAAACGGAACACTTGCCAGAACGGAAAGTTCCAGGGCATCACCGCGAGCACCGGACCGAGCGGCCGATACGCGACGTAGCTTTCGGTCGCGTTCGACGCCGTCGGCTCGTCCGCGATGAAGCGTTCCGCATTACCCGCATAGAAATCGCACGCCGTCGCGCATTTTTCGATCTCGGCTTCGGATTCGGCGACCGGTTTGCCCATTTCGCGCGTGATCGTCCCGGCCAGTTCGGCCTTGCGCGAACGCAAGCCGGCGGCGGCTTTCCGCAACAGGGCCGCGCGGTCGCCGATGGTGGTGCGGCGCCACTCGCCAAACGCGTCGCGCGCTGCATCCAAGACGGCGTCGATGCGCTGCTGTGAAAACGTCTCGAAGGTTTCGAGTTCCCGTTCGCTGGCCGGATCGATGGTTGCAAAAGTACTCACCCCGCCCTCTTTCCCGGGCGGCGCGGCGCCATCCCAGGATTTTACGGCCGCCGCGACAAGGCGCGAACCATGAGCGAGCACAAGAACGGCGCCGCGCGCCTGCGTTCCAGCGAGTGGTGGGGCAAGATGGACCGCGACGGATTCATCCACCGCTCCTGGATGCGCAGCGAAGGCTTCGCGCCGGACGTCTTCGACAATCGCCCGGTGATCGGCATCTGCAACTCGTACTCCGAGTTGACGTCGTGCAACGTGCATCTGCGGCGCGTTGCGGAGTCGGTGAAGCGCGGCGTCTGGGAAGCCGGCGGCTGGCCGCTGGAATTTCCGACGATTTCGCTGGGCGAAACCTACATGCGTCCCACGACGATGCTCTTTCGCAACCTCATGAGCATGGACGTCGAGGAGTGCATCCGCGCGAACCCGATCGACGGCGTGGTTCTGCTCGGCGGCTGCGATAAAACGACGCCCGCGCAATTGATGGGCGCCGCGAGCGTCGATCTCCCCACGCTGATGCTCACCGGGGGACCGATGCTGAACGGAAAGTATCGCGGCGGCGACATCGGCTCCGGCACGATGGTCTGGCAATTCTCGGAAGAAGTTCGCGGTGGTCGAATGACCTGGTCCGATTTTTTCGACGCGGAAGCGGGCCAATCGCGCAGCAACGGTCATTGCATGACGATGGGCACCGCGTCGACGATGGCGAGCGTCAGCGAGGCGCTCGGCATCGCGCCGGCCGGCAACGCCGCGATCCCCGCGGTCGATTCGCGGCGCTATGCGCTCGCGCAGCTCTGCGGCCGCCGCATCGTGGAGATGGTGCGCGAAGATTTGCGCATGTCGCGCATCCTCACGCGCGAAGCGTTCGAAAACGCGATCCGCGTCACCGCGGCAATCGGCGGCTCGACCAATGCGGTGGTGCATCTTCTCGCGATCGCCGGGCGCGCCGGCGTGCCGCTGTCGCTCGAAGACTTCGACCGCATCGGACACGGGGTACCGCTGCTCGTCAACCTGCAGCCCAGCGGCAAGTATTTGATGGAAGACTTCTACTACGCGGGCGGCGTGCCGGCCGTCGTGCGCGAGCTCGGCGATCTCATTCATCGCGACGCGCTGACGGTTTCGGGCAAATCGATCGGCGCGATGACGGCCGATGCGCCGTGCTGGAACCGCGAGGTGATCGCGCCGCTGCACGCGCCACTGCAGCGCGACGCCGGCATCGCCGTGCTGCGCGGAAGTCTCGCGCCGAACGGTGCGGTGATCAAGCCGTCAGCGGCCACGCCCGCGCTGCTGCGGCACCGCGGCCGCGCTGTGGTGTTCGAAGACATCGAGGACTATCGCGCGCGCATCGACGATCCCGAACTCGATATCGACGAGCACTGCGTCATGGTGCTCAAGGGCGCCGGGCCGCGCGGCTATCCGGGCATGCCCGAAGTCGGCAACCTGCCGCTGCCGCCGAAGGTCCTCGCGCGCGGCATCACCGACATGGTTCGCGTTTCCGACGCCCGTATGAGCGGCACCGCATATGGCACGGTCGTGCTGCACGTCTCGCCGGAGGCAGACGCGGGCGGCCCGCTCGCGTTCGTCCGCGACGGCGACGTCGTGGAACTGGACGTTCCCGCCCGGCGCCTCGACTTGGTCGTCGCGCCTGACGAGCTCGCGCGCCGCCGGGCCGCCGGACACGCGGCGCCGCCGCGTTTCGCGCGCGGATATGCGCGCCTGTACGTCGAGCACGTCTTAGGCGCAGAACGCGGTGCCGACTTCGATTTTCTGACTGGCGGCAGCGGCTCGGCGGTCGCGCGCGAGATGCACTGAAACACGGTGAGAGGGACAAAAGTTCTATAGTATTCTCCCGATTCCGGGGGACGGCAGGCGGTCGGGAAGGTGCTAGCATAGCGCAACGGTAGGGGCTCACTTGTTTGCCTTTGGAGGAGGCGATGTTTCTGTTTCACGATGCGCTAGGATTATTGCTCGACTGCCGCTGCGGCCATACGATCGGCGCACATGCGGCGCTTTGCGACGCCGAAAATTGCGGCTGCCCGCTCGACCGGGACGCCGTGCTGGCCCAGGCGATCCGAATTCAGTATCCGCACAGCGCGCCGGTCCAGCCGCGCTACGATGGGCCGCGCCGCGCGCCGGTCGTCAACCGTCGCAAACCGGTTCGGGCGAGCGCCTGAGTCAACGCCGCCCGAGCCAGCGCTCCAACAC
>JBHEMQ010000079.1:0-5476 GCA_046262475.1 Candidatus Velthaea sp.
CCGCGAGCGCATCCGATGAGATGTCGGTCGCGAGCACGCCGAGTTCCGGAAGTTCGCAGGCGAGCGTGATCGCGAGCGCGCCGCTCCCCGTGCCGACGTCGACCGCCATGCCGGCGGTCTTGCGGCGGCTGCGCAGATCGGTGACGGCCGCTTCGACGACGTGCTCGCTCTCGGGCCGCGGGACGAGGACGCGCCCATCGACAACGAAGGTGCGTCCGAAGAAGCCGGCGCTGCCCGTGATGTAGGCGACCGGTTCGCCCGCGGCGCGCCGCTCGGTGAGCGCGCGGAAGCGCGCGACGGCCTCCGCCGGCAACGCCTCGTCGCCGCGCGCGATCAGCGCGGCGCGATCCAACTGCGTGACGTGTTCGAGCAGACGCGCCGCGTCGAGCCGTCCGGTAGCGCCGACCGGCTGCAGCAGCACCGCCGCTTCGCGCAGCGCCGCCGCGATCGTCGTCGCGGTAACCCTAGGCCGCGGGCGGCTCGCCCGCGAGGAGCCGCGCCTTTTCGTCGCGCTGCAGTTCGGTGATCAAGCGCGTCATGTCGCCGTCGAGAATCGCGCGGATGTTTTGGAAATTTTGGTTGATGCGATGGTCTGTGATGCGATCTTGCGGATAATTGTAGGTGCGGATCTTTTCGCTGCGGTCGCCGGTGCCGACTTGGCTGCGGCGCAGGCTGCCCTCGGCCTCCTCGCGTTCGCGGCGCTGCCGCTCCGCGAGTTGCGAGCGCAGCATCGTCATCGCCCGCTCGCGGTTTTGGAGCTGCGAGCGCTCCTCGCTGCACGATACCACGATGCCGCTCGGCACGTGCGTGATGCGGATCGCCGACTCGGTTTTGTTGACGTGCTGGCCGCCCGCACCGGACGCCTTGTAGGTGTCGATCTGCAAGTCTTTGGCGTTGATGTCGACCGGCGTCGCCTCGTCCGCTTCGGGAATGACGGCGACGGTCGCGGTTGACGTGTGCACGCGGCCCGACGCTTCGGTGACCGGCACGCGCTGAACGCGGTGCACGCCGCTCTCGTACTTGAAGAACCGGTACGGTTCGCCGCCTTTGACGGCCACGATCGCTTCCTTATAGCCGCCCGCCTCGTTCTCGCTCTCAGAGAGCAGTTCGACTTTCATCTTGCGGCTTTCCGCGAAGCGCATGTACATGCGCAGCAAGTCGCCGGCGAAAATCCCGGCTTCGTCGCCGCCGGCACCGGCGCGGATTTCGATGAAGACGTCTTTGCCGTCGTTCGGGTCGCGCGGCAGCATCAGATCCTGCAGGCGCGCCTCGAGTTGTTTGCGGCGCTCGCGCAGATCCGCCGCTTCTTCTTCGGCCATCGCGACCATTTCCGGATCGCTCTTGTCGGCGAGCAGCGTTTCGTTGGCCGCCATGTCCGCGAGCAATTTCTTGTAGTCGCGGAACGCCGCAACCGTAGCTTCGATGGCGGCGCGCTCCTTGACGAGCGCCGTAAAGCGCGCCTGGTCGAAATCGCCGCTCGGGTGCGCGAGCGCCGCTTCGATCTCGTCGAACTTTTTCGACAGCGTCTCGAGGCGGTCAGTATGCATGTGCCATCTTCACAACGGATGCGGAGCGGGAACGAAAAAGCGAGCCGCGGCGCGGCTCGCTTCAGGATCGTGCGGCGTCGTTAAAGCGACGCGGCCGCGGCCTCGTCGGCCTTCTTCTGCTTGCGGGCGACGGCTTCGGCTTTCTTGCGGTCGGCCTGCGCGACGCGCTGGTTGAATTTATCCACGCGGCCTGCCGTGTCGACGAATTTTTGCTGACCGGTGAACAGCGGGTGACACGCGGAGCAGATTTCAACCGAAATCTTGGGCAGCGTCGAACCGGTTGTGAACGTGGCACCGCACGCGCAGTTGACTTGCGCCTCGGGGAACCATTTGGGGTGGATTTTCTGTTTCACAGCCCTCGTATTATACCAAGGGCCGCAAGCGTCGCCTTCGCTAGACTCCGACCACTGCTTGGATTAGGTGGCGAGCGAACGGTACGCCGATACCGGTAACGTTGTCGTAGCCGGTGCCCGCGCTGAACCCCGGGTCGGCGGTCGGCCGCGGGCTCGGGCAGCCGAGCCCTTGCGTACAGCCGATGACGCCGTTGTTGCCAAACGTCACATCCAAGAACGTTGCCGGATACTTCGCCGCGTCGTTGTAGATGCCGTACAGCACCGGGGCTGCATTGCCGAGCCGCCACGGGCGCGCCCCGCCGCCGCGCGCGGTACATGCCGCCGTCTGCTTGCACGCATCGAGCACGAGCGCCCACATCGCGGCGAGTTCGGGAGCGGACACGCTCGTGCCGCCCGTCGGACCGATCAGTCCCGGCGTATTCGCGATCACGGCGACGCCCGTGAAATTGTCGCCGTCGAGCGACACGTCGGGCTCAGTGCGATGCGCCGTCGGAACGCCGGCGCCGGTCTGCCACGACGGCGCGGGCATGAAGGCCGAAACACCGCCGCCGCTTGCAGCGAAGCCGCCGGACGTTTGCTGGCCCCAGCCGGTGACCGGGCCGACGAACCGTCCGGCGTTGTCGAGCGGCGTCGTCACCCCGCCGACGCTGGTAACGCTGACGTCGGAGGCGGGATATGAAACGCACTGGCTGTCCACGAACCCGGTGACGACGGGGCGCGCACAGCCCTGCGCGCCGGAGTCGCCGGAACTCACGAACACGGCGATGCCTTCGGCCGCCAATGCCGCGAACATCGTCGGACCGACGCCGGTTGGATCGTACGCGCCGTTGGCGTCCGCGAACAGTGCCGCCATCCCGCGTTCGCCGCCGCCGAAACTGAGCGAAAGCGCGTCGGCCGTGTTGTCCGCAATTGCCTGCTGCAATTCGGCCTCGAATTCATTGATGCCGAGCTGCGGCCCAAAATCCTGATTGGCCGCGCAGGGCGGCGGCGGACCGTTACATTCGTCCGGAACGTACGCGAGATAGAACAGCACGTTGGCGTCCGGTGCGAGACCGTTGACCTGCTCGACATCGAGTTGCGCTTCGCCGTCCTCCGGGTTGCACGCCGGCAGCGCGCCGGCGCACGGTCCGGTCGCCGGCGGCGGCGTCGCCGTCGGCGAACTGCCGGCCGCGGCGCTCGCCGCGCTGCCGACGTTCACTTGCGCGATCGTGCCGCTTCCGCCGTAACCGAAGCGCGACTTATATGCCGCGAAGTCACGCATGTCGATCGGGCCCGTTCCGATGATGCCGACGTTGATCGATTTCCCGGTGAAATGCGCGTTGTATGCGCCGGTGTAGTCGAAGGCCGCAGCGATTTGCTGCGGTGCGTAGCCGAGCTGCACGTTTTGACCGGAAGCCGTCGCGCGCACCGACTGCCGGAACACGCGGTTGCGCCCGTCGATGAGATGCGAGACCGCAACGATCGGAACGCCGGCGCTGACGGCCGGCGTCTCGCGCGGCCCGTACATCGGGCCCGACGGCGCCGCGTATTGCAAGAAGTGCGTGTGAAACGCGGCTTCCATCGCACTCTGCGGACCCGCGACGGACAGCGCCAAGCGTTGCGGCCACGAGCCGACGTTCAGCCCGAAACCGCGCAGGTAGGCGGCGGCCGCCGCATAGTCGGCGGTGGAGGCACCGTACCGCTCGGCGATTTCCTGCGGCGTGAGAAACCGGCGATACAGCGCGGACGCCGGGTCGCCCGCGGCGGCGGCGTACGTCGCAAGGCCCGCGCCGTCGCGCAGCCGCACGCCGACGGTGACGGCCATGGTTCCGAGGCGGGCCGGAGCTCCCGGCGCCGCACCGGTGAGCGCAGGCGCGCCGAAGGCCAACGCTTTGGCGCCGGTGCTCGCAACCGGCGCAACCGGCAGGGCCGAGCGCGGCGGCGATGCGCTGCCCCCGCCGCATGCCGATGCGGTGATCGCGAACGATGCGGCCAGTACGAGTCGGGCGGTCCGTTTGAGCGCGGCGATCATCGCGCGCGCCCCTGCGCTGCGCGCGCACGCCGCACGCCGCGCATCGTTTGCTTGACGCGGTCGAGACGGACGGCGTGCAGAAACCCCTCGCGCGCGAACGCGGCGGAGACTGCCGTCACCGCGCGCACGCCGCTGGCGGTTCGCGTGCCGGCGGGTTGCCCCGCGACATTGGCCGACGTCAAGCTCAAGGTCTCCGCATACGTCGTCGTAAGGACTGGAAACGCGACGGCCAACACAAAGCCTTCCTGTTCCGAATAATCGTAGTTCGTCGTGACCGAGTCCGCAAGCACGAGGCATGCCGTCCCGACACCCTGCACGTCGTACGACGTCGACGTGAAGATTTCGACGGTGCCGAACAGCGGATCGAACCGCCGGACCGATTGCTGCACTTTGGTGGCGGTGCCGCCGAATCGCGACGGCACCGTGCACGACGCGTCGAACGCACTGCCCTGCGTGATGACGTCAGATTCCGAAAAAAGCGCGGCGGACGGATACCACACGGGCACGCGGAGCGTTTGCGGCGGCAAGAATCCGCCGGTCCCGTTCGCGCGTGCGATGTTCACCGGAATGAACGGATTTGCCGTCGCCGTCGCCGGAACGACCGGATCGACGGTGACGCGGAATGCCCCGCCGATCAGCACGTACGCGGCCGTCAAGTCGGATTTGACCGTCGCAATATTGACCGATCCATCGTCGTTCGTCGTCGTCTCCGCGTACGACCCGTCGGCGTGCACCGTGCGCTGGGTCGTGATCTGAGCGCCGGCCGCGCCGACGTTCACACCGGGATCCGTTTCCGCGTACGCGACCGAAGCGTCGTTCGGGCCGAATTGTCCGGTCGTCTCGGGCAGCACCGTCAGCAACCCGCTCGCCGGCGTGTAGGTGCTTGCGAAGACCGCATTGTTCGAATCCGTCGCTTGCGAGCGCAGCAGCCGCACGTTGGCGCGCGAGCCGGCTGCCTCGTACGCGATCGTCGCTGTGGTCTTCGTCTCCAGCGACCGCAGCGGGAACGCGTCGATCTCATCGGTCGTCAGCACGAATTGCCCGGGCGCCGTGGCCGCGGCGACGTTGACGCTCTGCGTCACGCGTCCGCTTTCCGTTTGCGTCACCGGACTTCCCGAAGAAATCGCGGCGTTCGCGATCGTTCGGGACACCGTGCCCGTATACGCCAGCGAGTCTGCGCCCGACGCAGGACGTCCGCTGAACGACTGCACCGCCAGCGTGCCGGAACGCGACGAAAACAGGGTGTCGATTGCAACGACGTTCCCGCGCACGTTAGCGGCAACCGCCGTCGTGAGGATGCCCGTGTTCGCGTCGATGGTTCCGAGCGCCGGCGTGTCGAGCCGAAACGTGAACGTAGCGCCGAGGACCGGAAAGCCGTTCACGTCCGCTTCCTGCGCGCTGTACGTCGATTGCGAACCGCCATCCACCGCCGCCGGTCCGCTAACAGTGATCGCGAAGGCGGGCGGTGCGCCCACCGCAGCGGCGGTGACGGCGTAAAACGCATAAACGACGCCGGCCCCCGACAACGTCGGACCCGCGTACGCCGGGTTCGCGTCGTTCGAGAC
>JBHEMQ010000079.1:5486-14699 GCA_046262475.1 Candidatus Velthaea sp.
ATCGACGGCGCCTTGGTCAGCGCGACCGAACCCGTGTCGATGGTGACGGCGCCGATGAATACCGCGCCGGGGGGAACGCTGCGCGTCGACCGCTGGCCGGCGGCGAACGCGCGCGGCAAGCCGGCTGCGGCGTAGAGCGTCAGCGTCACCGTTGCGTTGGCCGCAAGTGAATTCGGGGCGAACGTCACACGCGCGGTCTGCGTCCCCAGCGTCGCGCTGATCGAGCCGCCGGCCGCCGCGGAGATTGCCTGCGTCACGGAAGTGCGCACCGCCGGCGTCGGTTGCGTTACGGGAACGGCCGGCGCCGCCGAACCGCCGCCGACACTTCCGCCGCCGCATCCCGTGCACATGGCGGCGATGCACAGAATGGATAGGGCTCGCTTGACTATGACACACCCACCTACTGGAGGCACACGCAAACGGCTCGCGCCTTCATAAGCGCGACACGGCAGCGTGACTTTCGACACATTCCGCACGGCGTGCCGATCTTTCCCGGCGCCAAAGGACCTAGGCGCGCCAGGACTATTTTCGCGGGAGTGAACGCGACCCGGAGCGTTGTAGGTAAACCGGTCACCGCAGACCGTAGGAGTCGTCCTTGAACCCTCGTTCGATCGGCCTCGCAGCCATCGCCGCGCTCGCGCTCGGTTCCAGTGCCGTATCCCTCGCGCAGACCGCGCCGGGGCCCGCGACCACGCCGCCGCCGCCCCCGCGGCCGAACACCAATCAGACGCAGGCGCCGATCATCACGGCGACGACCGCACCGACGCCGCTCCCCTCGGGCGCACTGCCGCCGACGTCGGCACCGACGCAAGCGCCGCGCGGCCGCGGCCGCAATAACGGTACGCCGGGCCCGTCGCCGTCCGCCGGCGCGACCGAAACCCCGGAGCCGCCGCAATTCTCAACCATGGACGGCGTGTGGGAAGTGCAATTGCAGCCGCTCGGCGCCGACCGCGCGGTCTATTCGCATCTCTTCGTCACGCAAAAAGGCGCCAACCTCACGGGCCTGTGGCAACGCGACGCCAAGACGAAGTTGCCGTTCACGGGAACCTTTGACGGCCGGCTCTTCAAGCTCACCATCACCGACGGCAAAAAATCGTTCACGATGACCGGCTATGCTGAAAACTTCGGCGACATGGTCGGGCTTCTCAATGACGATGATCCCAAACACGACGGAACGCCGTTCACCGCGTCGCACCGCAAGAAACAAAGACTGACGGGCTGACGTGGAACGCCAAGACCGCACCTTCGGCTTCCGCACGCGTGCGCTGCATGCGGGAACGCCCCCGGACCCCGCGACGGGAGCACGCGCGCAGCCCATCTATCAGTCCTCGAGCTTCGTGTTCGACTCGACGGAACACGCCGCGGAACTCTTCGCATTGCGCACGTACGGCAACATTTATTCGCGCATCGGCAACCCGACGGTCGCGGCATTCGAGGAGAAGATCGCGAGCTTGGAAGGCGGTCTCGGCGCCGTTGCGACCGCTTCCGGGCTGTCCGCGCAGTTGATTGCCATTTTGTCGCTCGCGCAGGCGGGCGATCATCTCGTGAGTTCCACGAACGTGTACGGCGGGACGGTGACGCAGTTTTCCGTGACGCTGAAGCGCATGGGAATCAACGTATCCTTCGTGCCGCTGAATGACGCGAATGCGGTGCGCGCAGCGATCCGGCCCGAGACGAAGGCCCTCTACACGGAAACCATCGGCAATCCGGCCGGCAACGTGGCCGATCTCGAAACGCTTGCCCGCGTGGCGCACGCTGCGGGCATTCCGCTGCTCGTCGACAACACGTTCGCCTCGCCATACCTGTGCCGGCCGATCGAGTGGGGCGCCGACGTCGTGATTCATTCCGCGACCAAATTCATCGGCGGGCACGGCACCTCCATCGGCGGCGTGCTCGTCGAATCCGGAACGTTTCCATGGGGCGCGGCGCGCCATCCGCTGCTGTCCTCGCCGAGCCCCGGGTATCACGACATGAACTTTGCCGAAACGTTCGGCGAGTACGCGTACTTGATGCGAGCGCGCGTCGAGGTGTTGCGCGACGTCGGCGCGGCGCTTGCGCCGATGAACGCCTTTCTGTTCATCCAGGGCGTCGAGACGCTGCCGCTGCGCATGCAGGCGCACGTGGAGAACGCGCGCATCGTCGCCGACTTCTTGCGAACGCGCGAAGAAGTCGCGTGGATATCGTTCGCTGAGTTGCCGGACGACGCGGGACACGCGCTGGCGCGCAAGTATTTGCCGCGCGGAGCGGGCTCGATCTTCACGTTCGGCCTGCGCGGCGGCCGCGAGGCGGGCAGCGTCTTCATCGAGGCACTCGAACTCTGGTCGCATGTGGCAAACGTCGGAGACGCGAAGAGTCTGGTGATCCACCCCGCGTCGACGACGCACCAGCAGCTGACGGATGACGACCTTGTCGCCTCCGGCGTGTCGCCGGAGATGATCCGGCTGTCGGTGGGCCTCGAAGATCCCGACGATTTGATTTGGGACCTCGACCGCGCGCTCAAACGCGCCGCCGCGGCGGGCACCGTCCGCGCATGATCCTCACCACCGTTTCGGAGCGGCGCGACCTGCTGGACCGCTCGCGCAACGTGGCGATGGTCGGCGCTTCGCCGAATCCGACGCGGCCGAGCTATTTCGTCTTCAGCTACCTGCGCACGAAAGGCAAACTGCGCATCGCGCCGATCAATCCGATGGTGGCCGGGATCGACGGCGTGAAAGCGTACCCATCGCTTGCGGAGTACGCCGCGGAAAACGGCCCGCCCGATATCGTGGACGTGTTTCGCAAGGCGTCCGACGCGCCGGCGGTCGCCCGCGAAGCAATCGCTGCCGGCGCCAAGGCCATCTGGTTCCAGTACGGCGTCATCAACGAAGAAGCCGTCAAGCTGGCGGACCAGGCGGGCCTCGACGTGGTCGTGGATCGCTGCATCAAAGTCGAATCGGCGCGCTTCGACGGCGGCTTGGCGATCGGCGGACTCAACAGCGGTCTTATTTCCGCGCGCCGCCGCGGTCACTAAGGCGGTACACGAACTTCAGCCCGGACCATACGTCGTCGACGGCGCAGACTTTGACGTCGACGAGCCCCGCGCGCAGCCCCGCTTCGCGCACCAGCGTCTCCGAGACGTCGCACGGTGGGACCGCCTTCGCGCCGCCCTTGCGCCAGGAGACCCACAGCATACCGTCGTGCGCGATCTGCGCTTTACGCCGCGCGAAGTCACGCTCCAGCACGGCACGATCGGCCACGAACCAGTGCAGAAAGTCGAGATCGGCGTTTGCCGTTCGCAGCAGCCGGCGGTCGGCGGCGAGCGATTCGGTTACGGCGCGCGGCGCGTCGAGGAACAGCGCGGTCATGCCGGGCTTGAGGCCCAGTTTGGCTCCCAGCGTACGTGATGAATAACCGGCCATGAGTGCTTTCTCGCCGGCGTATCGCGCCGAGGCGGATGCGCTGGATGCGCGCGTTCGCGCGGCGATTGCCGGCTATGTCTTAGACGACGCCGCATTCGACCGGCTGGCCTGCGATATCTGCGCGCACCAGCTGCGGTGGAATGCGCCGTACGCCGCGTATGCGCGCGCGCGCGGCTTCTCGCTCGATACGCTTCCGTGCACGCCGGGTGACATTCCGGCGGTTCCCGCCGCGGCCTTCAAAGAAGCGGCGCTCTCGACGGCGGGCGAGCACGCCTCGGCGCTGTGGTTCGAGACGAGCGGCACGACGAGTGGCCGGGGCGGCCGGCACTACCTCGAGTCGGCGGATTTGTACGACGCCGCGCTCGTCGCCGGGTTCGATCGCGCGCTGCTGCCCGACGGCGCGCGCCTGCGGTATCTGCTGCTGGTGGCGGACGTTCGCGAGCGGCCCCATTCCTCGCTCGGATACATGATGGATCGGATCGCCGCACTGCGCGGCGACGGCCGCGACGGCCGCTACGTCCACGGCGACGATTTGGCTTTCGACGCGTTTCTTCACGACGCGCGCGCTGCAATCGACGGCGATGTTGCGGTGTGCATCGCCGCGACTGCCTTTGCGCTCGTCGCCGTACTGGACGCGCTCGATGCGCGCGGCGCGCGCCTGCAGCTGCCGGCGGGTTCGCGCATCATGGAAACGGGCGGTTTCAAGGGCCGCACACGCGTTGTGGAACGCGACGAGTTGTACGCGCGCGCCGCGGCACGGTTCGGTGTCCCGACATCCTCAATCGTTGCGGAATACGGCATGACCGAGTTGTGCAGCCAGTATTACGATTCGTTCGCGAGCCGCACGCAAGGGCGCCGCATCAAGGCCGCGCCACCGTGGCTGCGCGCGATCGTCGTCGACGCGCACGGCCAAGCCGCCCCGCCGGGCGTCATCGGCGCCATCCGCCACATCGATTGTGCAAACCGCTCGTCCGTCGTCGCGGTCGATACCGAGGATCTCGGCGCGTTGACGGCGGACGGACTCGTTCTCATCGGACGCGACCGCGGCGCCGAATTGCGCGGGTGTTCGCTCGACGCCGAAGATCTTGCTGCGCGCGCTTGACGCCGCGGCCATCGTGGCGTCGATCGCCGACGCGGCCGAACGCTGGAGCGACGCCGATTTTCCGCCGCGCGTGCGCGCGACGGATGCGATCGTGCGGCGCACGGCGTACTCGGCACCGGTCGTCGAGTACGCGCTCGACCGCCTCTTCGTTCCGCTGCGGCGCGATGCCCTCGCCGCCACGATCGCGGACGAACTGGGATCGCTCGCGGCGCTCGACGGGCCCGTCGCGCGCACCGGACGGCCCGCGGCTTGGGCGCGCGGCGTCGACCGCGTCGCGATTGTCTCGAGCGACACGACGATCGGCGTCGCACTCGTGCCGGCCGTCTTCGCGCTGTGCGCGAAATGCGACGTGCACGTGAAGGATCGCAGCGACGAACTGATCGCGGCGTTCTTCGCGTCGCTCCGCGACGAGCGCAGCGAGTTCGGCGCAGCGGCGGTCGCGCGCGCGTGGTCCGGTGGCGCGCCCGGAGATGACGACGCGCTCGTGAACGCGGCGGACGTCGTCGTCGCCTTCGGACGCGATGCGACGCTCGCAGCCATTCGCGACCGCCTCCCGGCAGATACGCGGTTCGTCGCATTCGGGCACCGCGTCAGCATCGGCGCAGTGGACATCGAGCGCGTCACGCCGGACGAACGTGCGGCGATTCTGGAAGGAATCGCTGCGGACGCTTTGCTGTACGACGGCGAAGGCTGCCTTTCGCTGCATGCGCTGTTCGCGATCGGATCGCCGAGCGCGGCAGCGGCATTTGCCGCGGACCTGGCCGCCGCCTTCGAACGCGCCGCCGTCGAGTTTCCCGAAGGCCCGCTCGATCCGTCGCGCGCGGCGGCCGTTGCGGCGTATCGCAACCTCGGCGCCTTTCGCGCCGCAGCGGGGCACGGCACGATGTTTGCGGTGGAGGCCCAGCGCGCCGCGGTCGCCTACGACCCGCCCGCTGACGCTCCGCCGCCGCTTCTGCCGCGCGTGCTGCCTGTATATCCGGTCGCTTCCGCCGGCGACATCGAGCGTTACGTTCGCGCGCACGGGCTTCCGGTTCAGGCGGTGGGTGTGCCCGAGCCGGCGGCGCGCGAGTGGATTGCGCTTGCCGCGGCCATCGGCGCGGTGCGCGTGGCGCGCTTCGGAACGATGCAGGCGCCGCCGCTCGGCGGGCATCATGGCGGTGCGCCGCGTATCGCGGACTTCGTGCGCTGGATCGATTGCGAATGACGCAAGGTCTGGAACGGATCGTCACGGCGATTCCCGGTCCGCGTTCGCGCGCGCTGCAAGCCGGCATAGCGGCGTACGAAGCGCGCGGCGTCACCTATCTTGCGGACGACTATCCAGTGTTCTGGCAATCCGCGCACGGCGCGCGCGTCACCGACGTCGACGGCAACGTGTACCTCGATCTTACCTCCGCGTTCGGCGTTGCGAACAGCGGGCACGCGAACGATGCGGTGGTGGCCGCGGCCGCCGATCAGATGCGGCGCTTGATGCACGCGATGGGTGACGTTCATCCGACGGAAGTGAAAGCGCGGCTGCTCGCCGCGCTCGCGGAGATCACGCCGGGCGATTTGCAAAAAACGTACCTGACGACGAGCGGTGCGGAAGCCGTCGAATTCGCGCTGAAGACGGCGGTGCTCGCGACCGGAAAATCGCGGTTTCTCGCATATCGCGGCGCCTATCACGGGTTGTCCGTCGGAACGCTCGAGGTCATCGGCATTCCGAAATTCCGCGCGCCGTTCGCGTCGCTCGTGGGCGACCGCACGACGTGGCTGGATTTTCCGGGCGCCGGGACGAGCGCACCCCTAGCGGTCGATGCCGCGCGCGCGGCCCTCGAGCGCGATGACGGCATCGCGGCCGTGGTCGTCGAGCCGATTCAGGGCCGCGGCGGCGTCATCGTTCCGCCCAGTGGCTTCCTGCGCGGACTGCGCGCGGTGTGCGACGAGCGCGGCGTGCTGTTGATCGCCGATGAAATTTACACGGGTTTCGGACGCACGGGTCCCATGTTCGCGTGCGAGCGCGACGGCGTCGTGCCGGATCTCTTGTGCCTCGGCAAGGCGCTCGGCGGCGGCATGCCGCTCGCGGCGACCGTCGGCCGGCCGCAGGTAATGGACGCCTGGCCGAAGAGCACGGGCGAGGCGCTGCACACCTCGACGTATCTCGGCAATCCGGTCGCCTGCGCGGCGGCGCTCGCGAACATCGCGGAACTGCGGCGGCTCGACGTAACGGCCCACGTGCGGCGGCGCGAACCGTGGCTCCGCGACCGGCTCGTGCGATTCGCCGCGCACGACGACGTCGTGGACGTCCGCGGCGCAGGCTTTTTGTGGGGAATCGAGTTCCGCAGCGCGGCCGCCGCGAACCGGGTCGTCGTGACAACACTCGCGCGCGGCGTCATTTTGCTGCAGTCGGGGCCGACCGGAACGTCGGTCACCATCGCGCCGCCGCTCGTGATCGGCGACGCGCAGCTCGCACGCGCGCTCGACCTCACGGAATCGGTCGTCGGCGGGATCGCCGTCGGGTGACGTATCGCGTAGGAATCGTCGGAAGCAGTTTCGGCGGTGCGGTGCACGCGCCGGCCTACACGCTGCATCCCGCATTCGAGGTCGTCGCGATGGCGTCGCCAACGAACGCGGAACCCGTCGCGGCGGAACGCCGCATCCCGCGCGCGTTCGCTTCGACGCAGGCGATGCTCGCCGAGGTGGAACTCGACGTCGTGTCAATCGCATCGCCGCCATTCGATCACTATCCCTCGGTGCTCGCGGCGCTCGCGGCCGGCGCGCACGTGCTATGCGAGAAACCGTTCGCGCTTTCCGTCGCGCACGCCGAGGAAATGGTCGCGGCCGCAACACGCGCCGGTGTCGCGTGCGCCGTCGCGCACGAGTTCCGGTATGCGCCGGCGGAAACGGCGCTCAAGGAACTCCTGGTCAACGGCCACCTCGCCGATTTGCGCGAAATCGAAGTAACGCGCTTCGGCAACGAGCTGCGGCGGGATTCGGGCCGCCCGCGCTCGGCATGGTGGTTTTCGCGCGAGCGCGGCGGCGGGGTCGGCAACTCGATCGTTCCGCACCTCGTCGATCTCGCGAACTGGTACGCCGCGCGCCGGCCGAAAGCCGTCACCGGGTTCTCGCGGACCGCGAACGTCGAGCGCAGCGACGCGCAAGGCGGGTTCGCGAGCGACGTTGCCGACGGCGTCTTCGCGCTGATCGACTACGGCGACGGTCTCGTCGCGCGGGTCTCCGCGGACAGCACGACGAGCATGAACCAGTCGACGATCGGCCTGCATGCCGAAGGGCGCACGGCGGTTGCCAGCGGCGAGTTTCTCATCGACATGCGCCTGTTTTCAGTCGAGCCCGACGAGCAAAGCGAACTCGAACTCGCGCCGTCGCCATACGCAAAGTATGCCTCGGTCGCACCCAACGTGCCGCCGTTCATGGCGTTGCTCGACGACTTCGTGCGGCGTATCGACAGCGGCGGCGGCGAGGCGCCGACGTTCGAGGACGCCCTGCACACGCAGCGCGTTCTCGCCGCCGCCGGGTACGGTTCCGACTGACGAAGCTCTACGGCAACGCGAACCGACCGCTGCCGCGCCCGGCCGCGGCATTTCGACTTAGTGAACGCGCTCCCGGATCGCCGCATGGCGCTCTAAGCGGCGCCACGTCATGGTGAGAGCCGCAGTCGTCGCCCGGGAAATAATGTCGGCGCGCGAGCCGGGAAAGGTCACTCGCACCGCTTCCGCGGCGCCGGTTTCGTCGGCGAACCCGAGCCAAACGAGTCCGACCGGCTTCGCAACGGTGCCCCCGTCGGGACCCGCGATGCCGGTCGTCGAGACGGCGATATCCACGCCGAGCCGCGCTTTGGCGCCGCGCGCCATCGCGAGCGCGGTTTCCTCGCTGACAGCGCCGGTTCGGGCGAGCGTGTCTTCGGGAACGTCGAGCAGCGCCGTCTTCACGTCGTTCGCGTAGGCGACGACCGAGCCGCGATATACGGCCGATGCGCCGGCGACGCCGACGAACGCGTCGGCGATTGCGCCGCCGGTGCACGATTCTGCGGTCCCGATGGTAAGTGCACGCGCCTTCAGTGCGTCGATGATCGCGCTTTCGAGCGAGGTTTCGTCGTCACCGAAATAGCCGGTGCCGATGCGGCGGCGCAATTCCTCGGCAACGGGTGCGATCATCGCGTCCGCTTGCGCGCCGTCCCCGGCCTTCGCCATGACCTTGACGTCGACGCGGCCGCCGTGCGCGAGTACGGCGATCTTCGGATTTTCCAGCGTGCGGAACAAATCTTCGATGCGCCGGTCGATCTCGGATTCGGAAATGCCCGCCGTGTGCAACGTCTTGGTATAGATCGCGCTCTTGAGCGCGAAGCGCTCGGTGAGCCAGGGAACTAATTTCTCGTGCAGCATCGGCTTCATCTCACGCGGCACACCCGGCATGCATGCGACGAATTTGCCGTCGCCGCGCAGTGCGACGAAGCCCGGCGCCGTGCCGTGCGGGTTGTCGAGTACGATGCTGCCGCGCGGCAAGATCGCTTGCCGCTTGTTGTTGTCGCTCATCGCGCGCCCCATGGCGACGAAACGCGCCTCGATGGCGCGCAGCGACGGTTCGTGCAGTTCGGTATCGGCGCCGACGGCGCGCGCAACAGCGTCTTTCGTCAGATCGTCGACGGTCGGACCGAGACCGCCCGTCGTGACCGCGCCGTCGGCTTGGGCGAGCGCCAGCTCGAGCATGGCGGCGAGC
>JBHEMQ010000080.1:0-14547 GCA_046262475.1 Candidatus Velthaea sp.
ACGCGTCCTTGAGCGCGGGCAGCTTCGAGGAGACGTCGTCGGTCGGCGAGGTGACGCTCACGCGAACGCGTGGGTCGCTGAAGTTGCCGAGGCCGTGCATCTGCGTGACCGCCACGTAATCGTTCCAGTACGAGATGTCGCCGTCGCCGGTATACGTCGCCGGATTCACCCCGGCCAGGCCGTACGCCGGCGGGATGAGCGCCGGTCCGTTGATGTTATCGAAGTTGAAGCGCGGATCGTACTTGCCCGGACCCCACGAATTGTACACCGCCTTTTGCGCTGCGGTAAGGGCGGGTGACAGCGCGATGATCGCACCCGGGTTAAGGTCGCGATTCGGCGCACCGTCGATGCGCGAGCCGATGCCGCGCGCGAGCCGGTTGTCGACCGTCGAATGACACAGCGCGCAACTGATGCCGACTTGGGTCAGATTATTGGCGGCGTCAACTTTGCCGAGCAGACCCACCACCGCGTTGAGTTTGATCAGCGTGACGGTGGTCGCCGGGCTGTTCAAGTCCACCGCACCGCTTTGCAACGCGGCGACAACGTCGGCGGGCAGCGCGTCGGCGTCGACCTTCAGACCGACGGACAGCGTCGTCTTCGGGCTGACAGCGCTTTGAATCACCGCGTTCATCTGCAAGGTGTTGGTCCAGAACGCTTCGTCCCCGAACGTGTCGGAGCGAAAGATTCCTTGACCTTGCTTGATGAGGGCCGATCGTCGAGAGTCGGCGGCGACGGCGCGGAGTTGCTGCGGCCGCAAGCCGTCAGCACGATTGATAGCAGCACCGCATAACGACGTCTCATGGCGTCTCCATCCTAGGCAGCAGCGCGACGCGGCGCTTGCGAATCATTGCGCGCGACAACGCGGCGTTGCCGCGCAGCAGCGACGGCGCGATGCCGTATTCGGCGTGGAAGGTATTTGAAAAATGCGCCTGATCGCTGAAGCCCAGCTCGAGCGCAAGCGCCGTCAGTTGCACCGGCGCTTCGCGCAGCAGTTCGAGTGCCAGGCGCATGCGCAGCCGGCGGTGATACAGGCGCAGCGTGATGCCGGCATATTCACTGAAGAGATGCGACACCGTAAAACGTGACAGCGATAAGGATGCGGCTAAGGCATCGAGCGATAACCTGCGATTGCCGGCCTCGTGCAGCGCGGAACTGACGTACACGCCGACCCGGCGCGCGTGTTCGGAGATCGATGCGACACGGCAAACGCGGGCGACGTCGCGCGCGGCGCCCTCGAGTTGCGCCGCGGCGTGCATGCGGTCGCCGGCACGATCGAGCAGCATCCAGTGCGCGAGGTACATCGCTGAGGGGCAAAGGCGGATCCCGATCTCGTGGCCCGGCCCGGGACCGAAGCCCGCAAAGCGCACGACGGTGCAGCGCACGTTGGGGCTGACCGCCGTAAAATCCACCGCCGGGCGCCCCAGGATCACGTGGTTGGCGTCGACGATCCGCAAAGCGGCGCCGCGAAGGCTCGCGCGCAACGCGCCGCCGCGCACAAAGGTGAGGCTGTCAGCCGTGAGCGCGCCGGAAAGCCGCTCCGGGACGTCCCCTGCCTCGATGTTCAAGGCGCTAACCGCAGATGCGGACCCGGCAAGCACGGAAACTGACATGACACCTCGGCACACCTTACGTAGTTGCTATAACAACTACGTACAGTACCTTAAAAAGGCTGTCCCGGTCAACCGCAGCCCGGTTGCAAAATCCGAAGTTTTGCGCGTGTCGATTCGGGTAGAACGCGAGCGGAAGGCACTACGCCTTCCCGGCCGAGGCAAACGAACGGTCGTGCCGAACGCCGGCACCGCATGTACAATCACCCGTGCGGTGTCGCGCTTGCGTTGAGCTGCGGCCGCCCGGCTCGGGCAGGGCGATTACGCGCGGCAGGCGGGCCCTGGTCTTACCGCTTTTCTGCGTGGGCCACGCAGCGCGTGCATGCCAGGCGTTGGGGTTGGCGCTGCGCGTTGCAGCCGCATTTGCGATGCACTTCGTGGTGCGAGTCGCTGCCGCCGGTGTGGCTCATGAATTGCCGGATGGGCGCGCGAAGGAGCGTCATCAGTCGCCGGAGTTATTCCTCCAGTACGCTCATACGCGCGGCCCTCCGTCCGCGACGTGAAGCAGACGATCCATCGGGCTCACACCATTTGCACCGCGGCGATTCTCGGTGGCACGCATTCCAAACCTCGCCCGTGCGACTTCATGAAAGGAACGCTCAGACTTACGGCAATCGGGTCGCGCGCATCAAGTGCTGCGCGATCGCGCATCCGGCGAAAGCGACCTGAGCGCCGCCGAACTGATATCTACGGATCTTCGACATTTCCGACGCGGCCGCAAAGCCGTCACTTCGCGAGGGCTGCCGGTGCGGCGTGCGAAATGACCGGCCGACGGAGTGCGCGGAGCTCCCTATTTCTCGAAACGGGTGTGCTTCTTACGTGAGACAGCGAACCGGCGCGGACGTCACGTGCGCGCGGTGCCGATGAGGCCGCACAAATTTCAGCGGGTACGTTTGAGTTCGCATGCGCGACCGGATGCCGCGAATCGTGTCATCGCCGTGTTCCAACTGTGCGGGCACTATCACGAAACGCGCGACGAGGCGCAGCGCTGTCCGAAGCGGCGGCGACTTGATCTACAACTTCGCGGCCAACATCCTCGAATCGACGAGATGCCCGGCATCGCGTTGAAGTGACAGATCCGCGCACGAGCGCGGCGGGTGCGTCTATTCGTCTTCGCCGCAGGAGCGGTCGATCGGCCATTCATCCATGTTCCTATTATCGGCACCGTCGCGCGCAGGCCGCAGAGCCCACAACTGTGCTCGCCCGAAAGCCTTCAATGAAAGAGACCGTCGCCCGGGAAATCCCGTAACGACGGCCTTTTGTGGTAGCGCCAACGGGAATCGAATCCGATGGCGATCGTGACGACGAGTGATGGCGCGTAACACGCCGTTCGGTGCTGTACGCCTTTCCGCGCCCCGAAAGCCCGTGCGCGACGCTGCCGTGCCGTTGTGTTCCGTTGAGGTCGGCCCACGCTGGGACCACCGCTATGCCGGCGGAAGGTCAACGAAGCACCGATCCGGGGAGTCGCCGAACGACGGTCAGCGGACTTACGAAAACAGCAGCGCTTACTTTGCAGTGTCAGCACACGCCTTCCAAACTACATTTGCAGCCGTCGTCATTCTTGGCGTTACAGGGCAAGGTCGCCGCCCGCGTGCTGACGCCATCATGGTCAGTTGACCTCGCTCTGCTTTTGCGCATCTTCACGGGTAGTGGTGCGGCCAGCGTATCGCATGACGACCGTTCGGGCGCCGTTGCGGAGCGCGGTGGCCTCGGGAATCATCGAACGGACGCCGACCACGATCGCGGCGCTCCACGCGGGGAATAGCATCGGGTCTGCCGGGGGCTGTGAGGTCGTCAGGCATCGTTTCGCATCGAGCCGACCTTCTGGATCATCCGGGCGACGAAAAACGCGTCCTAGGGCGTTAAAATGCGCGCGTTCGGGAAACGCGAAGACAGCACGAGCGTTCCCACCTCGTTAGCAAGGATTCGATACGATGCGGACACCGACCAATGACGAGCGCGCGCGCAGCCTAGGACGCTCACTTTTGATCCCTGGGCTCGCCACGAACGCCCGAAGGTCGAGGAGCTCGCCCGCTTGGTAAGTGCTGTCGCCACTAAGATGGGCGTGACCGAGAGTGCTGTCATAGCGAAGGTCAATCAGCGATTCAGCGACGACGCCCAGTCGGCGCACGATGCAGGCGCTGAACTGCCGGAATGTTAGCTTCTACAGCAGCGCGTTCGCAGCGGCCGGATTTGTGATGATGGTTTTGCCGGGGTTGCAACTTGGTGCGGTCATCTCACACTCCATCGCTGGCGCGTTGGCGGTTGCGGGGTACTTTGCCAGATGCTAGACAAGTTACGTGTGGTGTGGTTTATCGTTGTGGTTGTGAGCCTCGGTTTTTGGGCGTTCTCGCCGCGACATGAACCGCCGGTCTTGCTCGCCGCCGCACTTATCATCGTTAGTCTGGTCTACGGCGTGTATCACTTGCGGACGCCGCTAGAGCCATAGATACGCCGTCATCGACATTCAGCTCGAGCGAACGGAAAAACGTCCGTCGAAATAACCGGTGATTTGACTTGGCGAAGTTCGACGTCGTGAACGTGTCACGCCGATCGGCGTCATAGAGCGAAGCCATTGAGACGCCGTCGCCTTCACCGAACCGGATCCAATACGGACCACCATCGTCCGTCAGGGTGGCGGTGCAGCCGCGGTATCGAATGACGACGATTCGCGCACCTTTGCGTACTGCTTTCGCCTCGGGGGAGCATCGAACGGACGCCGGCGACGATCGCGGCACTCCACTCCCTAAACGCCATCGGTTTGCGGGGGGCTGGGAGGTCGTGAGGCATCGTTTCGGTTTCGAGCCGACCTCTGTATCATCCGCGAGGCGAAAAGCGCGTCCTGCGCCTTAAAACGATTGCGTTCACGGCCATCGTCTCGTCCGACGGTTCCACCGGGTTAGATACGCTGGCGAGGCTCAGCGATACGCAGACCACGGATACGGCCACCGGCAAAAACAAGAACGACAAGCCGACGCCTTAAGTCACGACGGTCTGCAACAAGAGATGACCGCGCGGCAGCGAACTTAAACCGGAGCCTGTCGCGCCTGCGGCCGGCCGCTCCGGTGGAACGACCGCAGAGGAAAAACATGATCGCAATGCCGGTGTTGGCCCTTTTGGCGGCGCTGCAAGCCGCAGGATTGGATGTGCAGTCCGCGGACCAACATCCGACGTTTTCGATTTTTACCCAGCAAATGAAAGTCGAAATATCGGCGCGGGAATCTGGCGGCGCTTTCTGCGTTCTACGCATCACCGCCCCGCCGGGCGGCGGTCCGCTGGCGCACGTGCATACGCGCGAGGATGAAACCTATGTCGTCACGCGCGGACGCTTTCGCTTCTGGCACGGGGCGCACGTCATTGACGCCGCGCCGGGAGATACCGTTTTCATGCCTCGCGGCGAACCCCATCAATGGCGAAACATCGGAGAAGAACCAGGCCAGACCGTCCTCACCATCGTTCCGGCAGGTCTCGAAAAGTTCTTTATGGAGGTCAGCCGGCGAAAATTACGCGCCGTCGAAGATCGCAATGAAATCGTACGTTTGCAGAACGCGTACGGCGTGCATTTTGTTCCGTCGCTTATCTCGCCGTCCGCCGCCGGCCGACCAGCACCGCGATCGGCTGACCACCGTTAATAACGCCAGTCCAGCCCGAGCTTTGACCGAAGCCGGGCTCTCGGGCACGAGTCGACGGCCATCACCTCCCGCACCTATTTGCACGCCATAGAATCGCTTCAGGACGACGCGGCGCTTCGCATTGACTTATTACTCGGGCGCGCGGTCGGCGACGCGATAGAAGCCTCGCTGGCGCCGCAACAACCGCCCGTCGCGAAAGGCTCGGGCCCCCCCACTGCGGGCCCACGCAAAGAGACCGTCGCTCGGAAAACCCCGTAACGACGGTCTTTTCGTGGTAGCGCCAACGGGAGTCGAATCCGTCTTCCGTTGCTCGATACTGTGCCAAGGCGTCTCTCTGCGTGCGCTTGCGTATTCGTTTCGCACCTGTCCGTACCAACGCGAACCCCAACGGTGTGTGCCGTATCTCGTGTGGCCACCAAATGGCCACCGCGGTGCGCAGGCAGCGCCGCAGTATCGCAGCCGTAGGCATCGTGGTCGCCCAGTACTTTGTTCTACCCGTAACAGTCCCAAGAGCGGGTCCCGGAGGTGGAAATGGTGATTTCGCCACGCGCTTGATCGCCGCCCACACCGACCACCGTCCCGGCCGTGTGTCACCAGACCGTGCGTCTGGCCGTCGAAGGACGCGGGGATCGTCACCATCGTCGTCCGCACGATACGCGCGCCGATCAAGGGTTTGCCGCACGTGCTGGACACGCGTCACCCGCGTGGCGCAAACTTCGGTGGCGCCGGCGACCAGGCCGAACATCAGGCGATCGTGCAGGAAGCGCTCGCGTTACTCGACGCTCAGTGGTAGGCTCCGCGACGCGCGGCGTTCCAGGTGTACGGGAGTTCGCGGATCTCGCCGCTCCGTCGCGCGTCGGCGACAAATTCCAGCGCAGCCCGGACGATCGCGCTTTGCAGCGCCGCATTTCCCGGCACGCCGAAATGATGGCCCATCATGAAGGGGACGAACACGGCGCGCGGGGCGACGCACGCCGTCGTCACGTCCCGCGCGACGGAGACCGAAACCGTTGCGACCCCGCGTCGTTCGAGTGCGCGCTGGACCAGCGCCACGGATTGGTGGCAGATCGGTCAAGCCGGCGCGAGGAGGACGACGTCCGGACCTTCGCTCTCGACCGCACTCGCAAGCTCCTCGGCGAACGCCGTCTCGAAGCGAAACGGATCCATGTTGTAGCCGATGAACGAATAGAAATTCCGTGTCAGGCCGGCGATCGTGCCGTCGGCGACGAGCTCGCGTAGCCGCTCGATCGGGAAGATCACGTTGAGGTCTGCGCGCGCGCCAACGGTCGGATACTTGAGTTGATGAATCTCGAGCTGCGACACCGGCGCATCGGAGGGGACGCGGCGAAACGAGAAGTCGCCGACCGGGTGTGCGACGTCGAACGGCAAGGTTCCCGTCGGCTGCACTCCCGCGGAACTAACGAACGCCACGCGCGCGCCCTGCAACGGAACGCGCAGAGGTGCCAGCGGGACGGCGTCCGTCTTGCGAATCATCGAGCCGGGGTAGCGCGCGTTCACCGTCTCCCACAATCCGGGGCGAAGTTGCGCCGTCGGCTCAGAGTTCACCATCGTGGATCCAATCGCCGCAGCGGCGGATGAGTTCGAGGTGCGCGTAGAGGAACAGTTGCGCAAGGGTGCCCGTATCGCTCTCCGCGACGATCGCGCGCACCCGCGGGTAGTCGGTCGTCGGTGTCTCGAGCAGGGCTTTGATCGCCACGACGTACGCCCTGTCGATCTGCGCGCGGCCCGCGTCCTCATTCCCGTCACCCAGGTGCAGCCGCGCGTAGCGCAGGAACGCGTCGTCGTCGCCGGCCGCCCGCGCAGCACGCAGATGATCGATGGACATGCTCTGCCCTTGCGCGCCGCCGGCTCGCCTCTCCTGGCGCGCGATGGGTCTACTTCGCGCCCTGAGCTCGCCCGGCGCCATCATTTCGCCAGCGAGCCAAGCGATACTAGAAGGGGCTTTCTCGAAGGCATTGTTGGAGTATGCGAATGAGAAGATCCATTTTGTTTGTTGGGTTTACTGCAAGCATCGCAGCTGCGCTGTGTCAGCGGTTTCTTAGACATAGCTACATTCATACCATTGGCGTCCAGGTCGTGCGGATAGATCACCCGACTGGCGCAAGCTGCGATATGCCGTGCGTCCCACCGCCTCCCCCGACACCGGCATCAACGCAAAGGCCGTTCGACAAAGATCAAGCGTACGCAGAATTGGAGACTGATCTCACGAGATGCACCGAAGACTCGAACGAAGTCATCTACGTGAATGACAACGCAGACCTCTCCAAGCGATACCGGCTAACAAAGTAAACCGAGGTTCCAGAGACGGTGACTACGTTGGACCCCTGGCCTTGAACGACGGGCGCATAACGGGGCCAACCCACATCCACAAAACGGACGACAATAGCTCATGTCTGGCGTTGCATCCGTTCGTTGCGGCGGCGGTAGTGCTAGCAGTTGCGATGGGCGTTGGGCGCTTCGCCTACACACCGTTGCTCGTCGTCATGCGAGGTGACGCTGGACTTACGGTCGGATTTGCCGGCATTCTGGCGTCCGCGAACCTCGTCGGATACCTTGCCGGGGCGTTGCTCGCGATGCATCCACTCGCGCGTGCAAACCGTACCTCGCTCGTGCGAGTCGGAACGATCCTTGTCGTCGTTACCACTGCAATGATGGCGCTCCCGCCGCGTGGTTCGCGGCGCGATGCGCGACGGGGGTCGCGAGCGGACTCGTGTTCGTCCTGACCGCGAGCCTCCTGCTCGATCTCGTCGCGGAGATCGATTCGCGGCATGGCTACGCCGTGACGTTCTCGGGCGTCGGCATCGGCATCGCTACCGCCGGCCTGCTGGTAACACCGTTCGCGTCGCTCGGTGGATCGCGCGCTGCGTGGCTCGGACTTGCCGCCGTCAGCGCCGTCGCGCTCGCCTTTGCGTTACCGTTCTTGCCGGCGTCTTGCAAAACGCCTGAAGCGAATTACGAGACGCAGATCAACCGCAATGCCGCAATGTTTGGCTGGCTCGCTGTCCTTTACGGCGTCGAGGGCGCGGCGTATATTGTGCCGGCCACGTTCCTCGTTGCGATGGTGTCGGAAACGCCGTCGATTGCGCGTTACGGTACGGCAACGTGGGTGCTCGTTGGCGCGGTCACAGCGCCGTCGACGATTTGGTGGAGCGCCGCCGCAAGGCGTTGGGGGCTTCCGCGTGCTCTCCTCGCGGCATGCGTGGCCCAAGCGCTCGCGATGCTTGCGCCGTTTGTCTTCCATGGAGCCGGCGGCGCGGTCGCCCTCGCCGTGGGACTTGGCGCCACGTTCATCGGGATTGCGTCGCTCGCGACCGCGCTTGGCCGTGCTCTTCGCCCGGCCAACGGCAACGCCACAATCGGGCTACTAACAGTACTCTACGGCGTGGGTCAAATAATCGGTCCGCTCGTTGCGACACGTGTCGCACTCCTCACCGGCTCATACCGCTTCGCGCTTGTCATCGCCGCGGCCAGTCTAGGGCTTGCGGCGGCCGCGTTCGCGCTGCGGCTCGTGAACGGGTCATTGCATGGCCCAAAAACTTGAAATGGCTTCGATGAGGCTCCGGTGTTCGAGCGCGGCAATGGCCCGGTATGCTCAAAAGTTCTTTGAGCAATGAACGGACGGCAGCGACCTCTCTGCCCCGCGAAGCCCACCGAGAATTGGCCTAAAACTTCACTATAGCAGCCAAAGGCCGCACTTTAACGCCAGCCGGGCATTCAAAAAAGAGCGCGCCACCTAATCACCGAATCACGTAAGGATTTGTTGCTCGCGACTCCACGACGACAGCTCGAAATTCGTCGGCTGCCCGGAACCAGACCGAACGAATATATTTTTGACTGAACCCCATGCCGATTTGGTCGCTGCCCGATCGTGACTGGTTCGGAAAGCGCAAGTTGCCTAGCATCGACGAAGTGGTGTAACGGCATGGAAAAGACATGTCGGAGTTGGTGGCACGCGTAAATGCAGATTTCAGATACACCAAATACGAAATGCCGAAGAAGACGATCAGTTGTGGCTGATCGATTCGGTTTTTGCGTTAATTTCGCAACCGCATCGCCCACCACGAACCGATCTTTAGTCGCGGCGTCGCCGATCCGCGAAAATAGGCCGGCTCGCGTATTCTGTCATCGCGCCCCGCTGCTAAGCCGATGCGAGCTGCAAATGGAGCTCCGGCCCATCCAACCGCCTATCGCAACGTCGTAGCGTTTGCACGACGGAGCCCGTTCGCGCAGGGGACAGTCTGACGCGTACGAGGTAAGGCCAGCGGAAGCCGCCGAGACGCCGTTTGAGGAGGACTTGCGTATGTCTGATCGTTTCCAACGTCAGCGCTGGTGGCAGCTCGTATTCGGCTTTATTGCGATGATGGCCATTTCCAGTCCTCAATACGTGTGGACTTTGTTCGTCGGTCCGATCGGGAAGCAGCTTGGCGGTAGCCTTGCGGCGCTCCAAATTACGTTTCTCTTGCTGATCGTTTTGCAGACGTTCTTCTCGCCGTTTCAAGCGTATCTGATCGAGCGCTTCGGGCCGCGGCTGTTGATTTCGATCGGTGCCGCCGTCAGCGGCTTGAGTTGGATATTGGCCGCCACCGCATCGAGCCTGTTCACGCTGTACTTGACGTATGGCGTGCTCGGCGGAATAGGGACCGGCATCATCTACGTCGGCGTCATCGGGCTCATGGTGCGCTGGTTCCCGGACCGCCGGGGTCTCGCCGCCGGAGTCGTCGCCGCCGGGTATGGCGCCGGCGCGATCCTGACGACGTTCCCGATCAGCAACATGTTGAAATCGTCCGGGTACGCGCACACGCTCGTCACCTTCGGCATCGTTCAAGGCGTCGTGGGAGTCATAGCGGCGCAATTCTTGCGCAATCCGCCGCTCGAGTGGGTCGGTCCCGACATCCAGCTCAGCGCCGCCCGCGAGGTGCGTCAGACTCGGCACAGTTTCGCGCCGCGCGAGATGGTGCGCACACCCGTCTTCTGGCTGCTCTTCGTCATGATGAGCCTCATGTCGACGAGCGGCCTCATGATCGTTGCGAACGTCGGCCCGTTCGCCAAGGACTATGGCGTCGCGACGGCGCTCGTGTGGGGCGTTGCCGCGTTGCCGCTTTCGTTGACGATCTCGCGTTTCACCAACGGTTTGACGCGGCCGTTCTTCGGGTGGGTCTCCGATCATATCGGTCGCGAGTACACGATGACGCTGGCGTTCGGGCTCGAGGCGCTCGCAATTTTGCTTCTGTTGTTGTTCCTGCAGAATCCCGTAATGTTCGTCGTTCTAACGGGCGTGGCATTTTTCGGATGGGGTGAAATTTTTTCGCTGTTTCCGTCGACGTTGACCGACTTGTTCGGGCCGGAGCATGCGACGACGAACTACGGCATCCTGTACATCGCGCAGGGCGTGGGCTCGGTCCTCGGCGGCCCGGTCGCAGCCGCATTGCGAGGCGCTTTGGGCAGCTGGGTGCCGGTGTTCCTGATCGTCGTCGGCCTCGACCTCGTGACCGCGTTGCTCGCATTTTTCGTGTTGCGGCGGTTACGCTTGCAGTGGCTCGCCAAACCGGTGTCGGGCATGCCGGCAAGGGCCTAAGGGCCCCGACGGATGCAAGGAGTGCGCAGCGTCGTCGCTCCACGCGGCATGGTTACCTCACCGCACGCGCTGGCGACCGCCGCTGGATTGCGCGTCGTAGCCTCAGGCGGTAACGCCGTGGAAGCGGCGATTGCGGTGGCCTCCACGATTTCCGTCGTCTACCCGCACATGAACAGCATCGGGGGCGATAATTTCTGGCTCGTCTACGACGCGCGAGCGGGCAGCGTCCAGGCGTTGTTGGCAGCGGGAAGTGCCGGTGCCGCTTGTACGATCGAAGCATATCGCAGCGCCGGGCGCAGCGATGAAATCCCGCGTCGCGGCCCATTGTCTGCGAATACGGTGCCGGGTGCCGTCGACGGCTGGTTCGAGGCGTACCGTTACAGCTGCGAACGCTTCGCCGGACATCGCCCAATGCTCGAGCTGCTCGCCGATGCTATCTGGTATGCAGAATCCGGTTTTCCGGTAACGCCGAGTCAGGATAGGTGGACGAGACGCAACGTCGCTTTCGAATAGAGCCGATTCGGCGGATGGAAGCATTCGACGGGTTCGCGCGTACGTTTCTCAAGCCGGACGGCAGCTTCTACGGGCGTGGCGAGCGCTTCGCGATGCCGGATTTGGCTGCTACGTTGCGCGCGATCGCAAGCGGCGGTGCCGACGCATTCTATCGTGGTCCGATCGCGGCTCGGATCGCCGCGTACCTGGGCGAACGCGGCGGCTTCTTAACGGAATCCGATTTCGCGCGTCATCAGTCGGTATGGGAAGAGCCGTTGTGCATTCCGTACCGGCGGTGGACGTTATATAATACGCCGCCCCCAATACGCCGCCCCCAACGCAGGGCTTGACGTCGTTGCAGATTCTCAACGTTCTGCAACGTTACGCGCGGAGCGACCTCGCACGCAGCCCGGCCGACTTCTATCACTTCATCATCGAGGCGACGAAGCAGGCATTCGTCGATCGTGACGCATGGATCGCCGATCCGCTTTTTCATGCGGCACCGCTAGCGGAGTTGCTGTCGCCCGCGCGCCGCGGCCGCGCACGCGGCGGCGATCGAGTCCATCGCGGGCGGCCGTTACCCAGGCCAGCCGGCCGGCTGGCGGCGACACCGTATGGATGCGTGTTGTGGATGAAGCGGGGAACGCCGTCTCGCTCATTCAGAGCATCTATTTAGATTTTGGTTCCGGCGTGATTCCCGACGGCACGGGCGTGCTGTTGCAAAATCGCGGTTCGTCATTCTCACTCGATGCGACGCACCGAACGCGCTGGCTCCGTCAAGCGATCCTTTCACACCCTGAACCCCGCGATGGCGCTACGCGACTACCGACCGGAACTCGTCTACGGAACGATGCGCGGTGAAGGTCAGCCGCGAACGCAAGCCGCCGTCGCGTCACGCATCCTCGACTTCGATATGGACGTCCAGGCTGCAATCGATGCGCCGCGCTGGCTGTATGGGCGCACGTGCGGCGAGCCGGTCAGTTCGCTTGCGATCGAAAGCCGTGCCGGAGACGAGGTGATTGCGGAGCTGCGGCGGCGAGGTCACTCGCGCGGCACGGCGGAGCCGATCCGCGCGGCGACGGAATCGCTGCGGGATACTGAACGGCCGCCACGACGGGTTCTAAAGTATCCGCCGTTACGGCGCGCTTCGGTATTCTCCGCGCGTCTAGACAATCGAAATCGTCCTATGGAAGTCCGGTGCGAAAATGGCCTTCGGGATCATGGCGTGTACGCCGTTATTGACGTCGACCATCTGGGAGATACGGAAGTCGACGGCGAGGCTCGCGAGGCCTCGGTGAGATGGCGAACACAGCACCGCGTCAGCAAGGAACGACGTGCGCGTATTCGAGCACGCTGAACGAGAAACGAGCGCGCATCGAGGGAACGCCATAAGCGATACATCGGCGTGGAGGTGGTTGTCGGCGAATGGGGCTTAGCGCGATGGATGGGCCGCGGTGTAAACTGGCGAGGACCGACTGCCCGCTCTCGACGCGCGGCCAATTCCTCCATTCTCCGACCAGTCTACGCGTGATGATACAAAAAACTGAGCTTCGTGCTCGACGGGGACCATGATGTCAATCGCACGAGCTCGCGCGGCAGCCTGCACGCTGACCGTCGTAATCGCGACAATGAGTGTCCCGTTGCGGCCCGCGCGGCGATGACCGACGCCGAGCGCCTCGCTCTCATCCGGCGTGACGTAAAATATGTGTTTGTGCTGTATCTAGGAGAACCGCTCGTTCGACTCCGATTTCGGTACGTTTCCTGGCGCAGAAGGCCTATACTCGCGGCCCGGAGCGCTGCTTCCCGGTTTCGAGCAGCCGCTGCTCGGTACCAACGGGACGATGACGACAGTACGGCCTTTCCGCATCGGCCCCGCAGTTCGCGGCTGACACCGACGACATAAGACCATTCGCACTCGCGAACGGTTCAGAAGATGCACATCGTGGACGGTCTTCCGCCGATGGATGCGTTTGCCGCAACCGAAGAGCGCAAAGATTCCCCGGTCGGTAATCCTTCGCTTGCCGCGAAGCAGATGGGCGAGCTCGCGATGGCGCATGAGGACTGCGATACCATGCCGTTCCTGTGGAAGTACGCCAACCGCTTCGTCCTGTTCGACCACATTTTCCGAGGAAATGACGGGCCCGTCGACGCCGGGCAAGCTCTCCACTTATCGCCGCACAGGCTTAATGTTGGACGATAAGGGAGCAATGGCCACCAAATGGCCACCAACGCCGGGTACGCATACCAAAAAACCCCACCGTAGCGGGGTCTGAGTGGTAGCGCCAACGGGAGTCGAACCCGTCTCTCCGCCTTGAAAGGGCAGCGTCCTAACCGATAGACTATGGCGCCATGCGATGGTGGTAATGTTCTGGGCCCGGCTGGATTCGAACCAGCGCGCTACCAGTTATGAGCCGGCTGCTCTACCGCTGAGCTACGGGCCCGCGAACCACGCGCAATTGTGCGAGCGCGCTGAGAGGCCCTGTCATTTACGCCGTCGGCACCGCAGCCGTTTCTTTCTGCCAAATCGGTAAGACGACGGTGAGCTCCGCTCCGCCGGTCGGCGTGCGCGCAACGTGCACCATGTCCGAGAAGTGCGAGGCGAGGTGCAGGCCGCGGCCCGCTTCCTCTTCCGGTCCCGCACATTTGAGCGTCGTCAGCAGAAAGCCGCGGCCGTGATCGCGGACGCGCAAGGCGGCGCCTTGCTCGAGCCAGACGAGCGAAATATCAATCCGCCCCCCGGCGTGGCGGACCGCATTGCCGACGAGTTCGCCGTAAACGACGTCCGCCGCGAAGATGTCGCTGTCGCCCGTGGTTCCGTCGCGCAAAAGACTGCGGAATTCGGCGCGCGTGGCGTACGCGGCTCCCGCGTCGGCGGCATCGAACGACCATTCCATCAGCAAGCCTCCCACCCTCCGATAGGGACCTACCCAGCGCCGGGTCGGGGCAATCTAGAGCGCCTTGAAGGCGGCCTTTCCGGCGTAGTGCGCCGCACCGCCCAGGTCGTCCGCGATGGCCATGAGCCGATTGTATTTCGCCACTCGGTCGCTGCGCGAAAGCGAACCGGTTTTGATTTGACCGGCGCCGGTCGCCACCGCCAGATCCGCGATCGTCGTGTCTTCCGTTTCGCCCGAGCGGTGAGAAATCACGGTCCGGAAGCCCGCCTTGTGCGCCATCTCGACGGTGTCCAGCGTCTCGGTGAGCGTCCCGATCTGGTTCACCT
>JBHEMQ010000081.1:0-14362 GCA_046262475.1 Candidatus Velthaea sp.
GTCCTGCTGCGAACGACGCAGAACACTCGCGCGTCCATCTCGACCAGCAGCACGAGCGCCTCGCAGTCGGTCAAGTCGACGAGCTTGTGGGCGAGGTTCGAGACCCCGTCCACGTACCCGGGCCAGCTGACCGCGGCGACGAGTACACGGACGCCGGCGGCGGCTCCGTGCGGACCGGCCGCGGCGGCGGCGTCGCCGGCGGCGGGGTCGGGCGCGGCGTCGGTCGCGGCGTGATGCGCGGGTCCGGGAAGGCCGGATCCGTCGCAACGCTGACGACTTGTTCGCGCTTCCAGTTCCGCTTGAAGCCCGCATCGCTGGTTTCGGGGACCGGCGTGGCGATGGGTCCGACGATCGGCGTCCGCCGCTGTGTGACCTGGCTGAGAACGCGGTCGCCGAGACGCTGACCGATGGCGATCGCGCCCAGCAGCAGCACCGCGCCGGCGACGAGCGTCAGCGAGAGTGCGGGCTTGCGGCTACGCATGCGCGACCATTCGCGCGCGTTTCCGGACGCCGCGTGCGGCTTCCGCCTGCCTTGGCGCGCCCGGCGTCACGCCGGGGCCGCGAGCGGGGGCGGCAGCGCGACCGGCATGGCATCGACCAGTTTGGGACGGCCGACCAAAGCGATCTCGAGCATTTGACCCGCCGCCAGGGCGCGGCGTTCCGTGCGGCCGCGGAACTCGAGCGCGACGTTGCGCGCGCGGTCGTGCTGATTGCACAGAAACACGCGCACGTCGCCCGCGTCGTCCTCGAACGCGACGGCGGCGACATCGACGGGCGAGGTCGTCGCCTCGTCGCTGACGTCGCGCCCGGCGTACATAACTTCGTACGGCTCGTCGGCCGAGGCGAACGTCATGTCACCGGAGATGCGCTTGTTGACCGCGTCGATGACGTACGTGTGCCGGCGGCCGCCCCAATGCACGCGAACGGCCGCCGACCACTTCCAAGCCGGCGGCAGAATCGGCGCTAAATGCAGCCGGCCGCTCGTGCGATATCCGTCGAGCCCGCAGACGGTTTCGCCGACCGCCCACAGGTATTTTGCGCCGGTCCACGGCGAGAGATACATGCCGCGATTCGTGAGCGAACCGCCGTCGAACCATTCGCCGAATTGCCCCGGCACCGTGTTGCGGCTCGCGCCGGCCTCCATCGACTCGTAAATCGCCTCGAGCCAATGCGCGGCGGCTTCACGAAAGCCGTTGCGCGCGAGCGCCACGACGAACCACAACGTGAGGTCGGGCCACACGCCGCCGAGCAACCCGAAGCCATGCGACGGAAAGTACCATGAATCCGCAGTCGAGATGGTGCGCAGACCGACCGGCGTCGTAAAATCCGCTTCCATCAAGCGCCGCAAGATCGCCTGACGCGCCGGCTCCTCCGCGACGTTGAACAGCACCGGAAACACCTCGTCCGCGGTGAAGTTGTCCTGATAATTGTTTTCATTGTCGTAGTTGAGGACGAAGGCGTTGGCGTCGTGGTTGAAAAGCTTCGCCATCATCGCGTCGCGGAGCGCGCTCGCCTCAGCGGAGTAGCGTTCCCAATTCGCCGTGTCCTCGACGATCGCCGACAGCATGGCAGCCGCCTCGACGGCAAAATATGCTTCGGCATTGATCTCCGTAACGGCGCCGTCGAGCGTGTAATACGGAATGATGTTGCGCCACGACGTGATCCCGAACATGTCGACGCCGCCCGCCTTGCAAAACACGAGGCCGTTCGCGTCGCGCTGCGAGAGAAGGTAGTCGGTGATCCGCACGACCAGCGGATATACCGCGCGCAGCCACTCGTTGTCCAGCGTCGCGTTGTAGTGGTGCAAGATCGCGATAATGTGGAGCGGCGTATCGTCGTTGATGTTGAGCTCGTAGCTGGTGCGGTAGCCGTTGACGCCGCGCACGTACTCGACGACTTGACCGCTCGGCTCGAGGAAGCGGTTGAAGAGTTCGATCGCGTCGCGGCTAAATTTCGGAAGCAGGTAATCGTAGCCGTGTACGAACCACGACGTATCGCGTGAGACGAGGATGTCCGACGGCGGCGAGTTGGTCGAGCCCCAACCCTGCGGATATTCCTTGATCACGCGCAGCATGTTGCACTTCGCCCAGACGACGCCCCGGTTCACGAGCGGCGACGGCGTCATGAAACGTGCGTCCGCGAGCCGCTCGGCATAATACCGCTGCGTTTCGTGCAGCGCGGTGTCGTCGTGCAAGAGCTGGTCGAGAGGCGGCTTGGAATGGGCGTCGCCGTTCTTGTGAAAAACGACCGCCAGGCGCACCGTCTCGCGCGCGCCGGGCTCGACGTCGATGCGAAATTCGAGCGCACCGAAGATGCGGCGGTTCACGAAAGCGGCAAGGGTCGGCGTGACCTCTTCGAGGTGCACTTCGTCGCGCAGGCGCCCTTCTTGCATCGCGGCGATGAGCGTCTGCTCGCGCAGCGCCAGCACGACGGAATGCGGGTCGCGCGAGCCGCTCCACCAGCGTGCGTAGCCCGACTCCTCGCCGTACGAGCGGATAAAATTACCCTCGACCGTCGCCCGCACTTCCTTTTCCGGCTCGCCGTAGAATCGCTGACCGATCAAGAGCGCCCACGGAAACACGCGCACTTCCTCGGTTTGCGCGCCGGTGTTATGCAGGTTGACGTCGACGATGAAGCTCACGAGGCGGTCGTGCCGCGGGCCGTGCGGCACGTAGAATGTTTCCGTGACGTTGATGCGGTCGTACAGCGAGAACTCGGACACCTGCGCGTAAGGCAGGAACGTAAACTGCCGCGTGATCTGATGCGGGAAGAGCGTCGCCCGAGTGCCGGAGCGGTACGCAATCTGATGCGACCCGAAGATGATCTGATCGGTGTCCGCGTCCCAAAGGCCGCGGATGCCGCCCTTCGGGGTCGACGTGGCAAACGTTTTGAAGTTTCCTAGCGTCATCCCGAACGGCGTTTGCGATTCATCCAGGACGTACGCGCTATACTCGTTGTGCTGCGCGTCGAAGCTCGGTCCCATTAGGTTCATTCGCCCCCTAGAGGCGAATGAATCCTCCTCGCCGGGCGGCTCGTCACGATGTGGATTCTCCTCGCCTGCGGGCTCGTCACGATTTCGGATTCTCTCAGCAAGCGAGCGCGGGTCAAGGGATGCGGGGCTTGCGAATTGCAAGTCATGCGTGACGATGCTCGCGTATGCGAAGATCAATCTCACGCTGGAGGTGCTGCAGCGCCGCGATGACGGCTATCACGGGCTGCGCAGCGTCATGCTGCCGGTCGCGCTGGCGGACGAGCTCACCTTTGCGCCGGCGCGCGCATTCACGTTCGTGTGCGAACCTGAAGTGCCCGGCGAAAATATCGTGATCCGTGCGCTGCGCCGCATCTGCGGCAAACTTCCGCCGGCAGCGGTGACGCTTCGCAAGCACATTCCCGCCGGCGCGGGCCTCGGCGGCGGATCCAGCGACGCGGCGGCGGTGCTGCGTGCCGCGATGAACGGGGCATTCGGCGCGCTGGGAGAGCGCGATTGGATCGGCGATGCGCGCGCGCTCGGTTCCGACGTTCCGTTTTTTCTCGTGGACGGCGGCGCGCTCGTCGAAGGAACGGGCGAGCGCGTAACCGCGCTCGGCGCGGCACCGCCGTGGTGGATCGCGCTGCTCGTGCCGGACGTGTATGTCGCGACGCCCGATGCGTACGCACGCCTTGCCGCGGCGCGCGCCGTTACGCCCGCGCCGAGCAGACCGCGGAGCGAGTCGGTCAGCTTGCGCGTGCTAACGGCGGTGCAGCGCGGCGACTTCGCGGGCGCCCTGGCCGCGGCGAGCAACGACTTCGAGCCGACGGTGTGCGCCGCATATCCGGCGGTGTCGGCGGCGCTCGCGGCGTTGCGCGACGCTGGGGCCGCGCATGCGATGCTCTCCGGTTCGGGCGGTACGTGTTTCGCGTTGTGCGCCGATGAGACGAGCGCGCGCGCACTCTGCGCGCGCGTCGTCCGGCCGCCCGGTGCTCAACTGCACGTGGTCTCGCTTGCGCCCTCGCACGCATGGCGGCCGGCGGCGCCGGCGTGAACGCCGTGGTGCTTGCCGGCGGCGGACCGGATGCGGTCTCTGCGCTGACGCCGGGCGCGGCGAACAAGGCGTTTGTTCCCATCGCCGGGACGACGCTGGTCGAGCGCACCGTGCGCGCGCTGCGCGAGGTTCCGCGCATCGAGCGCATCGTGGTCGTGGCGCCGCGCGCGACGCACGACGCCGCGGCGCTGGCGCCGGCCGACGAAAGGCGCGACGACGGACGCCGCATGATTGAAAGTTTAGAATCCGGATTGCGCGGGTTCGCTGCGGACGAAGGCGTCCTCGTGGCGGCGTCGGATCTGCCGGCTCTTACGCGAGCGGCCATCGACGAAGTGCTGGACGCGGCGGCCGCACGGGACGTCGACATCGCGTACGCGTGCCTCGAACGCCGCAGCCACGACGCACGTTATCCGCAGATTCCGCACACCTGGGCGCGCATGCGCGAAGGCCGGTTTTGCGGCGGGGGCGTTTGCGTCATCAAACCGCGCGCGCTGCGGCGCCTCGCGGGCGTGCTGGATGCGCTGGGCGCGGCGCGGAAAGCGCCGTTGCGCCTCGCCGCCGTGTTCGGCTGGGACGTGCTGCTGCGCTTCGCGGTCGGGCAGTTGTCGATCGCGCAGGCCGAAGCGCGCGCTTCGCGCATTCTCGGTGCGCCGGTCGGGGCGATCGTCTGCACGCATCCCGAAATCGCGGTCAACGTGGACCGGCCGGGCGATGTTGCGCTGGCCGAAGAGCTGCTTCGCTACGCGCCCGACCAGCGCGCGAACAACGCGTTGGGAATGCCGAATTGATCGAGCGCCTTGCCGACCGTATGATTGACGATGTCGTCCACGGTCTGCGGCTTCGCGTACATACCGGGCACCGGCGGTAGGATCACGGCGCCGATTTCAGCGAGTTGCGTGAGCGTGCGGAGATGCCCCAGATGCAGCGGTGTCTCACGCACCACCATCACGAGCTTGCGGCGTTCCTTCAAACAAACGTCCGCGGCGCGAACGAGAAGATTGCCGTTGAGGGAGTGCGCGACGGAGGCGGCCGTTCTCATCGAGCACGGTACGATCAGCATCCCCGCGGTGATGAACGAACCGCTGGAGATCGATGCGGCGAGATCGGCGTCGCGATGCACGACGTCGGCCAGTGCCTCGAAATCGGCGGCCGTCTTGTCCGTCTCGAGCTCAATCGTCTGACGCGCTTGCTGCGAGAGGACGAGGTGTACCTCGACGTCGCCGGCGGCACGCAGCGCGCGCAGCGCCGTCAGCGCGTACGCGCTGCCGCTCGCTCCGGAAACGCCGACGATCAATTTTTTCACGCAGGTCCAGCTTTCAACGAACAACGCGGGGTTCCGGCGCCGCGTCGAGAACTTTACAAGACGTGACCGCGATCCTCGTCGACGAACGGCGGCTCGCAGCCGGGCTCGACGCAGCGCTTAGCGCTTGCGCGGCAACCGGGCCGTGCGAACTGCTGACGCCCGCCGCATTGTTGCAACGCTTGACCGGCGTGCGCGTGATCGGTGACGCCGAGCGGCGCGCCGTGATACGGCGCATCGCGGCCACGCGCGACGACATCGTGATTCCGCGTCAGATCCGTGAAGCGCCCGGCTTCGCAACGCGCGTCGCCGCCGCCATCGACGGGACCGGCGAACGCGCGCCCTACGAACCGATTCTCGAACAGTACGCGACCCTGCTTGCGTTCGCGAACGTGCTCGACGTTCCCGAGGCGTTGCGTCGCGCGCTGGCCGGGGAACGCGAAGCGGTGCCGGCCCACGTGCTCGGCGTCGACACCGTGTTGCTCGCGGCGTCCGATCGCGCGTTCGCTTGGCGGCGCTTGTTCGCCGCGGCCGGCATCACGCTCGAGCCGCTCAGCCTCGGCGAGGTCGAGCCACCGCAGTTGGACCCGGCGATTCTCGAAACCGTGGAAGCGGCGCTGCGTTATGCAGCGCATGAAACGGACGCCGGTGCCCAAGCGGCGATCCTCGCACGCGCGTCCGGCGTACGCGCCGACGACGCACGCATGCTGCTCACGCTCACGGCGGAACGCGGGAGCTTGCTCGAGACGATCGACGGCGGAAAAGCGGCGCTGGGACCGACCGCGCGGCGCGACGCGGCGCGCTTCGCGCAGGGTCTGCGCGCCGTCGCGCGCTCGTACGCGCTGCCCGACGCGAGCGCCGCGAGCGTGCTCGCTGCCGTTGCGAACGCCTTCGCATTCGGTCATCCCCCCACGGTCGCGGCGCTCGTCGCGGCTGCTCGCAATTTCGACCGCGCGCGCACGCTCGGACCTCTTTGGGATGCCGACGCACTCATCGCGGAATTCGAGGCGGAATTTGACGGCGCGCGGCGGACGCAAGTAGCGCCGATGAGGGCAGCGCCCGCCGCGGTTCCGCCGCAAGACCGCGAACCCGTCGTGCTGCGGCGCATGCACTTCAGCCCCTCGTCCCTCAACGCGTATGCCGAATGCGCGCGAAAATGGTATTTCCGCTATGCCTGCGCCGCCGTCGAGGACCGCGGCTCGTCCGCTTCGTTTTACGGCACCGCGTTCCACGCGGCGCTCGAAGAGTTTCACCTGCGGTATCCGCACATCGAGGGTGAGCCGGCGGCGGAGCTCGCGTCGTTTTTGGACGGCTGCGTGAACGGCGCGTTCGACCGATACCGCACGTGGTTCGACGCGCCGGTCGAATTCGAGCTGCAGCGGCGGCGCGCACGGCGCACGGCAAGAAAGTACGCGGCCTGGCTGATCGAACGGGCGGCACGCGCACCGTTTACCGTCATCGGTTGCGAAGTGGCGACGGAGTTGGAATTGGAAGGCCATGCCTTCGTCGGATTCATCGACCGGCTCGACCGCGACGACCGTAACGGGGCGGTAACGGTGATCGATTACAAAACCGGCAGCATCGCGAAGAGCGCGGCGGAGTACCGCGCCGCGGTCGCGGGGTTCCGCGAATTCCAGCTGCCGTTCTACTACTGGGCGCGCACCGCGGCGGGCGACCGCGTCACACGACTGGCGCTCGTCCCGCTCAAAGATGCCCTGCTCGACGTCGCGCCGATCGAACTTGAAATCGTCGCTCACGCTCCGCCGATCGAGGACGGCTGGCGGCGCGACGATGCGACGGCGGGTCCCATCGCGGTCGCGGAACTCGAACGCGCGCGCACGCGCATGATCGAACACGCCCGGCTCCTCGCCGGCGGGACGCTTACGGCATATCCGGCGACGGACGACCCGGAGGCGTGCCGCTATTGCGCCTATCGCGACGGATGCCGCGAACGTCCGCTCGCGGCGGAGGAACGCTTCGGCCGATGATTCCGGAAATTGCCGATGCCGGCGCCCGCCGCGCGGTCGAGATGCCCGCCGATGCGCCGCTGCTCGCCATTACCGGTCCGGCCGCCAGCGGTAAGACCGAAACGCTGGCGCGGCGTTATGCGGCCATCCTCGAGCGGGACCTCGCGCTGTCGCCGGCGGCGACGATCGTGACGGCATCGACCGCGTCGGGCGCGGCGTTGTTAGCCGAACGCATTCGCGCGCTGTTGCCGGCGGAGCGCCGCGCGATCGATGCGCCGTACGCCGGCGTGACGCTGGACCGCCTGGCCTTCGACATTCTCGCCGAGCACGCACCCATTACGGGCCTGGCCTTCAGCCTTGAGGCGATCGACGCGTTCGACGCGCAAGAGATTTTTTCGCGTGCGATCGCGCCGCTCTTTTCTGCCGACTGGGCCGATTATCTCGGACCGGAGATCGACCCGGAAATTCCCGGCTTGCGTGCGCCCGACCGATTCGCCGCGGCGGTTTTTCGCTTGATCCGTAAGTTGCGCGACGCGCAGATCGGACCCGATGAATTCGTCACGGCCTGCCTGCGCGGCGCTGCGGCGTTCTACGCGGCCACTCCAAATTTGTCGGCGCCCGCGCTGCTGTTCGCGACGAAGGACGAGCATCGCCCTTCACTCGCCGTCGCGCCGGCGGAACTCGCGCGGCAGCGTCTGCGCGAAATCGACCTCGCCAAAATCATCGCCAAGATCTACCGCTCGTATCTCAGCGAACTCGTCGCGTACGGCTGCCTGACCGCCGTCGACGCCGTCGCCGAAGCGACCCGCGTCGTGAGCGAACATCCCGCCGTCGGTCGGGCGCTGCGCCAGCGCCTTGCGCTCGCGGTCGTCGACGACGTGCACGATCTGCACGCCGGCGAGTTTGCGCTACTGCAAGCGATCTTCGGTACGACGCTGCGCGGCGTCACCGTCGCCGGCGATCCCGACGCAGCAACCGAAACGTTCGCCGGCGCGCGGCCCGAGCGCATCTTCGCCGCGGCCGCCGCGACGATCGCGCTGCAAGGTAACTACCGCGTGCCGCCGCAGATCGCCGGCGTGGTCCGGGCGCTGCTCGACGGCGACCGCGCGGTGCCTCCGCCGCACGGCGATGCGGTGCGAATCTACCGCGCGACGACCCAGACCGGCGAGGCGGCATTCGTCGCCGCGAGCATCGCCGCGCTTATCCGAGACGGCATCGAGCCCGGCCGCATCGCAGTGGTGCATCGCTCCGCGCGCTGCTTGGCGGCGTACGAAGGCGCGCTGACCGCGCGTAACGTGCCCATCGCGCTGCAGGGCGACGCCGCGCTGTTCGCGCGGCACGACGCGCTCGATGCGCTCGCGCTCTTGTGGTCCGCCGTCGATCCGTTTGCACACGCGTGGCTGTTGCGCGTGCTGCAGATGCCGCTGCTCGGTCTATCGGATGCAACGCTCGCGCTGTTGTGCGGCGAACCAACGAGCACGCAGCAGCCACTGTTCGACTTGCCGCGCGATGAGGCGGCGGAAGGCGGCCGCCGCTGGGACCGCCGGCGGGACGTACGGCTGGGTACCAACGTCGTACGCGGCGACCGCGACGCGGATCTGGACCGCGCGGCGGTGGAGCGCCTGGTCTGCTTCCGAGAACGGCGCGAGCGTTGGCAGCAGGTTACGCGCGGCAGCGATGCGGCAACCGCCGCGGGCGCGATCGTCACGGACGGCGGCATGTTCCTGGCACGCGACGCCGAGACGGCGGCACGCACGCGTTTGCGCGGCGCGGTCGTCGAGCGACTCCTCGGCATCATCAGACGCTACGCGGAACGGCATCCGATGCACGACCTCGCGCGCGCGCTCGCATATTGCGACCGAATCGCCGCTAGCGACGACGGTCCCGCTTTCGATGACACGTCCGCCGGCGGCGTCGTGGTCGGCAGCATCGACCGCATCAAAGCGCGGCGCTTCGCGCACGTGTTCGTCGTCGACGTACGCGCCGGTTCGTTCCCGCCTTACTACGCGCCCGACGCGTTCTTGTTCAGCGCCGCGTACGGAATGATCCCGAAGGACAATGTCGGCGACGCGGCAACGTCGCGCACGGCGAAGTTCACGTGGTACCAGCACAAAGCGAAGCTCCGGGACGCATTCGCGCGCGAACACCTGCGCGCACTTACTGCCGCGCTCGCTCGCGCGGACGTGTCCGCGACGGTATCGGCGTGGGGCCGCGCGACGCGCGGCGTCGGGGCGCCTGAGTTCCTGAGCGACCTGCAAGCGCGTTGCCCCGGTGTGGCGCCGGCTCGCGAACCGCCCGCCGCACCGGCGCTCGCGGACACGCGCCTGCCGAGCGCCTCACCGCGGCCCGCGGCGCCGGCGCCCGCTGCGGCACCTACGCGCGCCGTTTCCGCGGAATATGCCGCCGCACTGCTTGCGTGCGTCCGCTGCGCGCCGCGCCGCGCCATGGCCGCCGCGCTCGTGATGCCCGCACCGCTGCTGCGCGATCCGGCGGCCGGCGACGAGTTGCATTTCACCGTGGCCTCGGGCGGCGCTAGCGTGTACGGTAGCGTGCAGACGCTCGAGCGCGACGGACGCCGGTTCGTGCTGGTGCACGGCGAGGAGGCGCCGGCGCACGCGGCGCTCGCGACCGCCGCGCTGACGCACGTCGAGCACGACGCGTTTTTCGTCCGGCGCGACGACGGCAGCGCCGACGGTCCGCACGCGCTGGACGCGGCACTTGCCGAGCGCGTCGCGGCGGTACTCGCCGGACGCAGCACGCCCGTGTGTGCGGCTTGCCGGGCAGCCGACAGCGTATAGGCGTTTCGTGTACACTACAAAGGGTGCAGCTCACGACCATTGCATCCGGCGAGTATGCTCGTGCCGTCTTGCCGCATTCCAGCGGTTTGTGGGCGGACGGGCGCACGCTGGAAGAATACGTCGGCGAGTTTCACGAGATCGCGGACTCCGCATACGGCCGGCGCCGGTTCCGCACGCTCGGCCTGCGCGTCGACGGCGCGCTTGTTGCGTCGTGCAAGCGGTACGAGCGTGAGATCCGCTGCGGTGCGGCGACGCTGCGCGCCGCCGGCATCGGCGCCGTCTTTACGCCGCCGCCCCTCCGCGGCCGGGGCTATGCCTCGGCGATGCTCGGCGCGTTCCTTGATGCGGAGCGCGACGCCGGCACCGATATCGCCTATTTGTTCAGCGCCATCCACCCGGCGTTCTACGAACGGCTCGGCTTCATCGCACTCCCGTCGCGCTCGATCTCGCTACGCTCCGATACGCTCGGCGCGAAACGTGTCGCGGTCGCGCCGCTCGCGCCGGGCGATTGGCCCGCGATTCGCCGCTGCTTCGAGATGCTCGACGGGCGCCGCGCCATCGCGTTCAAGCGTACGCCGCTCGTGTGGGAATGGCTGCGCATTGCGGCACGGTCGCGAGCGCACGAAGGTCAGCGCATTGAAATGACCGTGCGCCGGGGACGGAGTATTTTGGCGTACGTTTTCGGTCGCCGCATTCCGCGAGCCGACGCGTTCGTTATCGACGAGTTCGCGTACACCGGCGACGAAGGTTTCGATGCGATGCCCCCGCTGCTGCGCAGCGCCGCGGGCGACTTGCGTAAAATCACCGGCTGGCTGCCGCCGGACATCGCTCGTGCGGCGTTGCCGAAGGGAGCGGTGAAACGGCGCAAGTCCGGGATCTCCATGATCGCGCTGCTGTCGCCGCTCGCGCGTGCCGGCTGGGGCGCGAACGGCAGGGCGATCCTCGACGATGCGGCCGACCGGTGCTGGAGCACGGACTATATCTAGCGCACGCCGCACGACGTCCTATTGCTGATGCCGATAGACGAACATGCCGACGGCGGAAGCGGCCATTCAGAGCGAACGTGAACCAGCGATATCCAGATTGCCGGGCGAAAAAAACCCGCGCGCCGCGGGCCCTACGCGAAGAGCGTCAACTCCCGCGGTTCGCCTTCGATCAGAGCGGCGACGCGCGTCCCCAGTAAGCGAATCGGTTCGCCGGCGAGTCCCGTGCGCTGCCAGCTGTGCGTGGCGGCCGCGCAGATCGCGTCGGCGTCGTTGGTCGCGACCAATAAGCTCGTTTGTCGTCCGGTGACGGTAAAATCCGCTCGTTTCACTTTCACGCCGATCGTCGCGCCGCGCAAACCTTTGGCCTGCAAGTCGCGCGCCAGCTCCTCGGCTTGCACCCGCAACAACGAGAGCACGCGCGATTCGTCGGTGACGTCATACTCGAACGTTTCCTCCGTCGAGATTGATTTGCGCTCGCGCGACGGATCCACGTCGCGCTCGTCGATGCCTTGCGCGAGCGCGCGCACGTCGCGGCCGTAACGCCCGAACAGCGCGAAGGCGCGCGCGTCGGAAAGCGCAGCGACGTCGCCGATGGTGCGAATGCCGGCGCTTTCAAGACGCGCCGCAGTTTTCGGGCCGATACCCCAGAGGCGCCCCACCGCGAGCGGCGCGAGATATGCCGCTTCCGTGCCCGGCGGCACGACGGCCAAACCGTCGGGCTTGCACGAATCCGATGCGATCTTCGCTACCATTTTGCCGCCGGCGACGCCCGCACTGACGGTCAGGCCGGTGGCGGCGCGGACGCGCGCGCGAACGCGCCGCGCCCAGTCGACCCCCGCTTCGACGTCGCGCGCCCGAATTGCGACGAACGCTTCGTCAAGCGAGAGGCCTTCCACCGCATCCGCCCCATCGGCAAAGATCGCGAACACGGCTTGCGACGCCTCGCGATACCTCGCAAAGTCGGGAGGCACGACGATGAGTTGCGGGCACGCCTCCAGCGCGCGATACAGCGGCATTGCAGAGCGCACGCCGAACGGCCGCGCTTCGTATGACGCGGTCAGCACGACGGACCTGCGGCTGGAACCGGCCACGGCCAGCGGCTTCCCGCGCAAGGACGGATCGTCGCGCTGCGCGACCGACGCGTAGAATGCGTCGAGATCGAAGTGCAGAATCACTCCGGCCCGGCTTACGCGGCGCCGTGGAAGATCGTGCGGATCGTGCGCATGTTTCGCTCGTCGTCGGCTTCCTCGCCGGGCGTTTCCAGAATCGCCGTCTTCAAGCGCAGCGCGGGATGCGCGGCCAGCGCGCGAAAGCCCGCGAGGCCGATCAGTCCTTCGCCGATGTGCCAGTGACGGTCCCGGTGCCCGCCCAGCGGAACCTCGGTGTCGTTGAAGTGAAACAGCACGACGCGCTCGAGGCCGATCTCGGCGTCCGCCTGCCCGAGGAAACGTTCCACGCCCGCCGGCGAATCGATAGCGTAGCCTGCCGCCCACGAATGCGCGGTGTCCAGACAGACGGCGAGTTGCGGATGCGCGACAGCTTTGACGAACGCGCCGAGTTCCTCCAACGTCCCGCCGCAGAGCTGGCCGGCACCGGCGGAATTTTCCATCACCAGCAGCACGCCCGCGGGAATCTCGGCGAGTGCATCCTCGAGGGCCCGCACGACCCCGGCGAAGCCGGCGCGGCGTTCGCGCTTCCCGTACGAACCCAGGTGCGTGTTGACGTACGCGATATCCCCGGCCGCCGCGGCGGCCAGATCGCTCTTCAACAGGCGCAGCGAATTGTTGACGGTCTTCGGATCTTCGCTGGCAAGGTTGATGAGGTACGACGTATGAATCGCGGCGCTTGCGATCCCGGCCGTCCGCCGGAGCGCAGAAAAGCGCTGCAGCGCGGGAACGTCGACCGGACTCACTCGATACGTCCGCGAGTTGCTGCTGAAAATTTGAATCGCGCTGCACCGGTGGCGCTGCGCGTACGCCACCGCTTCGTCGTAGCCGCGGCCGGCGTGAACGTGCAGGCCGAGATGCACTATGCCGTGATGCCGATATAAAGATATTGCATGTAGTGCACCTCGAAGCGCGCCTCGGGCGTCTTGAACACGTCGAGGAGACGGTGTTCGAGCGCCGCGAGATATGCGTCGCGCCGATCGCCGTATGCCCGCGCTTTGGCCCGCGAGCGCTCGTAGCCGACCCATTGCGCGATCGTCGAACGCGCGACGTGCGGGATTACGCGCAGTTCGCGGCGCGCGAATGGGGCGGCGTAAAATGCACCGAACCCGCCCTTGAGCACGTCCTCGCTCGGCGTTAGGTCGACATCACGGCACGCGGCCGTGCGAAAGCGCCGCACGTCGTCGTCGGCTGCGAGCACCTTCCACCACACCGCCACTGGCCCGCCGGGCCGGACGACGCGTGTCATTTCGCGCAGCGCGGCGGCTTGATCGAACCAGTGGAACGACTGCGCACTCAGCGCCGCGTCGAACGATGCGTCCGCAAACGGCAGAGCTTCCGCGCGTCCTTGCGTGAGGTCCGCGTCCGGAACCCGGCGACGCGCCGCCGCCAGCATTTCGGCGGACGGATCGACGCCGGCGGTGCGCAGGCCGCGCGCGGCGAGCGGCTCGAGCGAAATGCCGGTACCGCACGCAACGTCCAGTACGCGCTTGCGCGCGGTGAAACCGAAACCGCCGAGCGCATCGAACAACTCGCTCGAGTATCCGGTGCGGAAGCGGTCGTAATCACCGGCGAGCTCGTCGAAGTCGCCGCTCAAGGGCGCGCCGTGCATCGTTACCGTTAGCGGCGACGGCCGAACCGGAGTTGATTCGCGCGCATCCCCGCCGGCATGAACGTGCGGGCGCGGCCGGAACCCATGCTGCGCGACGGATTTTTTTCGAAGGTCGTGTTGCGTACGAGCACCGCGTCGGACGGACGCTCGCGCCGGCCGACGCGGCCGATGAGCTGTTCGACTTCCGCTTCGCCGAACGCGTCGGCGTCCGTCACCACGATTAAGTCGGCCGCGGGAATGTCCAGTCCGCTGCCGACGAGGTTGCAGACGTCTGTCTGCAGTTCCGCGAGGTTGCGCCAGAGGATCTTTTCCCACAACCGGATCGTCTTGTCGGCGCTGGCGGATGCCAGTGTGCGTCCGTCGGGACTGAACGCTACGTCGAAGACGAGGTCGGTGTGGCCGGTGAGCGGCGTGGCGAGCTGTTTGTGGGTGCGCGCGTCCCACAAGCGCACCGTGCCATCGTCGCCGGCGGACGCCAGCGTGCGCGCATCCGCACTGAACGCCACCCCGA
>JBHEMQ010000082.1:0-10751 GCA_046262475.1 Candidatus Velthaea sp.
GGCCCGAGCAGTTCGCGCACGACTTCGGCCCGCTGGGGATCGGCATGTACCGCGGCGACGGTGCGCAGGCCGGCGCCCGCATCGCGCACGCTGATTGCGGCCCAATCGGCGAGTTCCGGAACGACGATGCGCGCGAACGTTTCGTAGGTGTCGCTCAAGCTGAGCGAGCGCGCAAGCTCGTCGCTGGCGCGGCTGACGACCGCGAGATGCCGCTCCGAATCGAGCAGCGCGTCGAAAATTTGCGCGTTTGCGATGGCGGTCGCGGCGGCTGCTGCGACATCGGCGAACGCGGCCACGTCGCGCCCGTCGTAGGATTGCGCGGAGGAACCCGCGCGGACGGCTTGGAGAACGCCGATCGCACGGCCTCGCTGCACTAGCGGAACGAAAACCGCCGAACGGAATCCAAGCGTCTCGAATGCGTCGATGACGTGCACCGGCAGACCGTTCTCGCGCATCTGCGCCGCCACGCGCGCGAATTCCAAGTTCGGATAGACCGCGGGCTCCGACAAGCGCAGTACGTCGGCGTTGCCGCCTCCGTGCAGGCGCATCGTCGCATGCAGCACCGTTTGCGTCGCCGCGGCGCGCGCCGGATCCCGATGCGCCGCGCGCGCGACGCGCAAGCTGCCGTCGGCTTCCAGCAAGTTGATCATCGCCCAGTCCGCAAGCTCGGGAACCACGATGTCGGTGAGCGTGCGGAGCGTCGCGTCCAAGCCGCTCGTTTGCGCAAGCGCAGCATTGGCGGCGGCGGCGATGCGCAGGCGGTCGGCGGCGTGCCGCTCGTCGTCGATGTCGGTCAGCGTTCCAAGCCAGGCGACCAGCACGCCGTCTGCGTCGGACATCGGAATGGCGCGGACGCGCGTCCAACGCGCGACGCCGGACGCGTTAACAAGCGGGACCTCAAAGACGGCCGCGCGCTGCAGCCCGAACGCTTCTTCGAGCGCATGCTCGGCCGCGTCGCGGGCGGACGGTTCGACGGCGCGCAGCCACCCGCTGCCGAGTGCGTCGTCCAAAGCAACGTCTCATCCAGCCACCGGCCGTTGACGAACGCCACCGCCCCCGCCGCATCGGCGGTCCAAGCAAGAAAAGGCAGCGCCTCTGCGAACAGCCGCAATTCGAGCGCGATTCCGGCGGGCACGAGCGCTTTCTTCGCGCGCCGCGAGCGTTTTCAGCCCCGGGCGCGGACGGCGTTCGCGAGCGGGCGGGCGCACGTTGAGGGAGCGCTACGTCGAGCTTTGCGTGCTTGACGCTCATTCCCGGCGGTGGTACGATACCCGCCTATGCCCGTCGGCGGATAAAAATTGTGCGAGCGAGGACACCTCTCTTCGTTAGGGAGGACCTTGCCTTTTTTCTTTTCCGCCCCGGGCCCGTCCGGCACAAACGCTTCGAGAGTAGTTAATAAAGAAGAAATGGCTTCCAAAACGACCGCCGACAAGGCCGAGAAACCGAAGGCGGCGCCGCGCAAGCGCGCAACTGCGGCCAAGACTGAGGCCGCGCCTTCCCGCGGTAACGGAACCGCGGTCAAGCAGCAAAACATCGCGACGGCGACCTTCGAGGTTCCGGCCGAAGCGTTTACCGTTGAAGCGTACGACGATCCCGGTCCGAAACGCGACCGGTACACGTTCGCCAAAATTCCGAACGTACTGCAAATTCCGGATTTGATCGAGCTGCAAAAAGCGTCGTTCAAATGGTTCATCAGCGACGGGCTGAAGGACGCGTTCGAATCGATTTCGCCGATCAAGGATTTCACCGGCAACCTCGTGCTCGAGTTCGGCGACCATAGCCTCGGCGAACCGAAGTACTCGGTCGAAGAGTGCCGCGAGCGCGACATGACCTACAGCGCGCCGTTGCGCGTTCGCGTCCGCCTCATCACGGCCGAATCGGGCGAGATCAAAGGTATTCCCGACCAAGAGATTTTCATGGGCGACTTCCCGCTCATGACGGACAAGGGCACGTTCATGATCAACGGCGCGGAGCGCGTGATCGTGAGCCAGCTCGTGCGCTCGCCCGGCGTCTACTTGCTGCAAGACGTCGACACGAACAACCGGCCCACGTTCAACGCGACGATCATTCCGAACCGCGGCGCCTGGATCGAATTCGAAACCGATAACGGCACCAAGAACGACGAGACCGAAGGCACGATCGGCGTCCGGATCGACAAAAACCGCAAGATCTACGCGACCACGTTCGTGCGCGCGCTGTCGCGGCCGGATCTCGGATTCAACTGGGAATCCGACGAAGCGATTCTCGCGCTGTTCGAGCACTCGCCGTTGATCGCGAACTGCCTTGAAAAAGACAAGGACATCAAGACCAAAGAAGACGCGCTCAAGGAAATTTACAAGAAGCTGCGGCCCGGCGAGCCCGAGAACGCCGAGAACGCCGAGAAACTGCTCGAGTCGCTGTTCTTCGACGAGAAGCGCTACGATCTCGCGGGGGTCGGCCGTTACAAATTGAGCGGCAAGCTGGAGCGCGAGTATCCGGCGGCCGGCCTGCGCATACCCGACATCAAGAAGAAGGCGTTGTTGCGCGAGGACATGATCGCGGTGATCCGCCGCTTGATCAAAGTCGCGACGAAGCAAGTCAACAAGGACGACATCGATCATCTCGGCAACCGCCGCATCCGCTCGGTCGGCGAACTGCTGCAGAACCAGTTCCGGGTCGGGCTGCTGCGCTTGGAACGCGTTGTGCGCGAACGCATGACCGTTCAAGACATCGAGACGGTCACGCCGCAGGCATTGATCAACATTCGCCCCGTCGTCGCGGCCATCAAAGAATTCTTCGGCTCCTCGCAGCTCTCGCAGTTCATGGACCAGACGAATCCGCTCGCGGAGCTGACGCACAAGCGCCGGCTGTCCGCCCTCGGACCCGGCGGGCTTTCACGCGAGCGCGCGGGCTTTGAGGTTCGCGACGTCCACCACAGCCACTACGGCCGCATCTGCCCGATCGAAACGCCGGAAGGTCCGAACATCGGACTGATCAACAGCCTCGCCAGCTTCAGCAGGGTCAACAAGTACGGCTTCATCGAGACGCCGTATCGCGTCGTGCACGACGGGATCGTTACCGACGAGATCCGTTACTTCACGGCAGACCGCGAAGACGAGTACATCGTCGCGCAAGCCAATACGCAGGTCGACCCGAGCGGGAATATCACCTCGAACTCCGTCGTCGCGCGCTACGCCGAGCAATACGTCGAGGAGCCGCCCGACAAGGTGCAGCTCATGGACGTGTCGCCGAAGCAAATCGTGTCCGTCGCGACGGCCCTGATTCCGTTCCTCGAGCACGACGACGCCAACCGAGCGTTGATGGGCGCGAACATGCAGCGCCAAGCGGTGCCGCTTTTGCGTCCACAGGCGCCGATTGTCGGCACCGGCATGGAATACCGCGCCGCCAAAGATTCCGGCGGCTGCGTCCTTGCGCGTTCCGCCGGCGAGATCACCGGTGTCGATGCGAAGGTCATCACGGTCAAGCACGACGACGACGGTCTCGACCACCAGTACGATCTGCTGAAGTTCACGCGCTCGAATGCGGGCACGTGCATCAACCAAAAGCCGATCGTTCAAATCGGCGAGCGCGTCATGCGCGGACAGATTTTGGCGGACGGTCCTAGTTCGGAAGAAGGCGAGCTCGCGCTGGGCCAAAACGTCCTAGTTGCGTTCATGCCGTGGGAAGGCTTTAATTACGAAGACGCCATCCTCATCAGCGAACGCATGGTCAAGGACGACCGCTTCACCTCGATTCACATCGAAGAGTACGAGTGCGAAGCGCGCGACACGAAGCTTGGCCCCGAAGAAATAACGCGCGACATTCCCAACGTCGGCGAGGATTCGCTGAAGGATCTCGACGAGAACGGCATCGTGCGCATCGGCGCCGAGGTCCGGCCCGAAGACATCCTGGTCGGCAAAGTTACGCCGAAGGGCGAAACGGAGCTGACCGCCGAGGAACGCCTGCTGCGCGCGATCTTCGGTGAGAAGTCGCGCGAGGTGCGCGACACCTCCCTGAAAGTGCCGCACGGCGAAAAAGGCAAGATCATCGACGTCAAGCGCTTCTCGCGCGAGAACGGCGATGAGCTTTCGCCCGGCGTCAACCATCTCGTGCGCGTGTACGTCGCGCAGAAGCGCAAGATTCTGCAGGGCGACAAAATGGCCGGCCGTCACGGCAACAAAGGCGTCATCGCCAAGGTGCTGCCGGAAGAAGACATGCCGTACACGGACGACGGAACGCCGGTCGACATCGTCCTCAATCCGCTCGGCGTGCCCTCCCGCATGAACCTGGGACAGATCATGGAGACGCATCTCGGCTGGGCGGCCTCGATGCTGAACTTGCGCGTCGCAACGCCGGTCTTCGACGGTGCGCACGCGGAAGATATCAGCGAATGGCTGCAGGACGCAGGGTTGCCGGAAGACGGCAAGACGTGGCTGCGTGACGGCCGCTCCGGTGACCGGTTCGGACGCCCGATCACCGTCGGCTACATCTACATGCTTAAGCTCGCGCATCTCGTGGATGACAAGATCCACGCGCGTTCGACCGGCCCGTACTCGATGATCACGCAGCAGCCGCTGGGCGGCAAGGCGCAATTCGGCGGGCAGCGCTTCGGCGAAATGGAAGTTTGGGCCCTGGAAGCCTACGGTGCGGCGTACACGCTGCAGGAACTCCTCACGGTCAAGTCCGACGACGTCGTCGGCCGCGTGAAGACGTACGAAGCCATCGTCAAGGGCGAGAACGTGCTGGAGCCAGGCGTTCCCGAATCGTTCAAAGTTTTGATCAAGGAGCTGCAATCGCTTGCGCTCGACGTCAAAGTCTTGACGGAACAGCGCGAAGAGATCGAGATCAAGATCCAGGACGACGACATGTCCGAACGGGCGCAAGAGATCGGGCTGCTCATGGGCGACGAAGATCCGCGCCTTTCCCAGACGCAGTTGGCGGAACGCGAAGCGGAACGCGAACGGGCATCCGTTGCGGCCGGCTTGGCGGCGAGCGTCGGGACGGCAGCGATTGATGCGGACGCCGGCGTGGACGCGGCGGCGCCCGAAGAAGAGGAAGAACCCGAAGAAGAAGTCGACGACGCCGCGCCGCTGGTTTCCACGGTGACGAAGCGCGAAGAAGAGGACATCGTGCCGACAAGCCCGCTGGGCGGACTGCGCGCCACCATGACCGACGACGGCGAAATCATCGTCGACGAGGTGGCCGACGAAGACGTGCCGGCCGTGGCCGAGGAAGAGGACGAAGACCAAGGCTACGTGCTCGAAGACGAGGACGAGGAATACAAGGAAGAAGAGGAAGAGGACGAGGGACCCCTCGCGCACTCGACCGACGACGACTACTGATCCCACGAATGAAGAGGCCCGAGCGCGCTGCTCGGGCTTTTTCTTCGGTGTTACGCTCGGCCGGCCGCGCCGTCCGGCGTGTTGCGCCGGGCGGCTTGCGGGTGCAGGGGCAGCGCGTCCCCGCGCGCCCGGAGTGAGTTTCGTGGCCCTTCGTAACAGAGTGGTTGTCGGAGCGTTGGCCGGTGGCGTCGATGCGTTGCGGCGCGTGGTTCACGAACTGCCGCCTGATTTTCCGGCGGCGATGTTCGTTGCGATGCATTTTCCGTTCGAGTACAGCAGCAAATTGCCGCAGATTCTGACCGGCGCGGGAACCCTTCCGGCGGCGCACGCGGCAGACGGCGAGCGCATCGTCGATGGCCGCATTTTCGTCGCGCCGCCTGGGCTTCATTTGACGGTCGATCGCGAGCACGTGCGCTTGAACGAGGATGCGTACGAGAACCGGTACCGGCCGTCGATCGACGTGCTCTTCCGCAGTGCCGCTTCCACGCACGGCGGCAGCACGATCGGTGTGCTGCTCTCCGGCATGCTCGACCATGGCGCCTCGGGCCTCCACTCCGTCAGCGCGTCGGGCGGGCTCACCATCATTCAGGATCCGCGCGACGCCGAGTTCGAGGAAATGCCGCGGATGGCGATGGCGATGACGAACGTTGACCGCGTGCTCACTGCCGGCGAGATCGGCCGCGAACTCGGCCACCTTGTGCGCCAAGAGATTGCGGACCGGCTGCCCGCCGCCGCGGGACGGGAGATTCGCAACGGGAGTGGGCGGCTCGCGAACCGGCTGCCCGGATTGCGGCGGCCCGTCGTCGGAAACGGGCGACGGCGACTCCCCGCACTTTCGTTGCCGGGTCGGGCACTCGTTTTCCCCGCAATCGCTGCTCAGCGCTGGAAACGAGAAATTCGAACGAGCGCTCTGGATGGCGGTACGCACCCTCGAGGAGCAGGCCGACAGGCTCAACCGAATGGTCCGGCGTGAAACGGTCGCGAAGAATGCACGGCTTTCGGGCAGGTTCACGCGACGGCGCGAACTCGCCCTCGAGCGAGCCGCGACGATTGGCAAGCTGTTGTTCGATACGATTCGGCAGCGGTCCGAAATAACATGACCTTCGTACCGCGTCCGATGGGACGTCGGTAGGCCACCAGCGAAGGAGTGACGCATGTCGCTCCTCAGAGCGCGGGTCGGCGGACTAATCAAATCGGCCCTCGATCGGGGGCCGGTTACGCTTTTGATTGCTCCCCCCGGGTTCGGTAAGACCATCGCGCTCCGTGACACGATCGGCGTCGACGCGACCGCTCGCTGGATCGAACTGGCGCCCGGCGTGCGCTTTGAGGACGTGGTTCGGGTGCTGATCGAGGCGACAGCGCCCGCGCACGTGCCGGCGCTCGCATCGCTCTTCGACGGAGCCGGTAAGGCCCGCGATCCGCAAGCGATCTTCGAGTGGGCGGAAGCGCGGCTCCGCACATTCGACGGGACGCTCGTCGTCGACGACCTCCACCGGTGCTTTGAGGACGGCGCGGCGCTCGCATTTCTGACGCGGCTCGTCGAGGCCACCGCAGCCGACATCAAGTGGGTGTTCGCGAGCCGTGAAGTGCCCGCGATGCCGATCGGGACGTGGATTGCGCGCGGCGTCATGGCCCTCCCGATCACCGACGAAGAACTTGCGTTCGACGTCGCGGAAACGAGAGCGCTTGCAACATCCATGAAGGTTCCCGTCGACCAGCAAGTGCTCGCAGCTATCGTTGAGGACACGAACGGCTGGCCGATGGCAGTGCACCTCGCGCTGCAACTCTGGGAACGCACGCGCTCGCTCGGCCCGCTTCGCATCCGTACGCGCGCCGTTCTGTTTTCGCAAATCGAAAGCGAAGTCTGGCCCGCGCTGGACGGCGATTTGCGCACCGTGATCACCGCGTGCGCTCTCCTTTCCGAAGCGCACGCCTCGATTCTCAGGGCGGCCGGTTTGTACGATGCGGAAATCTTACTCGAACGCGCGCACCGCATCGTTCCCTTCGTTCAGAAAAAACTCGGCGGCGGTTACGTTCTGCACGACTTGTTCAAAGAATTCGTCGAGTCGATGATTCGCCGCGACCCGGAGAGCACCGCAAAGCTTCGATCCCGGCTCGCCGTGGCTTTGATGGAAGCTCACAACTACTCGCATGCGTTGCGCATGCTGAGCGCGAGCGGCGACATCGACGGTATTCTTCGCGTTCTCGCGGAAAGCGGTTTCGATGCCACGGAGCGCGGGCATCGGGGTGCCGTCGCGGATACGATCGCCGTGCTGCGCGAAGCCGGGCAGCAAAACAATCCGATCGTCGCCGCCTTACGCGGCGCCATGAGTTTCGCGGACGGCAGCATCGCGAACGCGGAGGCTCTGTTCACGTTTGCCTTCGAACGTGGCCTGCCGCAGTCCATGCGCGTCGAAACCGGCAGGCGCCTTGCGACGGTGCACATCAATAAGGGCGAAGGGGAACGGGCCGTTGCGCTGCTCGAACCCATGGTCGCCGATGCCGGCATTCCGGGACTCGTGCGGATCGAGTTGCGGTCCAACCTTTGTGCCGCGTATGCCGTCGCCGGCGAAGCCGGCACGGCGCGCGAATTGCTTGGCGGCGTTCTCGCGGAACTTCCCATCGTCGAGCCGACGCGCCGGGTTTCGGTCGTGCAACGCCTGGCGTTCACGTGCTACATGCTCGGCGATTTTGAGCGAGCCGTCGAGTTCGCGCGGGACTGTGCGTTGCTGGCCGAAAGTCTCGAACTGCATCTCGTCGCGGCCAGAGCGTACAGCGTCCTTTACAGCGTGACCTCGCTCGTCGAAAAAGATTCGACGATCCCGCTCGGGTACGCCCGTTTGTTGGCGTCGGCCGCCGAACGGGCCGGCGATACGAGTCTGCGTGCGTTCGGCTTGCGCGTGGCGTACATCCTGCACGCTGAACGCGGCGATTGGCCGGCGGCGGAGGCGGCCGAGCGGACGTTATCGGGCCTGAATGACGTGCGGGCCTTCCGCGACGCATTCGCCGTGCGGATCGCACGCGCGCTTAGCGACGCTGTCGCGGGCGGGGCGCGCCACGCCGTCGGCAAGCTCGAGCGCATGACGGACAACATGACGGAGCCGGAGCGCGCCCTCAGGGACTCGCTGCTCGCGTTGATGCTGATGATCGACGATCGCCGTACCGAGAGTCTCGCGCTGCTCAAGAACCCTCCGCTCATCGCCGTTCGAGAGGATTTCGCGAGCCGGCGCCTCTTGAACTTGGCGCATGCCGTGCGCGGCATCGCCCTTTGGAACCACGACCGCGCGGCACAAGCGCGCCGGTCGTTTAGTTTCGACGAAGGCGGCGTGGCCGAGCGCGACCGTATCCTGCTCACGGTAATCGCCGATATCTGCTCGAAACCGCGCTCCATCGTTACGAGTGAGAACGCGCGCGACGCGCTCGACCGCTTGCGGGAATACGGCTGGGGCGGGTACGCGATGTTGTTCGAGTTGCTCCTCGCGAAGAGCGACGACACGGTCGTCCTGACTCCCGCCGAACTCAAGACGCTGCGCGCCTTCCGCCATGGGTCCAATCAAGAAGAGGTTGCGCGCGCCCTTGGTAAGTCGCCGCACACAATTGAGGCGCAACTGAAATCGGCGTACCGGAAGATCGGCTGCACGAGCCGCTCCGAGGCGCTGGCCTATGCACGGTCCCGCGGGTGGCTAGAGGACGCGTTGGGCATACCGGAAACCCGTTAAGCGCCGCGTGGCGATTCTCTGTTAGCATGTTTCTAAGACAGCAAGTCCTAGCAACTCCGCAAAGGATCGACACATGACAATGCTTTACTTGATCGCCGCGGCGCTCGTCGCGGTCTTCAGCGGCGTGACCCCCGTCTGCGGATAAGGACGCTCACATGGCCGCCCTTGCTTTGATCGCGCGGGAGGGTCCCGTCCGCCGGCCTATGTCGCCGCTCGCGGCGGACGCGCTGACGCGTATCCCATCCGCCAACTTTCGCAGTCGCGCATGGGCGCGCTCGCTGACGGAAACGTGCGCGCAACTCGTCACCGAAGCCATCGCGCGGCGGGACGACGCTCGGCTCAACGATTGGCTGGGCGGCGTTACCGCCGAACCGGACGCCCACGATACCATCGCCGTCATTTCGTCGGTTTGTGAAGCCGTCATCGCGGACGCTTTCAATCGTCATGGAGATATTCGCACCATCACCCGCTGGATTGCCGGCCTCGAACAGCGCGTTCGGGCAGCGTTCGCGGCGCATCAACGAGGCAAGGACGTAGACGCAATGATTGACTCAGACAAGGCGGAACTCGCCGCGGGCCTCGTTCGCGTCGTCGGCATGCACGATCAAGACACTGCGACGCATCTCGACGCCACCGCGGCGCTCGCCCGCCGAATCGCGACGGAAATGGATCTGGCGCCGGATGTCGTCAACACGATCGAACTCGCGGCGCTTCTGCACGACGTCGGCAAGGTCGCGATCAATCCGGACATCATTCGCAAGCCCGAAGCGCTGACGGCCGAAGAATGGAAGGAAATGCGGATGCATCCCGAAGCCGGCGCATCCGTGATTCTCGGAATCACCAAGCTGGCGCACGTGGCGCCCATCGTGCGCGCGCACCACGAGCGCATCGACGGTTACGGCTATCCCGACCGTCTGCGCGGCGAAGACATTCCGATCGAAGCGCGCGTGGTCGCCGTCGCCGACGCGTTCCACGCGATGACGAGCGAACGGCCCTATCGCCGCGCGCTCATGCCGAGCGACGCGCTTGCAATCTTGGAGGACAACTGCGGAACGCAGTTCGATGTCGAGGTCGTGGCGGCGACGCTCCGGCTCTTCCGCTACACGCGGCGCGCGCGAAAGGCGCTGGCCTCGTAGCACCACGACTTGCGCCCCACTGGGTGTGGGTTCGAGCAGAAGGACGCCGGCAGCAGGCGTCCTTCTCGTTTTTCAGCCGTTGACGATCGTGCCGCCGTTGACGTGCAGCACTTGGCCCGTTACGTACGACGATTGATCCGATGCGAGATAGACGTGCGGGCGCAAGTTCCGCGGGTTGCCCCGGGCGCTTCATCGGTACGTCTTTGCCGAACTCGGCGACCTTGTCGGGCGGAAACGTCGCGGGAATCAGCCGCGTCCAAATGGGCCCCGGCGCGACGGCGTTCACGCGGATGCCGCGCTCGACCAGTGCTTGCGAGAGCGAGCGCGTGAAGGCGACGATGGCGCCTTTGGTCGAGGCGTAATCGATCAACTGCGGGCTGCCCTTGTACGCGGTGACCGACGTCGTGCACGTGATGGCCGCGGCGGGCCGCAGATGCGGCAGCGCGGCCTGCGTCATGAAAAAGTGGGCGAAGATGTTGGTACGAAAGGTGCGGACAAGCTGCTCTTCGGTGATATCTTCGATCGATGTCTGCACGTGTTGTTCGGCCGCGTTGTTGACCAGCACGTCGAGACGT
>JBHEMQ010000082.1:10761-14289 GCA_046262475.1 Candidatus Velthaea sp.
CTGTAGTCGAGCAGCTGCGGCGAGCCCTTGTACATGGTGACAGAGGTGCAGTTGACGATCGCAGAGCCCGACTTGAGATGCGGCAGCGCGGCCTGGGTCAGGAAGAACATGCCGAAGATGTTGGTCTGGAAGGTGCGCTTCAGCTGGTCCTCGGTGATGTCGCGGATGTCCTCGTCGGGATGCTGCTCGCCGGCATTGTTGACCAGCACGTCGAGCCGCCCGAGCTGGTCGACCGTCTGCCGCACGGCCTGCTCGCAGAACTGCCTGTCCCCGACGTCGCCCGCAACTGCGATGGCGCGGCGCCCTTCGCGCTCGACGATGGCTTTGGTCTTTGCCGCGTCGTCATGCTCGCATAGATAAAGGATGGCGACGTCGGCGCCCTCGCGCGCGAACAGCGCCGCGACCGCGCGGCCGATGCCGCTGTCGCCGCCCGTGACGGTCGCAGTTTTGCCCGCAAGCTGGCCCGACGGCCGGTACTGCGCGGGTGCGAACTCCGGCTGAGGCGTCATCGCGCCTTCACGACCGGGCTGAGCGGGTTGCTGTTGCGGCGGGATTTCAGGCATGCCGTCCGATTCCGCAGGTGCGGCGCGCCGACACCCAGCGCGCGCCGGGTTCCTTGTACGATGACGCGGCGGGTGGGTACGAGCGGCGCATGACTTCCGACGCCACGTGCGCGCACGAAACCTGCCGCTGCACGAGACCATATTCCGCGCAGACGCGCGCCGCCGGGACGCGGCCGCTCGACCTTAACGCGGCCTTTTGCAGCGACCGCTGCGAGCAGCAAGCGGATCAGGCTGAGGCTGAACGCGGCGACGCCTGCGAGTGCGGTCACCCTCAGTGCACACCGCAGGCCACGCCCGACATTCCGCCGATGATGTAAGGCAATGCACCAGCTTCGCTGGCTCCTCGTACTCGCGCTCGCGGGCGGTTTGTTCGCGCTCGCCCTCAGCAACGAGGCGTACGATCTCACCTCTCCGCCGTCGCTCACCTATCACGTACTGCTGCGCAAGATCTACAGCATCGGTGCGTTCACGCTCGTCGGCGCGGCGCTGCTCTGGGCGTGGTCGCCGCCGCCGCGTCGAGCGCTGCTCCTTGCCGCGGCATGCATTGCCGCGTACAGCGGTCTCATCGAGACCGGCCAGAAGATCGCCGACGGCAGCGAGTCCCTGGCGTGGAATCTCATCGACGTCGCGTGCGGCGCAGCCGGCGGCGCGCTCGCCGCGCTGGTCAGCCCTTGGGTGCGCGCGCGATGAGCCGAAGGTACCGGCGCGGCTCGAAGCCGGCGTCGGCTTCGATGCGTCGAAAGGCTTCTTCGCGCACGCGGCCGGCGACTTGCTTGCGCTCGGCAAGCGCGCGGTCGAGTTCGCGAAAGGCGCGCTCAAAATCGTCGCCTTGAAGCGCACCGATTTCTCGCTTGAGCCGCTCGATTTGACCGTTCACTTTGCCTTGCAACTCGCGGCTCACTTCGATCTCGATATGATGAATGCGGCTCAGTAACGTGTTGAGTTCTTCCACCGTCGGCAAACCGAACGCCGCACGCGCCGGCTCCGCGTTCCGCGCTGGACGGCCGCCTTTGCCGCTCGCAGTCTTGGGCGGCGCATCGAAATTGGGATACAGCCGCACAATCGATGGTATTTTCTGCGGCCCCTTCGGCGATTGCAGACCCTCGGCGATTCCGGCTTCGATCAGCCGCGATCGCAGTGACGTATCGTTAATGATGCGCAGGCAGTCCACGTCGACTCCCGGCGGCCGCCGGTTCGTACCGAAAAAGTCACTTTCGCGCGCAACCGGCAACGCGGCGGCTTTTTCCCATAACGACGCGCGAACATTACGTGTTAAATTCACAATGGACGACAAGTTATGCCGCCGGCGGCAACCGGCCTTCAACCGGTCAGGCGCCGCATGAGCGAGTTACTGCGCTTCACCGGCTTGACACGTCACTATGGCGCGAACGACGTTTTCCAGGGTGTCTCCGGTGTCGTGCGCGTGGGCGAGCGCATCGGACTCGTCGGCCCGAACGGTGCGGGAAAATCGTCGCTCGTGCGGCTGCTGACGGGTGAGGACGAACCGGACGGCGGCACGATCGCGCGCGCGCGCGGCCGGCGCCTCGGCTATCTCGCGCAGGATGCCGCCGCTGCGGATCACGGCACGTTGCGCGCCGGCTTCGCCGCGGCGCAGACGTCGGGCGACGCGGAAGCGTGGGAGATTCGCGCCATGCTGCAGCGCTTCGATTTTTCGGAAGACGACCTCGACCGTCCGTTGCGCGAATTCTCGGGCGGCCAGCGGACGCGCGCGCTGCTGGCGCGCACGCTGGTCGCGAAGCCGGATTGGCTCGTGCTCGACGAGCCGACCAATCACCTCGACGTCGACACGGTGCGGCGGCTCGAAAGCTTCATCGCCGGGGACGCGCGCGCGTACGTCGTCGTCTCGCACGACCGCTACTTTCTCGAGACGATCGCGAATCGCATGTGGGAGCTCGACCACGGACGGCTGGAAGAATATGCCGTCGTTCCCGGCCGCGCGTATACCGACTTCTTGGAACAGCGCGCGGAACGCCGCGCTGAAGAGCGGCGGCGGTACGACGCGGCGCAAAGCGAACGCAAACGGCAGCGCGCGGTTATCGACGAGTTGCGGACGCACGGTTCGCATAATTACAGTCAGGTGCGCAGCCGCGAAAAGGCATTCGCGCGCGTCGCGGCGGTCGACGTTCCCATCGCGGAGCGGCGTACGATCGGCGTCGGGCTCACCGCCGCGCGCCGCGCCACCACCGGCGTCGCAGTCGAAATTGCGAATATCGCGAAGGCGTACGGCGCACCGCTCTTCTCGGGCGTCGACGCAGTGTTCGCTCGTTCGGACCGCGTCGCGATCGTCGGTCCGAACGGTGCCGGCAAGACGACGTTCCTCCGCATTCTCAGCGGCGAACTCGAACCGGACGCGGGGAGCGTGCGCTACGGCACCGGATTGACGATTGCGTCGTACGCGCAGAACGCGGCGGACGATTTGCCGAGCCGCATGAGCGCGGCGGATGCCGTGATTCAGATGGGCGTGGACGACGAGACGGCCCGTGGCTTGCTCGGGCGATTGAATCTGGGCGGCGATGCCGGCGACAAGCCGGTCGAGGCGTTCTCGGGCGGCGAACGCCGCCGCATCATGCTCGCGCGACTGATGGCGCGCCGCGCGGATTGCCTGTTCCTCGACGAACCGACGAACGATCTCGATATAGCGAGCCGCGAGGCCCTCGAGGAGGTGCTCGCCGCCTATGGCGGCGCGCTCTTCGTCGTATCACACGACCGCTATTTGCTCAAACGGCTCGCCGGCCGCGTCGTCGCGATCGAAGGCGGGCGCGCGACGCTCGTCGACGGCGACTATGCGACGTACGAGCGTCTGCAGCACGCGCCGGGCGACGACGCGCCGCCGCCGAAAACTGCTGCGAAGGCCGGCACCGCGAAGCTGGAGCGTCAGGCGGCGCACGAGGCCAAAGCCGACCTCGCCCGGCGCAAGCGCGCCGTCACCGACGCGGAGCAGCGC
>JBHEMQ010000083.1:0-251 GCA_046262475.1 Candidatus Velthaea sp.
ACGGCGAAAAACGTCGTCAGCACGAGCGCTTCGGTGAAAAAGATCGCGTTGTACAGAAACGCCTGCGTGACCATCAGCGTCAGCGCGACGAACGTTCGCAGCGGATAGCGGCGCACCATCACCTCGACGATGCGCGCGAGGCCACCCGCGCCGCCGCGCACGAACGCGAGCGTTCGGCCGTCGAGCGGCGGCAGCACGCCGCCGTTTTGTACGCCCACGCGCTCCTCGATGCGGCGCGTGATCGCTTCGGC
>JBHEMQ010000083.1:418-14201 GCA_046262475.1 Candidatus Velthaea sp.
GGTGAAGCGGGCCAGCCACGCCGACATGGGCAGCGCCAGGGTCAGGGTGGGCAGCACGATGCTGCCGGCGCTCCCCAGCATCGTTCCGAACCACCAGCTGCCGTTGATCGCGATATCGGCCCAGCCGCGCCGGCGCGACGGAATCAACTCGTCGATCGTCGAGTTGATGGCGGCGTATTCGCCGCCGATTCCCATGCCGGTGAGAAAGCGAAACGCCGCGAAGCTTAGCGCGTCCCATGAAAACGCCGTGCACGTCGTGAAGGCGATGTACCAGCCGAGCGTGATGAGAAACAGCTTCTTGCGCCCGAACCGGTCGGTCAATTCGCCGAAGCCCAGCGCGCCGAGCACCGCTCCCACTAAATAGGCCGTCGCGGCCGTACCGAATTGCGTCGCGTCGAGTGCCAGCGCCTGCGGATCTTGCAGGCGCGCACCGATGGCGCCGACGACCGTCACTTCGAGGCCGTCGAGAATCCATGTAATCCCCAGACCCGCAACGACCATCCAGTGCCAGCGGCTCCAGGGCAGCCGGTCGATGCGATACGGAATGTCGGTAACGGCGGTCACGCCGGTTCGAACACCGCGACCGGAAACCGCGCAAAGATATCGGCGGCCGCGATGGTTCCGTCACCGTCAGGCTCGAGGGTTTCGCTCGTGAAGACGTTCCGGTAGCGCGCAGCAGGCTGCGCGCCGAGCGGCACTCGCTCCGCGCCGAAGCGCACGTGCGGCACGGCATCGGTGCGGTCGATCAGCGCGGCGACCAGCCGCGGCACAACGGTGACGATGCCCCCGCGGGCGAATGCGACGATACGATGCGCGTGCGGCCCGTGCGCAAACAACGCTTCGTATCCGCCGTCGAGAAACGTCGCGCGGTGCGCCTGCCGCAACTGCAGCGCGCGCCACGTCACGTAGAGCTTCACCGAACCGTCGTCCCAGTTCGAGCGCGCGGATTCGTCATCGGCGCGCACTCCATCGAGCATTCGGCGGCGCAGCGTGTAATCGACCGCGCGCCGATTGTCGGGATCCACGAGCGAATGGTCCCACACCTCGCAGCCTTGGTAGATGTCCGGAACGCCGGGTGCGGTGCACTTCATGACGGTTTGCGCGAGGCTTGCTATCATCGCGGCCGGCGCGATGAGCGCGGTGAAGGCTGCAAGTTCGCCGGGAAAGCGCGCCTCGTCACCGCGCTCCAACACGCGCCGCACGAAATCGCTGCTCGCCGCTTCGTAGTCGGAATCCGGGTTGGCCCAGCTCGTGCGCAGTTTCGCTTCGCGTTGCGCTTTCTGCATGTACGCGACGATCCGCCCGGCATATTCGTCGTACGCGCCGTCATCGATCGCTGCGGGGTCCCGCCAGTGCGCCGGCCAGGTTCCGAGCAGTGTTTGATACAGGAGGTACTCGTCGTTGGCGGACGGTGCGACGTAGCCGCGCACGTCCGTGCGCTTGGCGCGGTTGAGCCGGCTCCAGCGGCGCAGCGCACGGCTCCATTCCGCCGGAAATTCCGTCAGCGCATCGATCCGCGTGCGCACGTCTTCACCGCGCTTGTGGTCGTGCGTCGACGTTGCGAGCATGGTGTGGGGCCGGGCGCTCGCGCGCTCAACGTTCGCAGCATGAAAGTCGGCGGGCGCCGTGCCGAAGCGCCGCGGATCGCCGCCCACTTCGTTCAGCGACACGAGACGCATGTAACGGTAGAACGCGGTGTCCTCAACCGATTTCGCCATGACGGGGCTCGTGTATTGCTGGAACCGCATCGCGAAGCGTACGACGGCGTTGCGGTCGTATCCCGAATCGCCGTTCGCCGTGCGAATCGTCAACACGTCGGCAATGAACGCGAACACGCTGTCGTCGAACAGCGCACTGCGATACGCCGCAAGCGCGACGGCCGCATCGATGAACGTGGCGTCTTCGGCGTCGACCTCCTCGCTCAGCACGTAGGTGCGGTACACCGGAAACGCCGCCACCACTTCGGCGAGTGCTTCGCGCAGGCCGTTGTAGGTGTAGTCACTAGAACGGCGGTCGCTGCCGGCGATCCGCGCGAGCTCCGTCGCGAGCACCGTCAGTTCGCTCGCTAAGTTGATGGTCATGATCCGGCGTTTCGCTTCGTACACGATTTCATCGTAATCGGCGTCCGCCCCGATGACGCGGCGGTAAATGCGGTCGAAACTCGTTTCCATCTGCGCGTCGACAAACAAACCGTTGACGAGGTTGGCGAATTCGTAACCGGTGGTGCCGGCGATTAGCCAGCTGCCGCGCAGGCGCTCGAACGGCGCGAGAATCTTCTCGATCACGACGTACAGCGGCTGGCCTAGCGCCGCGGAGCGCTCGTGCAGCAGATTGCAGTAACCGCCCGGGTTGTACAGCCCGTCGACGTGGTCGATGCGCAGCCCCTGCAGCCGGCCGTCGGCGACCATTGCGAACACGAGGCGGTGCGTTTCCGCCAGCACGTCGGCGTCTTCCACGCGCAAGCCGGCGAGGTCGTTGATATCGAAGAACCGCCGGTAATTGATTTCGTCCACCGCAACACGCCAAAAGGCGAGGCGATAGTATTGCTCACGCAGCAATTCGTCGAGCCGGTCGGCGATTTTCCGGTGATTCGGCACGACGCGGTATTCATCGAGCGCAGCAGCGATCGCGCGTGCCGATTCCGGATCTTGCGCGGCCTGCGCGAGCGCGCGCTTGAAATCGTCGGCGCGCTCGCGCAAGGCGCGGCGGCGTTGCTTGTCGCGCGGGCGGGCGCGCGTCGCGAGAAATGCGTCGGCAAGCGACGCGAGGGCCGGCGCGTGGTGCTCGGCGGCGCGCCGGAGCACATCGGCATACGATTTCAGCGCGAGCGGAAAGCGGCTCTCGAAGTAGCGTACCGCAAATTCGCCGCGTTCGGCTGTGAAGATCAGTTCGAGCTCGCCGTTCTCGAGCACGCGGCCGTAGTGATCGCCGAGCGTCGGGACGAGAACTTTGCCTTGCAGCTCCGGCTTGAGCGGATGCCAATCGATGTCGAAGTACGTGGCGTACTGCGAGAGCTCACCCCACTCGAGTACGTCGCGCCACCACGGGTTATCGGGGCCGATCCCCATGTGGTTCGGAACGAAGTCGAGGATGTGTCCGAGGCCCGCGCGCTGCGCGGCCGCGATCATCGATGCATGCTCTTCCGGCGTGCCGACTTCGGGGTTGAGCGCGTTATGGTCGACGATGTCGTAGCCGTGCAGGCTGCCGGCGCGCGCGCGCAAATACGGTGACGCGTACATGTGGCCGATCCCGAGGTCGCGCAGGTAATCGACGATAGCTTCGGCGTCGCGGAAGCCGAACTGCGGCGTGAATTGCAGCCGGTAAGTCGCGATGGGAACCGTCGGCGGGCGCTGAATCACGCGATCGACCAGCGCACCGACCATGGCGGCGCGACCCCGCCCGGATATGCCTCGCCGTGCGTCGCGAAGATGCTGCGGCCCGCGAGCATGTCGGGAAAACCCGCCGACGGCTCCGGCGACAGATTGATGTCCGCATGCAGCGTTTCGCTTCCAAGCGCCCAAGCAGCGCGAATGCCGCGGCCGCCGGACAGCACGAAGCGTCCGTCGCGGCCCGTGACCGTGCCGGTGCGCGGTGCGATTTCGGCGGAACGCACGCGCAGCAGCGCACGATAATGCGCGAGCATCGCGGCGTGCCCTCCGGTGGCACGTTCGTCCCAGCGCAAGCGACAGCGCGCGAACGTTTCCGGCGCGGACGGATCCGGAATGCCTTCGCGTGCTTGCGCGTCGGCAAACTCGGGAAACGCAGCGAACTCGCGCCGGCGGCCTTCCGTCACCAAGCGCGCCAGTTGCGGTTCGAAGTCACAGAAGAAGAGAAACGGCGTCGATGCGGCCCATTCCTCGCCCATGAACAGCAGCGGCGGCGATGGTGCGAGCAGCATCACTGCCGCGGCTGCGCGGGCGGCCTCAGGCGGCGCGAGCATCGTGAGGCGTTCGCCGCGTGCGCGGTTACCGATTTGATCGTGGTTCTGGATGAAGTCGACGAAGGCGGTCAACGGAAAATCAACACTCGGCGCGCCGCGCACGGCGCCGTCGTGATGCGCCGACGGTTCACCCTGATAAGCGAAGCCCTCGGTGAGGGTGCGTCCGAGGTACCAACCGGGGCGGGCGGCGTAGTCGCCGTAATAACCGGCGCGCTCCCCAGTCGCGAGCACGTGCACGGCATGATGAAAGTCGTCGTTCCACTGCGCAGCGTAACCGGCGCGCAGCAGCCGCACATCGTTCGCGTCGTTTTCGACGACGAGGTGCACGCGGCGGCCCCGTTCACGGGCCCAGGCATCGATGCTCGCGCGGAGGTCTTCGAGGACGCTCGGCGTGCGCTCGTCGAAGATCATTTGCGTCGCGTCCAGACGCAACCCGTCGAAACCGTACTCCGCAAGCCAATACCGAGCGTTTTCAATAAAGAACGCACGCACGTCGTCCGTCGAGTAGTCGATGGCGGCGCCCCACGGCGTCGCGTAGCGCTCCGTGAAGAACGCCGGCGCGTAGCCGTGGAGATAGTTGCCTTCGGGTCCGAAGTGGTTGTAAACGACGTCGAGAAACACGGCGAGCCTGCGGTGATGGGCCTCGCCGATGAACTGCGCGAGTTCCGCCGGCGTCCCGTACACGTTCGAGGGCGCGTACGGGAGCACGCCGTCGTAACCCCACGTGCGCGCGCCGGGCGCTTGCGCGAGCGGCATCAGTTCCACGGCGGTAACGCCCAGATCGACGAGATGATCGAGCCGCTCGATCGCGCCGCGATACGTTCCCGATTCGCTGAACGTGCCGACGTGCAGCTCGTACAAGACGCATTCCGCCCACGGACGCTCGGGAAATTCGCCGCCGTGCAGCGGCGTCAGGTCGACGACTTCGCTGCGCCCGTGCACGCCGTCGGGCTGAAAGCGCGACGCCGGGTCCGGCACGAGCCGTTCGGCGTCGTCGATGCGAAACGCATAACGTGTGGCCGCGCCCGCTCCGGGCATCAGAAGCTCGAACCAGCCGCCGCGCCGCGGCAGCATCGTGCACTCCTCGTCATCGACGACGACTTGCACCGCGCGCACACCCGGCGCGAACAGCCGGAAGCGCACGCCTTCCGGGCCGAGCGTCGGCCCGAAGGTGTAGTGTTCCGGCGCGCTCACGCGAGTCGCGCTGTGAGGTGCCGCGTATAAAAGTCGAGCGACGATGAGTTTTCGGCGACCGCGACGGCGAGCGCTTCCACCGCGTCGTGCAGCCCGAGCGCATCGAGCCGCGCCTTGTACGTCGCCGCGTCGCCGACGTCCAACGCCGAGCCGCGCACGCCCTCGGCGTAGCCGGAGCGAAAGGCGTCTGCTGCGAGGTCGGCCCATGCGCGCAGCTCATCGGCGAAACGCGTCGGATCTTCCGTACGATCGTCGGCGAGATCGCGCAGCGCGGTGGATGCCGCTGCTCGGAAGGACCGCAGCATGCGCGCGACGTCGCGCAGCGGCGGACTTTTCTTGCGCCGCTCGGACGGCGGGCGGAACTCGTCGCCGGCGCCGCAGTCGACGATGAAGAGGCCCGATTCGGTAACGAGGATGCGCGCGAGATGAAAGTCGCCGTGAATGCGAATCTTGACGCCGTTATCGATTGGGCCCACGGTCTCGATCGCGTGCACGATATCGTCGCGCCGCCGCACGACCTCGTGCAGCTCCGGCAGCCGCACGCGCGAGAAAACGAAGCGCGCGCGTGCGGCGATCGCCGTAGTCCACGCCGCACGCTCCTCGTCGGTGACAGGCTCTGCCCCAAACGCGGAATTGCCGTCGTCACGTGCGAGCACCAAGTGCAGATCGGCGAGACGCACGCCCGCGAGGCGCGCCTGGTCGGCGAAACGCATCGTTTCGGTTTCCGGTCCCGGGCTCATGTTCGTTTCGAGCAAGGGCGTCGCGCGCCGGCGTTCGAGGAAGCGGTGCAAGAACGTTTGCGTGACTTCCCAACCGTCGCCGCGATTGAGCACGTAACGGTGCGCCAGGCCGACGCCGATCTTCGTGCCGTGCTGATCGTCGTATTCGAGCGAACCGAGCAGCGGCGGCGTGTGCGGAAAACCCGCGTCGTGCAGGAACCGCCCCATTTCCGCTTCGGCGTTGACGCCGGTGTGCGAGCGGCGAAAGAGCGTGAGCAGCATCGTTTCGCCGACGACCGCCGACGTGTGCCGTCCGTGCGTGCTCGGCCGGCGCACAGCATCACCGTCGGTGAACTCGAGATCGCCGAGGCTCCATGTCGGCCGCGCGGTGAGCGCGCCGGACTCACCGTTCAGCGTGCGGCCGTCCCGCATCGCGCGCGCGAGCGAGGTCCATACCGCGTCGTCTGAGGTGGCGTCGACGAGGAGCGCTTCGCGAGCGCCCGTGCGAGCTCGCGCGATGGCTGAGCGCAAGAGCGCCGGCGTGCGGTCGCGCGCGTCGTCGTACGCAAGCTCGAGCGGCAGCGCGCTGCACAGGACGTCGCCATAATCCATCGTTGCCGCGAAAATTGCGAGCACGGGCGGCTGCGCGTTGGGGCCGAGCGGTACGGCGTCGAGCATGCGCGTCGGCACGCGGTTCCCGTTGAACGCGGGGACCGCGTGCAGCGCGGTGAGATACGGCGGCACGATTTCCGTTTCGAGCAGCGAGCGGCTCGGCTCGCTCGTCAGGCTGCGCCAGCCGTGCGGCAGCACGAGCGTCGCGAACTCCGGCATCTCGAGCGCGGGCGGGCTCGCCGTTTCCTTTGTTTCAGGTACCGCCTCGCTCAGCAAGAACCAGAAAAACGCGTGACCGGGCAGGGTAAGAACGTAGCGGTCGTCGATGATTCTCGGAAACGGGCTCCAGCCGATGAGTTCGACCGGCACGCGCCCGGTGAACCGCGAGAGGTCGAGTGCGACCGCTTGGGGCGTGCGCGCCAAGTTCGCGACGCAGAGCACCACCTCGCCGCCGTACTCCCGGACATACGCCGCAACTTTCCGGTTGTTCGGATACAAGAACGTGAGCGAACCGCGACCGAAGACGGTATGCGCTTGACGCACGGCGATCAGCCGCTTGAGCCAGTTTAGCAGCGAGGACGGCGACCGTTCTTGCGCCTCGACGTTGACCGCGGGATATCCGTACACGGCGTCCATGATCGTGGGAAGATACAGCCGCTGCGCGTCGGCACTCGAGAATCCGCCGTTGCGGTCGCCGGACCATTGCATGGGCGTCCGCACGCCGTCGCGGTCGCCGAGGTAGATGTTGTCGCCCATGCCGATCTCGTCGCCGTAGTAGACAATGGGTGTGCCGGGCATTGACAGCAGCAAGGAGGTCATGAGCTCGATGCGGCGCCGGTCGTTCTCCATCAGCGGCGCGAGGCGCCGGCGAATTCCGACGTTGACGCGCGCGCGCGTCTCGGTCGCGTAGACCCGGTACATGAAGGCGCGTTCCCGATCCGTCACCATTTCGAGCGTCAGCTCGTCGTGGTTGCGCAGAAACATCGCCCACTGGCAGTTGTCCGGGATGGGCGGCGTTTGGCGCATGATGTCGTAGACGGGATACCGATCCTCCTCCGCGATCGACATGAACATGCGCGGCATCAGCGGAAAGTGAAACGCCATGTGGCACTCGTCGCCGTCGCCGAAATATTGCGCGACGTCTTCAGGCCACTGATTCGCCTCAGCGAGCAAGAAGCGGTCCGGATATTCGGCGTTGACCACCGTCCGCAGGCGCTTGAGCACGCCATGCGTCTCCGGCAGATTTTCGTTGTTGGTACCTTCGCGTTCGCACAAATACGGCACCGCGTCGAGGCGCATGCCGTCGACGCCGGCATCGAACCAGAAGCGCATCACGTCGACGACGGCAGCGAAAACCTGCGGGTTATCGAAGTTGAGGTCCGGCTGGTGGCTGAAGAAGCGGTGCCAGTAGTACTGCCTCGCGACCGGATCCCACGTCCAATTCGACGTTTCGGTATCCGTGAAGATGATGCGGGTGTCGGCATACTTGTCGGGGGAATCGCTCCACACGTACCAGTCGCGCAGCGCGGAGCCGCGCGGCGCCGTGCGCGCGCGCTGAAACCACGGATGCGCGTCGGAGGTGTGGTTGATGACCAGCTCGGTGATAACGCGCAGCCCGAGCTTATGCGCCGCCTTGACGAACGCGCGAAAATCGCGCGTGTTGCCATAGGCCGGATGGATGCCCTTGTAGTCGGCGATATCGTAGCCGTCGTCCCGCAGCGGCGACGGATAGAAGGGCAGCAGCCACACGGCGGATGCGCCGAGCTCTTTGATGTACGGCAGTTTCGCCAACAGGCCGCGGAAGTCGCCGATGCCGTCGCCGTTGGAATCCGCGAACGCCTTGATGTGCAGCTGGTAGATGACCGCGTCTTTGTACCAAAGCGACGCCCCGGCAGGCGAGGAAACGGCTTGCTGCGTCGCCTGCGTCACGCGCCGCGAACCTTCGCTCGCATCTGCGTCTGGGCGTCCTCCCGCTAAGGGCTCCGTACCGAAAATCTCGAATATTCTCCGCAGTGAACGATAACCGGCTCGAACGGACCTTGGCGCAATTGCCCGACAGCCCCGGCGTGTACATGATGGTCGGCGCCGACGGTCGCATCCTCTACATCGGTAAGGCCGTTTCCCTGCGCAACCGGGTTCGCTCCTATTTCCAGGACTCCGCCGCACATCCGCTGCGAACGCGCGCCATGGTCGAGCGCGTCGCGGACGTGCGCACGATCGTCGTCTCGAACGAGATCGAATCGCTGATCCTCGAGGCCAACCTCATCAAGCGGCATCAGCCGCCGTTCAACGTCCGACTGCGCGACGACAAGCGGTTTCCGTACCTGAAGGTGACGAACGAGCGGTTTCCGCGTGTGGTCTTCACGCGCACGATCCGTGACGACGGCGCCCGGTATTTCGGTCCGTACACCAATGCGCACGGCCTGCGCGAGCTGATCGATCTGATCCGCATCGTCTTCCCGCTGCGCACGTGTCGCGAGCCCATCGACGGGAAACGCCGGCGGCCGTGCTTGCAATACCATATCAAACGCTGCCTCGCGCCGTGCGTCGGCTATCAATCCGAGGACGATTACGACAAGCTCGTCGACGAGGTCGTGCTCTTCCTGGAAGGCCAGCAAGAAGCGCTGCTCGCGCGCCTGCACGTCGAAATGAACGAAGCGGCCGCACACTTTAACTACGAGGCGGCCGCGCGCCTCCGCGACCGCATCATCGCGGTGCGCCGCGTCACCGAATCCCAGAAGGTCGTGTGGCGCTCGCGCGTCGACATGGATTTGATGGCGGTCGCCGAGACGCGCGGCCAAGCGTGCATGCAAGTGTTCATGGTTCGGGGCGGCAAACTGCTCGGCCAAGAGCACTTCATTCTCGACGGCGCCGGCGACGCGACACGCGCCGAACTCTTCTCCGAGTTTCTCAAACAATTCTATACCGCGCGCAGCGGCAACATCTCGCTCGCGGCCGCCGGCGACCTCGATTTCGCGGGCAGTCCGCTGGCCCTGCGCGAGGCGCGCGGGCAAGAGGTGCCCGTGGCGGTGAAGGAACGCACGCGGCGGCGCCATGCGGGTGCGGGCGCGGCCGCGATCCCGAAGGAGATTCTCGTCCAGACCACGCCCGCGGACGGCTCCGTGATCGAACTGTGGCTGACCGAACTGAAAGGCCAGCGCGTGCGCATCCTCCAGCCGGAGCGTGGCTCGCGCGCCGACTATTTGCGTCTCGTGCAAAAAAACGCCGAGCAAAATCTCAAGGCATTTCTCATGCATCAGGAGGCCACGGAAACGGCGTCGGCCAGCGCGCTGACGGAGCTTGCGGCGGCGCTCGATTTGCCCGAACCGCCGCACCGCATCGAATGCTACGACATCTCCAACATTCAGGGCACGAATTCGGTGAGTTCGATGGTCGTCTTCCTCGAAGGCCGCGTGAAGAAGAGCGATTACCGGCACTTCAAGATTCAGTACGACAAGGGTCCCAACGATTTCGCGATGATGCAGGAGACGTTGCGGCGCCGGCTGCGTTATTTGCGCAACGACGCCGACCGGCCGCCGATCGCCGAAGGCGACGAAGCCGCGGCGGCAATGGAACGCCAAGCGGCGCGCAAAGAGCGCTTTCATCAGAAGCCGGATCTGCTGCTCATCGACGGCGGCAAAGGTCAGTTGAATGCCGTGGTGGAGGTGCTGCACGAGCTCGACATGTGGGGCATCCCCGTGGCGGGCCTCGCGAAAGAGAATGAGTGGCTGTACGTGCCCGGCAACCCGGAACCGATCGTGCTGACGCCCAATTCCGCCGGTTTGCACCTCGTCATGCGCATTCGCGACGAAGCGCACCGCTTCGCCGTCACCTTTCATCGCCAACGCCGCGGCAAAGCGATGACGAAATCGGCCTTAGACTCGCTCGAAGGCGTCGGCCCCGTCCGCAAAAAGCGCTTGCTGACCGCCTTCGGCTCGGTCAGCGCCCTCAAACGCGCGAGCATCGATGAGATCGCGGCGGTCAAAGGCGTGACGCCGGCGTTGGCCTCACAAATCAAGACCGCGCTCAACGCCTAGCGAGCGTCCGGCCCTCTACGGCGATTCGGCGGTATGCTGTCGCTCCCGCATAGAATCGTGCTGCGCCGGTCAAGGTCGCGACCCGGGGAGGGGCGTTCGCCGGCGAGAAACCGCGCCGGCATGAACTTCGTGATTCGGCTCATCGTCAATGCGATCGCACTGATCGTCGTCGCCTACATCATTCCGGGCGTTCACGTTACCGGAATCGTCGGAGCGGTCGTTGCGGCGCTGATCCTGGGTATCGTCAACGCGATACTCAAACCGATTCTCGTCATCTTGAGCTTGCCGCTCGAGATCATCACGCTGGGCCTGTTCACGTTCGTTATCAACGCGATCTTGTTTTATTTGGTCGGGCACCTCGGCGTCGGCCTCATCGTCGACAACTTCGGGGCCGCGTTCATCGGTGCGCTCCTGCTCTCGATCGTATCGTTCATTCTGTCGCGCGTCGTCACGTCAACCGAAACGCGGACGATCCGCTAAGCGGCGATGCGCCGCATTCTCGTTACGAACGACGACGGCGTCGATTCCGAGGGCATCATCGTGCTCGCGGGGGCGCTGCGCACGCTCGGTGAGGTCACGGTCGTCGCCCCGGACAGCGACCGCAGCGGCGTCAGTCATTCGATATCGACGCGCCATCCGGTGACCGTGGTTCGGCGGACCGAACGCAGTGTTCCGACGTTCGCGTGCACCGGAACGCCGGCCGACTGCGTGGTGCTCGGTTCGTATGAGTTGTGCGGCGGCCGCCCCGATTTGCTCGTCAGCGGCATCAACCGCGGCGCGAATCTCGCGGACGACATCAACTACTCGGGCACGGTCGCGGCGGCAGTTGAAGGTATTCTCGTCGGCGTTCCGGCGATCGCGGTATCGCTAGCCGCCGCGTGGCCGGAGCACGATCCGGAACACCATTGGCAGATCGCGGCGGACGTTGCGTGCGACGTCGCGCGCGCGGGATTCGCGCGGCCGCTGCCGCCGGACACGTATTGGAACATCAACGTGCCCAATCTCGCCGCGCTCGCAGGCGTTCGCGTGACGCGCCAGGGCCGCAAGCGGTATACGGACCGCCTTGCGCGCGAAGACACATCCGGCCGCACCGGTTATTATTGGGTCTGGGGCAAACATGCGCGGCGCGACGCTGACGATACCGACGACGCCGCGGTGCGCGCCGGCTACGCGAGCGTCACGCCGCTGCGCGTGGACCGCACGGACGAAGCGGTCTTCCGCGAACGCCGCAACGCACTCTTACGCTAGCGGCCGGTGACGAAACCCGCGCGTCTCGTCGACCTCGTCACGCGCTCACAAGCTCCGCCGTGAAGGCGCGCTCGATAAGGTATGGAACGGTCATCTCATTCTTTCCGTTGGAGGTCACTCTCGATGAAATCATCCCTTGTAAACGCTGCGCTGAGCGGCGCGCTTCTCCTAATCCTGAGCGCACCCGGCATGGCCGCCCCGAACGCCATGGCCGGCGGTATGTCGATGATGAAAGCGCCCCAAACCGTCACGATGGGCGCGGAAAACGCATCAGGCGAAACGGGCACCACCACGCTCAAAGACACGAAGAACGGCCTAGTCGTCACGATTCACATCAAGAACGCGAAGGGGCCGCAGCCGGCCCACATCCACATGGGCAGTTGTGCAAAACTGAATCCGAAGCCCAAGTATCCGCTGCACAACGTCGTCAACGGCATGTCGGTCACCACGGTCAAGGGCGTGACCATCGGCGAACTGAACGGCAAGACCGCGATCAACGTGCACAAATCGACGTCGGACATTCCGACGTACGTTTCGTGCGGCGACATCGCCGCCCGCTGACCGCCGGCTAAGCGAGCAGGCTGTTGCTCGCCCGTGCTGCGTCTGGGCCGGTAGGCAAGCCGGCCTGGATTCGCGTGACTTTTCAACCTCGATACGGTACAATAAAGTGCTGCCGCAGGCGGCTTTTCGCGGGGCTGAGTAGCTTCGACGGGGAGATCCGTGGGTGGTGTAAGCAGGCGGAGTTGCGAGCACTCCTAAAACGATCGCAAGCGTTATACACGCGAACAATCAATACGCACTGGCTGCCTAATTTAGGTTAGTCACCGCCTCCAGGAGTCTCCCGAATTCCCTGGATCGCGGTCAAAGCTCGGGATACGGCGACGAGACCGCTTCGAGACTCGCCCGACAATTCAACCGAAGCTGCGTTCAGCGATAGTCCGGTTTCAAGACGCTCGGTGAACTAAGACAAAATCGAAACTGAGCCTGGAGAAAGCATCAGTCCGGCTTTTCGGACTCGGGGGGCAGTTCCCCGACAGCTCCACCACTTCCGACGCCCTTTGCGAACGCGCAGAGGGCGTCGTTGTTTCCGGCCCTGGCTCCGCGAATGGTAAGATGCGCGGTAATGGGCGTGACCGTTCGGCCCCTGATTCGTGCAGATTGGCCGGCGTTGCGTGACGTCCGGTTGCGCGCCTTGCGCACGGAGCCGGGCGTCTTCACCTCCACGTACGAGCGCGAGTGCGGCAAGACGGATGACGAGTGGCAGTCGCTGGCCGACGGGAACGAGCGCCACCAGATGTTCGGGCTCTTCGACGGCGACCGTCTCGCCGGAATCAGCGGCATCTATGCGCCGGCGGACGACCCGGACGGCACGACGGTGTTCTTGGTCATGTCATACATCGAGCCGGAGTAGCGCGGCCGGCGCCACGCCGCCGAGTTCTTCGCCGCGCGCATCGCGTGGGCGCGCGCGCGACCGCAGTATTCGCGCAGCCGGGTGTGGCATCGGCGCTCGAACGAGCGCATCGCGCATGTGGTTCGTGCGTTCGGCTTGACGGAGGTCGGCGCGCGTCCGCAAACGTGGCACGACGGTGCCGTCGACGAGCTGGTTGATTGTGAACTCGTCCTGCGCGATCAATAGGCGCGGCTCTACATGCTCCGTGAAGCGTGCGGCGCTTCCTTCCGGACGATTCCACGTGCGTCGAAGCGTCCTTGCGGTATCATGACCGCATGCGGTATCACGCCGACGTCTCGACCATTGCGGCCCTGCTCGCCGACCGGGCCCGAGCGTCGATCGTCGGCGCTCTCCTCGACGGCCGCGCCCTACCCGCGGGCGAACTCGCTCGCATCGCGCGCGTCTCGCCGCAGACGGGCTGCAGCCGTCTTGCCAAACTCAGCGACGGCGGTTTGCTGGCGGTGCGCCCGCAAGGCCGTCACCGCTACTATGCCATCGCAACGGCGGACGTTGCCGGCGGCGTCGAGGCCTTGAGCGCGATCGCCCCGATGCCCCGGATTCGCTCGCTGAGCCAGTCCGTGGA
>JBHEMQ010000084.1:0-10165 GCA_046262475.1 Candidatus Velthaea sp.
CATTAAGAGCGTCTGCAGCGCGACGACTACGAGCGGTCGGTCAGCGCCCATAATACCGCAATCTGCGTCTTGGAATCGCGCAGCTGGTCGGTTTGTACTAACTCGCGCAGCTCCGCCAGATCGAACGTCCGCATCTCAATGTCTTCGCCGGCATCAAAATCGGTTTCGCCCGGCTCGACGTCGTCCGTCACGAAAAAGTGCAGCAACTCGTCGCAAAAGCCCGGCGCGGAAAATGCCGACCACAAGCGGCGGATCGAACGCGCGCGGTAGCCGGTCTCCTCTCGCAGTTCGCGCAGTGCGGCGTCGCGCGGCTGCTCGCCCGCATCGATCGTGCCGGCGCAGGCTTCCCACGTGTGCCGCATCAGCGCGTGGCGATACTGCCGCACGAGCACCATCGTATCGGGCGTCGGCCGCACGATCACCACGACCGCGCCGCGATGCTCGACCACTTCGTACGAATGGTCGCCCGTCTCGGTGCGCACCTCATCGACCCGCAGATTGATGACGTTGCCTTCGTAGATCCGGCGGCTGCGGAGAATTTCCATACGACGCCGATACGCTCACGCGCGCCGTTCACCCGCAGGCGCGTCCGTCCTAGACGACGGTGGTCGCGGAAAGTTCCTCGAGTACCGTCGGGCGGTGCGGTTCCCAGCCGAGTTCGCGCGTCGCGCGTTCCGACGACACTTGCAAGTCGACCGCCAGCGCGTCGGCGAACGGTCCCATCGCCGCGCGGGCCGCGTCGATGTCGATGTGCTCGATAGTGCCGTCACCGCCCGCGGCGCGCGACGCCGCGCGCGCGATCTCGACATACGGCACGGCCGCGCCGCGCGCAGCGTTGTAGACGGCGCCGCGCTCGGCGCGTTCCACCGCCAGCACGTACAACTCAGCCAGCGCGTCGACGCGCACGGTGCTCCAGCGGTTGCGCCCGTCGCCCACGACGCGCAGCACGCCGCGCCGCGCCTCATCGAGCATGCCGCCGATCATCCCGCCGTCGTCGCCGTACACCATCCCCGGCCGGATGACGATCGTGCGCAGGTGATGTGCGGCGGCACCGAGCACGCGCCGCTCGTGCGAGGGGCGCCACGCAACGAGCGGCGTCGGATTCAGCGGCGCGCTCTCGTCGACCACGGCATCGCCGCGGCTGCCGTAGACCCAGATGCCGCTCGTGTAGATGAACGCTTCGTGGTCGCTGCCGATCGCATCGAGCATCGCGTCCAGCGCCGCCGCCTCGAGGCCCGGCGCGTGCGGCCCCGCCGCGAAACCGCAATGAATCACGGCGTCGGCGTCGCGCACCATTTCCTCGAGCACCTCGAGCTTTTGCATGTCGCCCATCACGGGATGGACGCCGTCGCGCTGCAGCTTTTCGCTGGCTGAATCGTTGCGCGCCAACCCGATGACGTCGTGGCCGCCGCGGCGCAACCGGCGCGCGACCGCGTTTCCGATGTAGCCGGTCGCGCCGGTCATGAACGCGCGCACGTCAGTGCGTTCCCGCGACGCGCCGCCGCGCGGCGATGGTGAGCATGTCGAACACCAGCGCCACCTCGGCGGCAGCGATGCACGCGCCCGGCAGCCATTTCGCCGCCGCCAGCACGTCCCAGAGTGCCAGCGCCGCCGCGACCACATACGCGACGTTCTTGGTGATGACCGCGCGCGCGTCGTCGTCCGGTGCGCGGTAAATGCGGCGGAGGCCGCCGAGCGCGAGGACGATCAGCACCGCGAGCGCCGGCGCGGCAACGGCCCGATGCGCGGCCAGCATCGCAAGCAGCGTGCGGCCGCCGGCCGCGAGGAGCAACGCGATGACGGCGAGCGCGGCAATTTCGGCGGTGCGGGCCATCGTGCACCTTTCGGCAAGGGCGGTACGAGTCCGGCGGGAACGTCGCTGCGTGCCGACCGAGCTCAGCCCGCACAATCTGCGCATCGAGCGCTTGCGCGATCTGCGGACGCCGCACGGCCGGCGCGAGCAGGGCCGCTTCGCGATCGAGGGCGCGGTCCTCATCGGCGAAGCGCTGCGCGCCGGCATTCCGCTTTACGAAATCTATGCGGCGCCCGCACTGCTCCGCGGCGACGCCGCGGAGCCCAAGGCGATCGCGCCGGGCGTCCCGCTCCATACGGTAAGCGAGCGTGCCTTCGCGCGGATTTCGGACGTGGAGTCGCCCTCGGGCCTCCTCGCCGTAGCCGGCTTGCCGGCCGCAGATCCCTTGCGCATCCTGGCGCGCCCGGGACCCGTTCTGCTGCTGGCGGGCGTGGCCGACCCCGGCAACGCCGGGACGCTCGTGCGCTCGGCGGATGCATTCGGCGCGGCCGGCGTGCTCTTTGGAACCGGCGGCGTCGACGCGTACGCGCCCAAGGTGGTGCGCGCCGCAATGGGCTCTTTGTTCCGCGTCCCGGTCGCGGCCGTCTCGCCCGAGATGTTGCTGGAAGCCGCAGCCGCCGCCGGCCGCCGCGTCATTGCGGCGGATACGAGCGGCGAGGACCTCGCCGGGGGTATTCTCACACAGCACTCCGTATTGGCCGTCGGCAACGAACGCCGCGGCGTCCGGGACTGGCTCCCGCGCTGGCACGGCGCCGTGCGCATTCCGCAACAGGGAGCGGCGGAAAGCTTAAACGCTGCCGTCGCCGGCAGCATCCTTTTATACGAGTTGATGCGCGCGCGCGCGGCGGGATAACGCCGCGCCCTTGTTGTCAAGAGTGTTGTCAAGCCGCCGAAAAGCGCCGTTTTGTCAAGACTTGGCGGCCCAATATCGCTTTGTTATACTCGGCTGGCTTAGCGCGGAAGACTTCACCGCTCGGAACGTCTAGAGAAGGGGTATCGCCGACCGATGCGCACTTCGGAAATCTTTTGGAAACTGTTCGCCAGCACGGGCTCCATCAACGCGTACATCATGTACCGGCATTTGCACCAAGCACCCTCGACACCGTAACGACCGTTCCGCCGGATCGCCGGCCGCCACCATTTCGCAAACGCCCGGAAAGGTCCGGGCGTTTGCTTTTGCGATACTCCGAAAGCAGCCATGTCTGACCTAGCATCGTCGCTGCGCGCGCTCACCGAACGCTTCACCGTCGCGCTGTCCGACGCGCGCGACGAGCGTGCCCTCGAAGACGTCCGCGTCGCATTTCTCGGCCGCAGCGGCGAGATCACGACCGTGCGCCGCGGCATCGGCACGCTGCCGCCCGCGGAACGCCCTGAGGCTGGAAAAGTCATCAACGCGACGGTGGCGCAACTCGAGGAAGCGCTGACCGCGGCGCGTGCGCGCTTCGAGCGGGCGGCGATCGAACGTTCGCTGAGCGATTCCATCGACGTCACGTTTCCCGGGCCCAAAGCGCGCATCGGTGCCGTGCACCCCGTGCGCCGGATCATGCGCGACATCGCCCGTTACTTCACGCGCCACGGCTTCGCGGTCGTTCTCGGTCCCGAGATCGAAACCGATGCGAACAATTTCGACGCGCTCAACATCCCGCCGGATCATCCCGCGCGCGAAGGGCTCGATTCGTTCTACCTGCGGCCGGATCTCGTGCTGCGCACGCACACCTCGCCGATGCAGATTCGCGCGATGCGCGCGAGCGGACCGCCCATCGCCATCATCGTTCCCGGGAAAGCGTACCGTCGCGACGATCTCGACGCGCGACATCTCTATCAATTCCATCAGGTCGAAGGCTTGCTCGTCGGCCGCAACGTGCACTTCGGCCATCTCAAAGGCATGCTGACCGGAATGATGCGCGAGGTGTTCGGCGGCGCGCAAGACATCCGTTTCCGCCCATCGTTTTTTCCGTTTACCGAGCCGAGCGCCGAAGTCGATGTGTCGTGTCCCGGTTGCGGCGGGAGCGGCTGCCGCACGTGCGGCGGTTCCGGCTGGATCGAGCTCGGCGGGTCGGGCATGGTGCATCCCAACGTGCTCCGCGGCGTGGGTTACGATCCCGACGAGGTCACCGGCTGGGCCTTCGGCTTCGGTCTCGAGCGCATCGCGATGAAGAAGTTCGACATGAACGACATTCGCGATTTCATCGAAAATGCGCCCGCGTTTCTCGAACAGCTCGCCTGATGCGCGCACCCCTTGCGTGGCTGCGCGACTACGCGGATTTTCCGGATGACCTCGACGCGGTCGTCAAGCGGCTCGCGCTGCTCGGCTTTCCCGTCGAGGCGGTCGAATCGCGCCCGCAGATTTCCGGGGTCGTCGCCGGCAAAATCGTCGAACTTACGAAACACCCGAACGCGGATCGCCTGCAAATCTGCACCGTCGACATCGGCACCGAGCGCCGGCTGACGATCGCGACCGCCGCGACGAACGTCGCGCGCGATCAAGTGGTGCCGGTGGCCGTCATTGGCGCGCGCCTGCCGCACCTGACCATCGAGCCGCGCACGATGCGCGGCGTCGCCTCCGAAGGCATGCTCGTTTCGGCCGAGGAGCTCGCGCTCGTTCGGGAGTGGTTCGTCGACGGCATCATGCAGCTCGACGACGATACGCCGCTGGGCACCGATGTCGTCGCGCTCTTCGGCCTGAACGAGCCGGTGCTCGATATCGACGTCACGCCGAACCGGGTAGACGCCCTGTGCATGGTGGGCATCGCACGCGAACTGGCGGCCGCATTCCGCTCCACGCTGCGCTTCCCGGAAACGGCGGCCGCGCACGCGGGCGATTCGGCGGACGTGCGCGTCACGCTCGAAACGCTCGACTGCCGCCGGTACGTCGCGCAGCGCATTTCGAGCGTGCAGGTGCGCCCGGCCAAGGCATGGATGCAGGTGCGGCTCGCACTCGCGGGCCAGCGCCCAATCTCCAACCTCGTCGACATCTCAAACTTCGTGATGCTCGAAGTGGGCCAGCCGCTGCACTTTTTCGACTTCGAGAAGATCGGCGGCCGGCACATCCTGGTACGCGACGCGCGGCCCTGCGAAACGCTCGTGACGCTCGACGACGTCGAACGCGAACTCGATGCTACCGCACTCCTGATCGCCGATGAAACGCAAGCGACCGGTTTGGCAGGCCTGATGGGCGGACGCGTGAGCGAGGTTTCGCAAACGACGCGCGAGATCGTGATCGAAAGCGCGAATTTCTCCGGGCCGCGCGTTCGGCGCATGAGCGTCAAACTCGCATTGCGCACGGAAGCGTCCTCACGCAACGAAAAGAACTTGCCGCTCGGCCTTTGCGACGTCGGCGCAGCGCGCGCCGCATATCTGTTGCAGCAGGAAGGCGCGCAGCCGCAGTCACCGCGGGCGTTCGGGAAAACGCCCGGGCCGCCCGCGATCGTCGATCTCCGCACGCAGCAAGTCGAACGGCTGTTGGGCTTTCCTGTGTCCGCCGCGGAGCTCGAACGCTCGCTTCAGTCGCTCGGTTTCGAGGTGCGCTCGATGCTGACGCCCGAGCTCACGGCGCTGCTCGGCATCAGCGAAAACGATTTGCAAAGCGTCGAATCGTTCGAGGTTGCCGTTCCATACTGGCGCAGCGACGTTGCGATCGCGCCGGATCTCGTCGAGGAAGTGGCGCGCGTCGTCGGCTATGACCGCTGCTGGCCGTCGTCCCGCCGGTCGAGGACCAGCAGCTTCCCAGCCACGCCTTCGATCGCGAAATGCTGATCGCCGACACGCTTGCCGGGCTCGGTTACCTCGAATGCATGACCCTCGCTCTGCAGCCGCCGGGTGTCGCGCAGCGCTGGCGCGACTGCGGCATCGACGTTGCCGTCGTCGTCGAAATTCTCAATCCGCTCTCGGAAGATCAGCGCTGGATGCGCTTCTCGCTGATGCCGGCGCTCCTCGCGCACGCGGCGCGCGAACGGAGCACGCGTCCCTTGCACACGTTCGAGCTGGGCCACGTCTTCGCCGCGCGACCGGGCGACCCGGAAGAGCGCAATCTCGTGACGCTGCTCGCCGTCACCAAACCAGGCATCGAACAACCGTGGACCGATGCGGCGTTTTTGACGGCAAAATCCGACGTGCTTGCGCTGCTGCGCGCGGTGACCGGCGCCGACGCCCGCGTCGTGCGCGGTGCCGCGCCCGGCTTGCATCCGGGCAAGACGGCCGAACTGCGCATCGGCGACCGCAGCGTCGGGCATGTCGGCGCCGTCGACCCGCGCCTGCTGCGTGCGTATGAAATTGCCGACAACGCCGTCGCGGCCGTCATCGACATCGACGCGTTGCCGCCGCCCGTCACGCGTGCCGTGGCGCCGCTCTCAAAATATCCCGCACTCGAGCGTGACCTCGCCTTCGTCGCCGGCCTCGATGTCACGGCCGGCGACCTCATCGCGGCAATGCGCCCGCATCCGCTCGTGCGCCGCCTCGACGTGTTCGACGAGTACCGCGGCCCGCAGATCGGCGACGGCAAAAAAAGCCTTGCGGTGCGCGTGACGCTGCAGCGCGACGACGCCACGCTGACGGACGCCGATGCGGATGCGGCGGTCGGCGCCATCGTGGCGGACCTGCGCGAACGGTTCGGCGCAGCCTTACGCGGATGACCTGGCCCGACATCGTCATCGGCGGCATCGCGCTCGTCTTTGCGCTGAAAGGCTTCAAACGCGGGTTCGTGGCGGAACTCGCCGGCGCGGTCGCGTTGTCCGTCGCCATCCTCGCCGCTTTCTGGTACGGCGGCGCCCTGGATGATGCGGCGGAACGCCTCACGCATACGGGCGCCGGATCGGCGCACGTCATCGGTATGGTGGTTTACGCCGCCGCCGTCTATCTCGCCGTCGTAGCCGCGGCCGCGCTGCTCGGCCGCTTCGCGCGGCTGCCCGTAATCAACCTCGGCAACGCGGCTGCGGGCGCGGCCGTGGGCGCGGTGAAAGCGCTCGTCGGCTGCTGGGCCATTCTCTACGTCGCGCTGTTCTTTCCGCTGAGCGGCGACCTGCGCGCCGACCTCCATCGTTCGACCCTCGTGGCGCTCGTCACCGGGCCGAACGAGCGCGTCGACGGCGTACTGCGCGGGGCGATGCCGTGGTTCGTGCGACCGTTCGTGGGACCGCTCTTCTCGCATCACCGCGTCTAGCAAGCAGGCTGCTCGCGCGGTACGATGTCCGCGGAAGGCGGCCCGATCCCATGTCTGATTTCAGCGAACGTATCGTGATCCGGTGTCCGCTCGCGAAAGCGGCGCGCCATCTGTCCGCGTACATCGCCTCGAACGCGCTGCCCGGCCGCAGCGGCAGCGTGCGTCTGCACTTGCGCCTCCCGGCGAAATTCGTCGAGAAGCCGGTGGTCGCGACGCTGCACCCGCTCCGCTCGCTCGACGATCCCTATCCGACGTACTCGGTCGTCTGGGAACCTGAAGGCGGCGGCCCGTTTCCCACGTTCGCCGGGGCGCTCGCCGTCGAACACGTGACGGAAGATGCGTTCCGTTTGATTCTCGCCGGTCACTATGAACCGCCGTTCGGCGCGCCGGGTCAAACATTCGATGCGGCGGCCGGCCGTTGGATCGCGCGCGCCGCGGCGCGCGAATTGCTGCGCACGATCGCGACCTTCATCGAACAAGCGGGCGGACTCGCGCTTTAAGCCGGTACGGTCAATCCCTCGGCGAGAAAAATTTCGAGCGCCGCTTTACCGCCAAAACCGAGCTGCAGCGCATGACCCGCTTCGAGCAGCACGATTTCGAGCGCGCCGATCATACCGAGGATATCGGTTTGCGACAGGTCGCCCATCGTGCCGATGCGCACGATCTTGCCTTTCAATTCCTTTTGACCGCCGCCGAGCGTGAGCCCCCGCTCATCACGCAGTCGCGCGCGAACCGCGTCGCCGTCGATTCCGGCGGGAACGTTGGCGGCCACGACGGTCACCGAGTGCGCGCCGTCGCGTGAGTACACGTCGACGTCGAGCGCGCCGAGCGCGGCGCGGATCGCGCGCGCGTAGCGCTCGTGACGGCGGCGCACGTTGACGTCGCCTTCCTTTTCGAACAGATCGAGGGCCGTATCGAGCGCGTACACCACCGGCACCGCCGGCGTCCACGGCGTTTGTCCGAGCGCCGCGAAATCGCGCGCGCGGCGCAAATCGAAATAGAAGCGCGGTCCGCGATTGCTTTCGATCTTCGTCCACGCACGCTCGGCCACCGCGACCATGGCCAGCCCGGGCGGCGCCGCGAGCACTTTCTGCGATGCCGTGACGACGACGTCGAACCCCCATTCGTCCATGCGGAATTCGGCGGCACCGAGCCCGCTCACGGCGTCGACCACAACGTACGCGCCATGCTCGCGCGTGGCGCGCGCGAGCGCCGCCATGTCGTTTTGCGCGCCGGTCGAGGTCTCGTTCTGCGTCAGCAGCACGCCGGTGATGCGTTTGCCGGCGTCCGCGCGCAGCCGCTCTTCGAGCGCGGCGGGATCGACGCAGCCGCCCCACGGCGTTTCCAACACCTCGACGGCGCAACCGCTCATTTTCGCAAGTTCGATAAAACGCTGACCGAACACGCCGATCGGACATGCGAGCAGCGTATCGCCCGGCCCGAACATGCTCGTGACCGCCGCTTCTAAGCCGCCGGTGCCGGAGCCGGTGAGCACGAGCACGTCGCCGTGCGTGCCGAAGATCGGCCGCATGCGCTCGACGATGCGCGCGAGCAGTTCGGCAAAGCGGCGTCCGCGGTGGTCGATGAGCGGCTGCATCATCGCCGCGAGCACCGCCTCGGCGACCGTTACGGGACCCGGGATGAACAGCAAGTTTTTTTGCACGGCGTTCCTCGCGGCGGAAGTCACTGCTCCGTGTTAAATGAAAAGCGCATGCAGTCCCCCGATCGTATCCGCCTCACGGAATATTCGGCCTGCGCGGGTTGAGCGAGTAAAGTCGGCGCTGCCGACCTGGCGCAGGTCCTGCGCCGCTTGCCGCCCGCGACGGATCCGAACGTGCTCGTCGGCATTGCAACGAGCGACGATGCCGGCGTGTACAAAATTTCCGACGATCTCGCGATCGTTCAGACGGTCGACTTCTTCACGCCGATCGTCGACGATCCGTACGATTTCGGGCGCATCGCCGCGGCCAACAGCTTGAGCGACATCTATGCGATGGGAGCGGTGCCGATTACCGCGCTCAACGTCTGCGCCTTCCCGATCGATGATCTCGACAAAGAAATCCTCGGCCAGATTCTGGCCGGCGGCTCGGCGGTCGCGCGCGCGGCGGGCGTCGCCGTCATCGGCGGGCATACGATCAAAGACGCCGAGCCGAAATACGGAATGGCGGTGACGGGAACCGTTCACCCCGATCGCATCGTTACGAATGCGGGTGCCCGTCCCGGTGACATCCTGCTTCTTACAAAGCCCGTCGGGACGGGTATCTTATCCACTGCTTTGAAACGCGGCGCAATCGATGCTGCCGCGATTGCGCCGGCCGTCGAACAGATGGTGCGCTTGAACGACCGCGCGTCCGTTGCGATGATGGCACACGGCGCGCGCGCGGCAACGGACGTCACCGGTTTCGGCGTGCTTGGGCACGCCCGCGAGATCGCGCGCGCATCGGGTGTAGCGCTGACGCTCGATGCTGCGGCCGTTCCCGTTTTTGAAGGCGTGCTCGCGCTTATCACGCGCGGCTTCGTGCCGGGCGGTACGCGCGACAACGCGCGCGAGCACGCGGCGTTCACGACGTTTGCGCCGCACGTTCGCGAAGAATTGCGGCTGCTGCTTTCCGATGCGACGACATCCGGCGGCTTGCTCGTCGCGCTCCCTCCCGGCAACGTGGAGGCCTTCCTGCACGATCTCGCCGATCTCGAAACCGTCCGCACGATCGGCAGCGTGAACGCGGGCGACGCCGGAACGATCGCGGTACGCTGAGCGCCCTTAGGCGTGACCGAGGCGCAGCGTGCGCGAGATGACGCCGCGCGGCACCATCATGAGTGCGACGCCGGCGAGAATGACCGCGCTCGCGGCGAGCGCGAGCGGCGTGAGCCGTTCGCCGAACAGCGCCGCACCGATGACGAGCGCGACGATGGGATTGACGTAGGCGTACGTCGAGGCGAGTGCGACCGGCGCGTTGCGCATGGACCACACGTATGCGCTGTACGCGATCAAGCTGCCGAACAGCACGAGCCACCCGAGCGCCGCGAGCGACGACGGCGTCACCGCATGCCAATCGAATGCGCGCCATTCGCCGAACACCAGCGCCTCGAGGCCCAGCATCACGCCGCCCACCACCATCTGCAGCGCGGTCGCAAGCACGATGTTGGTGCCGCCGGCGCGCCGCTGATAGATCGAGCCGAACGCCCACGAGACG
>JBHEMQ010000084.1:10175-13719 GCA_046262475.1 Candidatus Velthaea sp.
CACGAGACGCTCGCGGCGATGAGCAGAACGGTCGGCACCAGCGGCAGCGCGCCGGCGGCTTTCGGCTGCAGCAGCAAGACGAGGCCTGCGCAGCCCAAGATCATGCCGGCGACGGTGCTGCGCGCCGGCCGCTCGCGCGTTACGGCGAAATCGAAGAGGGCCATCCACACGGGCGACGTGCTCAAGAGCAGGGAGCCGAGACCGGTCGGCACGTACTGCACGCACCACGACGTGACGCCGTTGCCCATCAACAGCAGCGTCAGTCCGGTGACGCACGCGCGGCGCCAATCGCCAACCGTCGGACGGGCGCGTCCCATCACCGCGCAGATCGCCCACAGCACCGCACCGGCCAGCACGAATCGCGTCGAGGCCATCACGAACGGCGGAATCGTCGCAACGGCGTACCGAATCGCCGCGAACGTCGAGCCCCAAAAGAACCAGATCGCAAAGAGCGCCGCCACGAGCTGCGCTGAATGGCCGCGTGCCCGCGCCGGCTCGGGTTCCGGCGCGACGCCGCTCTGCGCTGCGACGACTTCGACCGTCGTACTCACGTTGGTAGAACAGCGGGCCGAGGCCCGGAGTTGCTTCTGCGCCGGTTAGGGACCAGTTGGCGACGCACGCAGCGTCCGCCGGGCCGGCGCAAGCCGGGCGAGCACGAGCACGACGACCAGGACAACGATGGCACGCTGCATCAGCGTATGATTGAAATAGTAATCCATGTTCCACATGATCAGCGGAAGGATCACAAGCACGGCGGCGAGGCCGGCGCGGCGTCCCGCGACGTACGCCAATGCGCCAACCGCATACCAGGAATATGTCGCGACCGTCAGAGCGGGCAAGGTCCACTCCACTCCCTCGAGCCATCGCCGCCGCGCGACGGCGAGGCCGGTCGCCCCAAGCGCAATCAACGCCGCGAGCGCGTGCGCGATCGACGTGATTCCGGCCGAATGCATTCCGTGGTGACCGGCGTGATACACCAGCGCACCGGCGTAAGCCCTTCCGCCGCCGATGATTGAAACGGCGGCAATCGCGACCGCGAGCAAAGCCGTAAGCGAAAGCCGCGCGCGCAGCGCCGGCAGCGCCGCGAACGTCAGCAATGCCATGACGCCGTACTGCGCCTTGATGAGCCCGGCTCCGAGCGCCAGCACAAACGCAATCGGCACGTTCCTCTTCGCGCACGACATCGCAGCCACGACCAGTGCGATGGCCGCCAAGTCGTTGTGTCCGTCGACCACGAAATTCTCGACGAGCCCGGGGTTGAGAAAAACGATTGCGAGGACCGCCGCGCCGAATCCAAGACCGCGCAGGCCTGCGACGAGAACGCCCATCGCGACGACCTCCATAAGCCGCAAGCCGAGAAGGGCGGCGCTGAAGGACGGCGCAGGCCCGACCAACGCGTGACTGATCAACAGCCACAGGGGGCCGTAGGGCGCCGGATCTAAGCGGCCCCACGACTCGCGAACCATCGCGTTGACCACATCAAAATTCGCCGCGAGGTGCGCATCGCCCGGAGCGTACGCCTGCGCGCCGAGTTTCGCGTACGCGGCGTAGGCGTAGATATCCGAGCTCACTAGCGCGGTCGTACTCAGCGCAATCCCATACATCACGACGCCCGCGCAAACGACGATGGCAACGCCGAGCCGCATGTTATCGGCGACACGCAGCGCTGCGTACACCAGGTACATCATCGGCGCTTGACTCACCGTTATTCCGGTCAGCAGGAGGCTCGTCACGTCGGCCCCGTTCTCTGTAACCGGGCTGGACCAGGACAGCGGCGCGAAAGCGAGCTCCCGATACCACGCCGGAACGCTCGTATTCTGCCGGGCGGCTTCGTGGATGAGTCGCAGCTCGGCCGAAAAAAGAACGACCAAGACGATAACGCTGATGGTGAGGACTCCGCGCCAGCCGATGCGGGCGATTTCCGCTCGCACCCGCTCATCCGCCCTCGCGCCGAACTCCGAACCGTTGATGCCGCGCATCCGGCGCGCGGCGTTTCCGGCCAAATACAGGAGGACGACGGTGTAATAGCTCAGCATGAGGCGAAGGTGCTCCCGGTTCCGCCGCTAGCAGCCGCGGCCCTGCGGCGCTAGCGCTTGCGGCTCGAGACTCCGCCGCGCGAAACGCGCTTCCGTTCGCCGCGTTTCGACGTCGCCGGTCGAAGCGCGACGACGTTGCTCGCGCGGCGGACCTGCGTTTCGTTTCCAAGCAAAACCGGTGCGATGACGCGCTTACCGAGCGCGTGCGCGAACACTTCGCTCAGCTCCTCGACGAGCACGAACTCCATCGTGTCGCGCACTTCCTTTGGCACGTCCTCGAGATCGATCTCGTTGCGCGTCGGCAGCAAGATCTTGCGGATGCCGGCGCGCTTGGCGCCGAGCACCTTCTCTTTGACGCCGCCGATGGGCAGCACCTGACCCGTGAGCGTGAGCTCCCCGGTCATCGCGAGGTCGCTGTCGACCTTGAGCCCGGTGAGCAGTGACGCGATCGATGTCGCCATCGCGATGCCCGCGGACGGGCCGTCTTTCGGAACGGCGCCCGCCGGCACGTGAATGTGCAAGTCGTGCTTCGCGAAGTAATCGTCGGCGAGGCCGAGTTCCGCCGAGCGCGACCGCAAGAACGAGATCGCGGCGGTGGCCGATTCTTTCATCACGTCGCCGAGCTGCCCGGTGAGCGTGAACTTTCCGGTGCCGGGCATCGCCCGCGTTTCGATGAACAGGATGTCGCCGCCGACCGGCGTCCACGCGAGACCCGTGGCGACGCCGATGGACGCGACGCGTTTCTTGACTTCGTTGTAGAACCGCGGCTTCGAAAGATACTCGACGAGGCTCTCAGCCTTGACGCGCGCCTTGTAACGCGCATTTTCAGCGATCTTGCGCGCGACTTTGCGAAACACCGTGCCGATCTCGCGCTCGAGATTGCGCACGCCGGCCTCACGGGTGTAATCCACGATGATCGCCTTGAGCGCTTGATCGTTGATCTGCACCTGCGTATCTTTCAAGCCGTTCGCCTTGCGCTGTTTGGCCACGAGAAAACGCTTCGCGATCTGCATCTTCTCGAATTCGGTGTACCCGGCGAGCGTGATGACCTCCATGCGGTCGCGCAGTGGCCCGCTGATCGTATCGAGCTGATTGGCGGTGCACACGAACAGCACTTGCGAAAGATCGAAGGGCAAGTCGAGGTAGTGGTCGCGGAACGTGTTGTTCTGCTCCGGGTCCAGCACTTCGAGCAGCGCGGATTGCGGATCGCCCCGAAAATCGCCGCCCACCTTGTCGATCTCGTCGATCATCATCACCGGATTGTTCGTTCCCGCATCGCGCAGCGCGCGGATGATCGTGCCGGGCATGGCGCCGATGTAGGTGCGCCGGTGGCCGCGGATCTCGGCCTCGTCGCGCACACCGCCGACCGACAGACGCACGAACTTGCGGCCCATCGCCTTCGCAATCGATTGTCCGAGCGAGGTTTTGCCAACGCCGGGCGGGCCGACGAAGCACAGAATCGGGCCGGTGAGTTTCTTCTTGAGCTTGCCGACGGCCAAGTACTCGAC
>JBHEMQ010000084.1:13890-14129 GCA_046262475.1 Candidatus Velthaea sp.
GGGCGCGATCTCGATTTGGTCGGACGTCAACACCGACCACGGCAGCTGTACGAGCCAATCCAGGTACGTGCGAATGACCGAATACTCGGGCGACGCCGTCGGCACTTTCGAGAGCCGGTCCAATTCCCGGTCGGCCGCCTTCTTGACGTCCTCGGGCATCTTCGCTTCGTCGACCTTCTTGCGCAGTTCGTTCGCTTCGGCTTGCTGCGGGTCGGTCTCGCCCAGTTCTTCCTGAATCG
>JBHEMQ010000085.1:0-261 GCA_046262475.1 Candidatus Velthaea sp.
GGGCGCATGGTCTCCGTCGAACGCGAAACCTTCCCCGCGGTCATTCAAGGCGAAAAGCCGCTCTACGCCTACACCACCGCCGACTATTGGCTCGATCTCGGCAAGCCCGAGGCGTATCTCGCATCGCACCGCGACATCTTCGAGGGCGCCATGCCGCTCCTCGTGGACGGCGCCGTCGCGGGCCCGGGGGCGGCGACCGTCCCCCCCGGCGCCCTAGTGGCGCCCGTGTTCGTCGGCCGCGGCGTCCGCATCCACCCGGAA
>JBHEMQ010000085.1:271-13816 GCA_046262475.1 Candidatus Velthaea sp.
GTCCATATACCGTGCTGGGCGACGGCTGTGAGGTGGGCCGTGGAGCGGGCGTACGTCACTCGTTGTTATGGGACGGGGTCATCGTCGAGCCCGGCGCGAACGTCGATTCGTCCATCGTAGCAAGCCGCGTCCGCATCGGAACCGGCGCCGTCGTGCGGCCCGGCTCAGTCATCGGACACGATTCCGTCATCGCCCCGGGAAGCCTAATTGAAGAGGACGCGCGAGTCACAGCTCACTAGCGGTCGTTTGCAAGACTCTCCTTTTGGGTATGCGATAACGTACCAAGTCAAGCGCAACACACGGGGAGCCCGTTAGGCTCACCCGGGCGCCCACATCATCTATCGGAAGGGTCGGTTTGTTGAATTCAGCGCCTCGGATGCTCTTTCTCGGTTCGTTTCCGCCTCGCGAATGCGGCATTGCGACGTTCACCCGCGACGTCGTCAACAGCTACGATACGCGCTTCGGAACCAAGAGCGAGATCATCGCGATCGACGAGCCGGGCGCTGAAAACCGCAGCTACCCACCCGAGGTGCTCGCGCGCCTGATACAAACCGACCGCTCGTCCTATGCGGACATCGCGCATATCGTCAACGCGCACCCGTGCGACGCTGTGAACATCCAGCATGAGTACGGGCTCTTCGGCGGCGACGACGGCGACTGGATCGTCGACCTCATTTCGACGGTGCGCAAACCGACGATCGTCTCGCTGCACACCGTGCTGCCCGAACCGTCGCCGAATCATCTGCGCGTCGCGCGCGCGATTTGCGCGGCGGCGAGCGCCGTAGTCGTGCTCTCGGAAACCGGCCGCGTGATCCTCGCCGAACGCTACGGCGTCGATCCGCGGAAGATCAACGTGATCCATCACGGCGTTCCGGACGTTCCGTTCCGCGCGACCGATGCGGCGAAAGCATCGTTCGGCGTCGCTGACCGTACCGTCATCTCGACGTTCGGCCTGATCAACCGCGGCAAGGGCCTGGAATACGCGATCGAGGCGATGCGCACGATCGTTGCGACCCATCCCGAGGCGCTGTATCTCATCCTCGGCCAAACCCATCCGGTGATCCGCCGCAATGAGGGCGAGTCGTATCGCGAATCGCTGCAAGCGTCGATCGCGGAGCATGGCCTGCAGGACAACGTCAAGCTCGTCGACCGCTACCTCGAGTTCGACGAACTCGTCAACTATCTGCAAGCCACCGACATCTACCTCACGCCGTATCTGAATCCGGTCCAGATCGTCAGCGGCACGCTCGCGTACGCCGTCGGTTGCGGAAAAGCGGTCGTTTCGACGCCGTATTTGTACGCCGAGGAACTGCTCGCACACGGCCGCGGCTTTCTCGTGGGATTCCGCGACGAGCACTCCATCGCCAAAACCATCACGGCGCTGCTCGACGATCCCGATCTGCGGCGCGCCACCGAACGGCGCGCATACCGGTTCGGGCGGCAGATGACGTGGCCGCACGTTGCCGATGCTTACGGCCGGCTGTTTACCGAACTGCTGCCGCTGCGCGTGACCAGCGAGGCTTTCGCACTACCCGCGTAGGCGGGCAGCGCAGCGGCGATGACCCCGAAGCGCTATCCCGTGCTGGATCATCTCGTCGGCATGACGGACGACACGGGAATGATCCAGCACGCGCGGCTCGACATCCCCAACCGTTCCACCGGTTACTGCACCGACGACATCGCGCGTGCGCTGATGGTGGCGGTCGATGCGGCTGGGCGGGACAGCACCGCGGGCGAGGGCACGCGCCTCACCACCATTTACCTGGCGTACCTCTCCGACGCGCAAATGCCGGACGGCTGGTTCCACAACTTCATGGGCTATGACCGGACCTGGCAAGACCGGCGCGGGACGCCCGACTCCTTCGCCCGCGCGGTGTGGGCGCTCGGGCACTGCATGCGTTTCGCGCCGCAAGAATCGTGGCGGCGGCTGGCAGCGGAACTCTTCTCGCGCGCGCTTTCCCACATCGAACAACTCGAACACCGGCGGTCGCGCGCATATGCGGCCCTCGGATGCGTCCATGCGCTCGCGGCCGGCGAGACCGACGCGGAGGCGGTGCGCGGCGCGGCCGCCGATTGCGTCAACACGCTCGCACGCGACGTGGAACGGCACCGTGCACCGGGCTGGACGTGGTGCGAAGAAACCATGACTTACGATAACGCGCGCTTGCCGGAAGCGCTCATTCGCGGCGGCGCTGCGCTGGGTGCGGAGCCTTTAACGGAAGTCGGTCTGGACTTGCTCGACTTTTATGCCTCCGTCGTCATCGAAAACGGGATGTTCGTTCCGGTCGGGAACGACGGCTGGCTGACGCGCGGCGGCACCAAGGCGCGCTACGGACAGCAGCCGCTCGAAGCGGCGGCGATGATCGACGCAAGCCTTGCCGCGCTGGACGTCACGGGCGACGACCGATACCGCAACTACGCCGACATCGCGTTCGATTGGTTCTTCGGGCGCAATACGGCCGGTGCGGTGCTGGTTGCGGACGGCGGATGCCGGGACGGCATCGACGCGGCCGGCGCGAATGCGAACATGGGGGCCGAGTCGACCCTTGCGTACCTGCTCGGAGCCATCGCCGTATCCGACCTGCAGGGCAAACGGCTGCGCGCCGTGCGCTAAAACCGCGATGGACGCTAATGTTTTCGTCGTTTTGGCAAGCGAGCGAACGGGACGCGGGCGACGCGGCGCATCGTCGACATGTGGTAAATAGGCCAAAAAGCCCGATTTGTCGAAGATTGCCTCGATGATTGTCGAGACCGAACTTCTCAACGACGTACAGCGTACTGCCGTCGAACACACCGACGGGCCCGTTCTGATCTTTGCGGGTGCAGGATCCGGAAAGACGCGCGTCCTCACCCACCGCATTGCCCACCTCCTTAACGCGAAAAAAGTCTTTCCGGACCGCATTCTGGCGGTCACGTTCACGAATAAAGCCGCCGGGGAAATGAAAGCGCGGCTGGAACGCATGGTCGGCGACGTCGCACGCGACCTGTGGGTCGGGACCTTCCACTCCATGTGCGTGCGCATTTTGCGCCGCGACGGCCGTAAGATCGGCGTTGCGTCGAATTTCGCGATCATGGACGACACGGATCAGCGTGCCATCGTGCGCGACATCCTGCACGATCTCGACTACGACGAGCGTCAAGTGTCGCCGGGCGCCGCGCTCGCCGAGATTTCCAAAGCGAAGAACAATTTGTGGACCCCCGATCAATACGAGTCCAAGAACGCCTCGTTCATCGGGGAGCGCTATGCGAACGTGTCCTCGTCCACTATCAGAACCGCTTCAAATATATCCTGGTGGACGAATATCAGGACACCAACCAGAGCCAGTATCTCTGGCTGCGGCTGCTCGCCCAGGAGCGCAAGAACATCTGCTGCGTCGGCGACGACGACCAGTCGATCTATTCGTGGCGCGGCTCCGACTACAAGATGATTCTGCGCTTCGAGGAAGATTTTTCGGGCGCCAAGGTCTTCAAGCTGGAAGAGAATTATCGCTCGACGCAGACGATTCTCGAAGCGGCGAACGAACTCGTTCAGAACAATCCGTCGCGCCACCCGAAGACGCTCTTCACCAAGCGCGCCGCCGGCGAGCACATCACGGCGTACCAAGCCGAATCCGAACGCGCCGAAGTGCGTTACGTACTCGAGAAGGTGAAGGAGCTGGTGCGCGAGGGCGCGGCCTACCGCGACTTCCTCGTGCTGTACCGTACCAATGCGCAGTCGCGTGTATTCGAGGAAGGTTTCCTCGCCGAAGGCATTCCGTATCGCGTCGTCGGCGGCGTCGGCTTCTACGCGCGCACCGAGATCAAAGACATGCTCTCGTATCTGCGCTACATCACCAACCCGTCCGACGCTGTCGCCTTCCGACGGATCGTCAACGTGCCCCGCCGGTCCATCGGGCAGCAAACGCTGGCGTCGCTGCTGGATGCTGCGAACGCTGCGAACATGTCCGTGGGACAGGCCGTCTTCGACAGCAGCCTGCTCAAACGCGCCGTACCGAAGAAGCAGCGGGAACTCGAACGCTTCGCCGAGCTCATCAACGACTTGCGCGAACGCGCCGCAAGTTTCTCGATTTCCGAATTGCTGATCGCGGTGATGGAAGAGTCGGGCTACCTGCGCGAACTGCAAGCCGACGAATCCAACGACGGCAAAGCACGTATCGAAAACTTGCACGAGTTGATCGGCGTGGCCCGCGAATTCGAGGCGCATACCGAAAACGGCAACTCCCTCGAGGACTTCCTCGCAAACATCGCACTCATCAGCGATCTCGACACGCTCGATGCCGAGGCATCCTTCGTCACGCTCATGACCATGCACGCCGCCAAGGGTCTCGAGTTTCCGAACGTGTTCTTGACCGGCTTGGAAGAAGGCGTGTTTCCGCACACGCGTGCGCTTACCGACATGGTGGAGCTGGAAGAAGAACGCCGCCTCGCCTATGTCGGCGTGACGCGCGCCATGGACCGGCTGTACCTCTCGTTCGCGGGACGCCGCACGCTGTACGGCAACACGTTCAGCCATCCGAAGTCCCGCTTCATCGAAGAGATGCCGTCGGTCGAAGTGATCGGCGGGATCGGCATGGGTCAGCGCCCGACGGGTGGCCGCTGGCGCGAAGTGTCCATTCACGAGAACGCGGGCGCGGGCGTCGGCCTCGATCTCCAGGCCGGCGATAAGGTGCGTCATCCCAAATGGGGCGAGGGCACGGTGGTCTCGGCGGCGGGCGCCGGCGGCGACGGTCTCTTGACGATCAACTTCCCCAACGTGGGGCAGAAGATGGTCATGCTCAAGTACGCGCCGCTGGAACGCGTCTAACTCCGGACTCGTGGGCGCACCGGCGTTGCGCGTCGGCGTCGCCGGCGCGCACGGAAGGCTCGGTCGGATCGCGTGCAGCGCGATCGCGGCCGCCGACGATATGGAGTTGACCGCGGGCTTCGTTCGTGATGCGTCCGATGCGGCGGACACGCTGCCGCTCTACGATGAACTCGGCGCATTCTATGGCGCCGGCCTCGACGTCGTCGTCGATTGTACGGTGTATCCGGTCAGCCTCGACGTCGTGCGCGAAGCCATTGACGCGGGTGTCGCCCCCGTGATCGGCGCGACCGGTTGGACCGACGAAGATCTGGTCAGCCTCGCGGACCGTTGCGACGAGGCGGGCATCGGCGCGCTGCTTGTGCCGAATTTTTCGGTGGGCGCCGTGCTCATGATGCGCTTCGCCGCGCAGGCGGCCAAGCTGATGCCGCACGTAGAGATCGTCGAGCTGCATCACGACGGAAAGCGCGACCGGCCCAGCGGAACGGCCGTCCTGACCGCACGCCGCATCGCGGACGCCGGCGGCCCTGCGGAGGTGCCCATTCATAGCGTGCGTCTCCCGGGTTTGGTGGCGCATCAGGAGACGATTTTCGGCGGGACCGGCGAGACGCTGACCATTCGCCACGATTCGCTCTCGCGCGAATCCTTCGCGCCCGGCATCCTGCTCGCGGTGCGCAACGCGCGCGAACAGCGCGGATTGATCTCCGGATTGGATACGTTGTTGTTTCCAAAGGAGCCGGAGTGAGAGTCGCGGTCGTCGGCGCCACGGGCGTCGTAGGTCAAACGATCTTGCAAGTGCTCGACGAGCGGAACGTCGCCGTCGACACGCTGCTTGCATATGCCTCACGCGACCGCGCGGACGGGCTCGAATTTCGCGGTAGAAACGTTCCAGTGTTTGCCGCTTCAGCGGAGCGGATCGCCGCCGACCGCCCCGACGTCGTGTTCTTCGCATCGAGCGACGACGCGTCGCGTGACATGGCCGAGGCGCTCGCGCGCGACGGCGCGGTGGTGATCGACAACAGTGCGACGTTCCGCCTTGATCCGCGCGTGCCGCTGGTGATTCCCGAAGTGAACGCCGACGCAATCGCGCCGCACCATAGCATCTTTCCGGTCGCGAACTGCACGGCGATCGTCTTGTGCGTAGCACTCGCCCCGGTCGAACGCGCCGTCGGGCTGCGCAGCGTGCGCGTCGCAACGTATCAGGCGGTCAGCGGCGCGGGGCGTGCCGGCCTCGAAACCCTCGCGCGCGAAGAAGCCGCGGCCCTGAACGGTAGGGAGCCGCCCGGCGGCAGTGCGTTCGCCGCGCCGATCTTCCGCAATGTCGTCCCGCAGGTCGGCTCCTACGACGGCGACGGCGATACCGGCGAAGAGCAAAAGGTCTGCGCGGAAACGCGCAAGATGCTCGGCCGTGCGGATTTACACGTCGCCGCGACGACCGTCCGCGTTCCCGTCCGCCAAGCGCACAGCGAAGCAGTGTTTTTCGAAACGTCGGCCCCTATCGCGAAGGACGAACTGGCCGCGGCGTTTGCCGCCGCGCCGGGCGTCGTGTATCATTCGCGCGGCATCGTTACCCCGCTCGAGGTGGAGGGCACCGATCTCGTGCACGTCGCGCGCCTGCGTCCCGAAGACGGCTCGCAAACGCATTGGCAGATGTGGATCGTCGGCGATCAGTTGCGGAAAGGAGCGGCGACCAATGGGGTGCAGATCCTGGAAACACTCGTCGCGCAAGGCCGCTTCCGCAGCACCGCAGCACCGGCGATCACGCCATGAGTCCAGTGATCGTCCAAAAATTTGGCGGCTCTTCGCTGGCCACGCCGCAATTGCGGGAGATTGCGGCGTCGCGCGTGCTCGATGCGCGCGAGAAGGGGAAGTCGCCGGTGGTCGTATGCTCTGCCATAGGGCGCGCGCCCGATCCGTACGCGACCGACACGCTCGCCGCGCTCATCGAACCGGTGCCGAGCGGGCCCAACCGCGATCTGCTCATTTCGTGCGGTGAGGCGATCGCGTGCGCCGTGTTTGCCGAATTGCTGATCTCACTCGGCGCCCCGGCGCAAGCGGTTACCGGAGCGCAGGCCGGCTTCGTTACCGACGAGTCGTGGGGCGATGCGAAAGTCATCGAAGTCGATGCACGCCGCCTTCGCCCGCTCATCGACGCGCGCGTCATTCCGGTCGTGGCGGGCTTTCAAGGTGCATCGTCCACCGGCGCCGTGACGACGCTCGGGCGCGGCGGCAGCGATCTCACGGCGATCGCGCTCGGCGACGCGCTGGCGGCCGACAGCGTTGAGATCTATACGGACGTGAGCGGCGTCATGACGGGCGATCCGAAGCGCATCAGCGGCGCGCACACCGTCGGGCGCGTCAACTATGCCGAAATGGTCGAGCTCGCCGGCAACGGCGCGAAAGTGATGCACCACAAGGCGGCGCAACTGGCGCACGAGACCAGCACGCCGTACGTCGTGAAGGGCTTGCGCTCGAACGTCGGGACGCTCATCGACGACGGCGCACCGGTCGACCGCGACCAGCCCGTCACGGGGATCACCTCGCTGCGCGAGATCACGTTCTTCCGCATCATTCAGGGCGAAGATACGGAGGACCGCGCGCAGCTCGATCTCAAGATCTTCGAGCGCATGGCCGAGCGCGGCGTGTCGATCGACATGATCAACGTCAACAACGCCGGCGTCTTTTTCGTTTGCGATTCGGAAGACGTCGACACCGTGCGCGCGGAGCTCGCGAACCTCAACATCGCGCTTCGCGTGCGGCCGCACTGCGCGAAGCTCTCCATCGTCGGCGCCGGCATGCGCGGTACGCCCGGCGTCATGTACCGCGTCGTGCGCGCCGTGACGGAAGCCGGCGTCGAGATCATTCATTCCACCGACTCGAACATCACGATATCGATTCTCGTTCCCGAGGATGACACGGCCCGCGCGGAGCAAGCACTCCACAACTACTTCCGGCTCGCGCCAGGAGCGACGGTAGCATGAAACGACTCGGCCGGATCCTTACCGCGATGATCACGCCGTTCGACGAACGCGGCGCCGTCGACGTCGGCGAGGCGGTGCGCATCGCGGAACATTTGGTGGCATCCGGGTGCGACGGCGTCGTCGTCAGCGGCACCACGGGCGAATCGCCCGCGCTCGAGGACGACGAAAAGCTCGAGCTCTTCGCTGCCGTCAAAAGGCGGCTCGGCGACCGCGCCGTCGTCATCGGCGGCACGGGCGGCAACAATACGAAGCACTCCGTCGCGTTGACGAAACGCGCGGCGCAGGCGGGCGTCGACGGCGTTCTGGCGGTGGTGCCCTATTACAACAAGCCGACGCAGGACGGCATGCTCGCGCATTTCGGTGCCATCGCCGATGCGTCCGCGGTGCCGGTCGTCATGTACAACGTACCGGCGCGTACGGGGCAAAACATGCTGCCGTCGACGGCGCACGAGTTGGCGCGGCGGCATGCCAACATCGCCGGCATCAAAGAATCGACCGGCAGCGTCGAACAATTCTCGGAACTCGTGGCAAAAAATCCGCGCGCCGATTTCACGGTTTGGTGCGGCGATGATTTCTTCTATTTGCCCTCTCTGGCACTAGGCGCGTACGGCCTGGTGAGCGTCGCGGCGCACGTGTGCGGCCCGCGCCTGCGCGCCATGGTCGAGGCGTTCGACCGCGGCGAAACCGCGCAGGCCGGCGCGATCCATCGTGAATTGCAGCCGCTGTTCACCGCGCTGTTCGCTACGACGAACCCCATACCGGTGAAGTGGGCGATGAACCGCCTTGGGTTCGCCGCGGGCACGTGCCGTTCGCCGCTCGGTGCGATGCCCGAAGCGCTGGCCGCGATGCTGGAACCGCTCATCGCGCCGCATCGGCGCGTACTTTCCGCGGTAACATAACCGGCGCGTGACGTCGATCCGGATCCTCGGCTGCCGCGTCGACGCCGTCGACCGCGGTGCGGCCGTCGCGCGCATCGCGGAACTGGCGCACATCGGACGCGGCGCGCTTGTCGTGACACTAGGCGTCGAAATGGTCATGGCGGCGCAGCGCGACGCGGGATTTCGCGCGCTCGTAAACGGCGCAGCGTTGTGCGTGTGTGACACCGTCGGCTTGTTGGTCGCCTCGCGCTTGCGCGGCGGTCCGCTGCGCGAGCGCGTTACCGGCGTCGAGCTGGTCGACGCGCTCGCGGCGCGCTCCGCCTCCGGGGATGGGTTGCACCTCTACTTTTTGGGAGGCGGGGGCGACACCGCGGAACGCGCCGCCGCCGCGTTGGGCGCAAAATATCCCGGCGCGCATATCGCGGGCGCGCGCAACGGGTACTTCGCGCCCGAAGCCTCGGGCGACGTGGCGGCCGCGATCGCCGCATCGGCCGCAAACGTCCTGTTTGCGGGACTCGGCAGCCCCAAGCAAGAGCGGTGGATCGACGAATTCGCCGCCGCCGCGGGCGTGGGCGTGGCCATCGGCGTCGGCGGTTCGTTCGACGTTCTCGCCGGTAGTGTGCGCCGTGCGCCGAGAATCGTTCAGCGCGCGGGGCTGGAGTGGGCCTATCGCCTGCTGCGCGAACCGCGGCGCTGGCGGCGGCAGCTCGCGCTTCCGCGCTTCGCGCTCGCGGCAATGCGGGAGATTATTACGACAAAAAGGGGAACACAACGCTGGTGACGTGCGGAGCGACCGACCATTAAAGCCATGATTTTAGCCGGGGGTATGAGCACCCGGCTCTATCCGTTGACGCGCGCGGTGCCCAAACCGCTGGTTCCGGTCGCCGGCGAACCGATCACCGCGCACGTGCTGCGGTGGCTGAAGTCGTTCGGCTACGACGAGATCTGGATCAACGTGCATTATCTGGCGAACGCGATTCACGCGACGTTCGGCGACGGCTCGGCGTACGGCGTGAAGCTGCACTATCTCGACGAACCCGAATTGATGGGCAGTGCCGGTTCGGTCAAAACGCTGGAAGCGTGCTTCCCGGAACCGTTCGTCGTGGTCGGCTGCGACGATCTCACCGATGCGAATCTCGAGTCGCTCGTCGCCTTTCGCACCAAGCGCAACGCCGTTGCGGCGATCGGCTTGGTCGAAGCGGACGAGGTCGATCAGTACGGCGTCGTCATCACCAATGCCGACGGACGGATTGTGGACTTTCAGGAGAAGCCGGCCAAGGGGACGGAGCGCTCGAAGCTCGTCAATACAGGAATCTATGCGTTCGACCCCGGTATTTTCTCGTATATCCCCGCAAAGACGTTCTACGATTTCGGCAAACAGGTGTTCCCTGCGCTGCGCGCGGCTGACGCGGAGTTCTACGGCTTCCGCATGAACGGCGCGTATTGGCGCGATATCGGAACGCCCGGTGAGTACGTGCGCGCCACGAACGACGTGCTGGCAGGACGCGTGCACTTGCGCGGCACCCGCGTCCGCGGCATGGCGCCGGATACGGCGCTCGGCGACGATATCCGCATCGAAGGCGACGTTCGCATCGGTTCGGGCGTTCGACTCGGCGCTCGCGTGCGCATCACGGGGCCGAGCGTCATCGGCGACGGCGTGACCATCGGCGACGACGCGCACCTGGAGCGTACCATCGTCTGGGATGGCGCCTCGATCGGCGCGAGAACCCGCGTGCGGGATGCCATCATCGGCATTACCTACGACGTTCCGGCGGATACCTCGCTGTCGGACGCCATCGTCGCAAACGAGCCCGTGGCCCCGTAAAGACTCCAACAATCGAGCGAGGCCCAGCGGCCGGACGTTCCGAACAATCGCGCATGCTGCATGCGCTCCGTGGCGGTACGGTCGATACCGCGCACGCCTCCGCTCTTGTGCGTTTGGCGTCAGAAACGCGGCTGCCGCTGGATGCGCATTTGACGGCAATCTTGCGCGAGTCGATCGCCACCGTACATGCGACGTGCGCCAGTGTGGAGACCGCCGAGGGCGAACGCTTTGCTGTCGAAAGCGACGCCCTGGCGCCCGAAAACGGCGCCGCCGCTCTCAGCGAACACACGCAGTACGCACGCAACGCGATCGCCGGCAAGACCGTACTGGCCGGCGAAACCGCGTGGCCCGGCCGGTTCGTGCTTGCGGTCCCCATCGAAACTAAAGACGGCTGGCGCGCGCTCTGCGTGTCGGGCGATCGCGCCTTCGACCGCGACGCGGTTGCATTCGTACGCGTCGCCGGCGACGTCCTCGCGCGCATTCTCGAGCGCGAGCCGGCGGAAGCGGCTGCCGAAGCCGTGCACCGCGACCCGCTGACGAAACTGCCGAATCGCGATTCGACGTTTTCACGCATCGAACAAGCGTTGTATTCCGCGACGCGTCATTCGACGCGCATCGCGATCCTGTATATCGATCTCGACGGTTTCAAAGCCGTCAACGATCAGCACGGTCACGCCGTGGGCGATGCGGCGCTGATCGAAATGACCCGGCGCATGACGCAGGCGCTCCGGCGCGACGAATTCATCGGGCGCCTCGGCGGCGACGAATTCGCCGCCGTGCTGCCGAACGTCGCGACGCTCGACGAAGTACTGTCCGCCGCCGAACGTCTCGGCAAGCGGCTCGCGGACCCCGTCGACGTGGACGATGTTTCGATCGCGTTGTCCGCGTCGGTCGGCATCGCGATGTTTCCCGACGACGGAGACAACGCCGAAACCCTGCTCGCGCATGCCGACGCCGCGATGTACGAAGCGAAGCGCGAAGGGCGCGGCACGATTCGCTTGTTCGGTGAGAACGTCGCATCCGAAATGCGCTCGCGCCGGGATCTGCGCGACCGGCTGCGCGCCGCCTCCGTCGAGCGCGACTTCCTCCTGTGTTTCCAGCCCGTCGTGCACGTGCCGACCGGACGCGTGGTGGCGGCGGAGGCGCTCGTGCGCTGGATCCACCCGTCCCGCGGCCTGCTGTCCCCGCGCTCGTTTTTCGCGATGGCGGAGACGATGCGGCTGTGCGCGCTGCTCGACTGTTGGGTGGTGGGCAACGCACTGCGCTCGATGCATCAGTGGAGTACGGTCGGCCTCAACCCGTACGTGAACGTCAACGTGAGCGCGCCGGCCGGCGAGATCGTCGACGAGCTGCGCCGCCTGCGTCGTGACGAGAATCTCGATCCGAGCCGCTTGCGCGTCGAAATGGCGGAGCGAACGGCGCTGCTCAACATTGAGGCGACGAGTCAATTCTTCGGCGAGTTACGGCGATTGGGCGCGCGCACGGGCCTCGACGGTTTCGCGGCCGGACCCACGTCGCTGCGCATGCTCGCGACGGCGCCGATCGATTACATCAAGCTCGACCGCTCGCTGACGATCGGCGTCGGCGTCGATGAGGACGGCGACAAGCTTGCGACGATTGCGATATCGCTCGCGAACGCCTTCCGCATCACGGTTGCGGCCGACAGCGTCGAGTCGCCGGAGCAGCTCGCGTGGCTGCAGGCCAACGGGGTGCACGAGATTCAGGGCTACGGCATCGCGCAGCCGATGATCGCTCCGGACTTCCAGCACTGGTGGGAAAAGCGCGGCGCAAGCATCGCCGTCTAGCCCCACAATTTCTGCGACGGTATTCGTAGCGCGCGGTTGAATTTGCTGGATGCGTTTTCCCAGGCGATCGCTGCGGTGAGCTCGACCAGCGCGTCCTCGCTGAAGCGTTCGCGCAGTGCCGCGAACAACGCGTCGTCGACGTCGCGATCCGACAGCGTGATCGCGTCGGCGTAGCGCAGCGCGAGCCGCTCCGTGTCGTCGAAGAGATCGCTCGACTCATATCGATCGATGTCGAGAAGTTTTTCATCCGCGATGCCGAGAGCGCTGCCCACGGCAGCGTTGAGGTCGGCTCAAAACTCGCAGCCGTTGAGTTGCGCGATGCGCCGGTTGAGGAGCGCGTGCAACACGCCGTCGATGAGGCCGGAGCCCTCGATGCCCGTCCACATGGCGCGCACGCCGCGAAAAATCGGCGGGCGGCGTGCGTACACCAGATGGTTCCCCAGCGGCGCACCCCAGCGACGGGCCTGCGCTTCCAGTACGCGCCGCGCGTAGTCGTCGACCGCCTTGGAATCTGCTCCGTTGATGCGTTGAGTCATCGTTGCGATGTTGCGCGTGCCGGGGCCTGCGCCTGCCGCTCGCAGATCACGTATTTGGGTGTTGTTGGAGACCCGTGGGCGCGTGATGGTTCGTCGTGTGGAAGGCGGTTCAGCCGTGGCTGTTCCCGGTCGAATGTCTGGGCTGCCGCCGCTCGGGGACGGCGCTCTGCGCGGGGTGTGCGCCCGGTGTCGTGCAGCGGGAAACGACGATCCTCGGCGGCGTGGCTGTCACCGCTCTCGGCGCATACGCGGGTCTCCTGCGCGAAGCGATCGTCGCCATGAAGCGCGGCGAGCGCGCATATCTCGACGCCTTCGCGCCGTTGGTCGCGGACGTGCTCGAACCGGATTGCATCCTTGTGCCGTTGCCGACTACCCGCGCGCGACGGGCCGCGCGCGGGTTCGATCAAGCCGTCGAGCTTGCGCGCCGCGCGGCGGCGCTGCGCGGCGCCGCTGTATCGCTGTTGCTCGCGAAGCGCGGCGCACCGCAGCGCGGACGGGACCGCGCCGCGCGGATCGGCATCCATGGACGCTTCAGCGCGAAAAGCGGCGCTGCGCCGCTTCCTGCGGTAACGTTAATCGACGACGTCTGCACGACCGGTGCCACCCTGCGCGATGCCGTCGCCGCCCTGGACGCTGCGGGTATCGGCGTTCGCGAGGCCGTCGTGCTGGCGCAGACGCCGCCGGGCCGGAACCATCACCGGGTCGCGGCGGTTCTGGCG
>JBHEMQ010000086.1:0-13329 GCA_046262475.1 Candidatus Velthaea sp.
GCGCCGTACTGGCGCCGCGCGATGCGTTCGAGTTCGAGCCGGTGATCTTGCCGTACGTTCGGCGCTTCATTCCCCGCGAAGAGTATCTGGAAGAGCGCAGCGGTCCGATCGCAATCAACGACGTGGAGATCCGCACCTCGATCCGGCACCGCCATCCGGTCGAAACGTACGGGCTGCATTTTCGCTACGGCGGCAAGACCGTTTCGTATCTTCCGTGTACGCGATTTTTTGCCGAGCTGGCCGGCGACTACGAAGCGCACGCGCCGGACGTCCTCATCATCAACGTGCTGCGCTTCCGCGACGCCATGGACGTCGATCACCTGACCTTTGACGACGCGCGCACGCTGATTGCAGGCGAGGACGCGCGAGATCCGCGGCAGATGATCGCCGATGGCGCCCAACGGCGACTGGCGCTCGTGGCGAGAGTGTCAGAACAGTTGGTCGGTGATCCGGACGCGCTGGCGCGCGGCCTCGAAGAGGACTTCCGCATTCGCGCGTACGCCGCGTACGACGGCTGGACGTACGATGAGCTCGATTGAAATCGAAACGGCGAAACCGAACGAGCTGAACGAATTCTGGCGCTCGGTCGACCGCGAGTGGCGCTCGGAACTCTGGAACTTCCGGGTCGTCTGGCACGAGCAGACGCATGACATCGCCGTCAGGCAAGGTGCTGCAATCGCCGGCGCACTCCGGCTGCGCATCGCCGCCTCGCTCGCGCACGTTGATGCGCTCTACGTTCCGCCGCAATACCGCCGCCGCGGCTGCGGCCGCATGCTCGTCGCGCGCGCCGAAGAGCTCGCGAACTACTATAACTGCCATAAAGTCACGGCGGCCGTATTTCACGAGCACGCGGCGCAACGTTTCTTCGAGCGCTGCGACTACAAAATCGAGGCCGTGCTCGCCCAGCACACCTTCAAACTCGATGTTGCCATGCTGAGAAAGTTTCTTTTGTAAACTCTCGCGGTTACCGGACGCGCGGCGGGTGCCGGTCGGCGGGCGCGCGCGGAACGTCGCGCAGGATTTGAACCTTCGTGCCGTGCGGCTGTACGGCGCGCCGTTTGCCCAGCAGCGTTCCGGCGACTTGGCGCCATGGCGCCTCGAGCGAACGGCGGTCGGCAATCGATCCGTCGTAGGCGTACACATTGCCGGTATTCGTCAAGGCGCTGACAACGGGACCGCCGCCGCCCACGACGGCATTCACGTCGCCCGAATTGCCCGGCGTTACCGCGCGAGCGCCGACCATTTGAAAGATGTGCCCGTCTTGCGTGTGCGCGCCGACCTGGGCGCCGCCGTTGATGCCGAGCGCGACGTTCCCGCGGTCCGATTCGAATCGCGCGAGACCCGCCTCGAAGCTGCCGTTGTCGTACACGATGTTACCAGTGAGCGACGTCGCCTCGATCTGCTTGATGCGGCAGCGCTCGAAAACGAGATCGCCGCGGTTGCTGCGCGCGCGAAGACGCGTGAAATTCGAATCGACAGCATAGAAGTGTCCGTTCATCGGCTGCACGAACGCGTCGCCGCCGACTCGGGCGAAGTTGACGTGTGCCGCTCCCGCCGCCACGAACGTGGTCCCGTGATAATCGTTGACCGTGAGCGAGCCGCGGCCGAGCATACGTAAATCCAGGATGCGGGTGGACGCCGGAATGGTGAGCGTGAGGCGCGCGAGTTCGCCGACCGGCCGCTCCAAGTCGGCGGGCGGCGCGACCTCGTCGATGCGGATGGCGTCGTGGACGCCGAGCGCGATTCCCGTGACGGGGAACTCCTCCGGCTCGAGCGTGACCTCCTGAACGCCGGCCGCGCTGATTTCCTTCACTTGCGCCGGCGGGATGGGGACCACCGGGGACACCACCGCCTGCGTGCCCTTGAAGGCGACGAACGGGTCGCCGTCGCGCCACTCGAGCTGCACCACGCTGCGGTCCCACGTTTTTACGACGACGACCGCGTTGCGTGCGCGCAGATGGACGATCGCTTGGTCGCCGACATCGTACGAAGAGGACGACGCGCGCGCCATAGGCGGCGCGCCGAAAATGGCCACCATGAAGACGGCGCTCGCGGCGATGATTCGCAGGGCGCTTTCGCGGGCCGTGTGCACGCGTCCATGATAGTCCCGGCTCATTCGCGGTTCATTGGGATTCGATGACAGCCGCTTCGACTGCCGGCAGCGTTACCGAAAAGAGGGAGCCGCCGGCCGGACGCGGACGCGCCGTCACGGTACCGCCGTGAACGCGCGCAATACTGCGCACGATGGCGAGACCGAGCCCCGTTCCTTCGGTTACGCGCGAGTGCGACGCATCGCCGCGGAAGAAACGGTCGAAGAGCCGTTCAGCGGTTTCCGCGGAAATTCCAGCGCCCGTGTCGGCAACGTCGATGATCGCGTGCGCGCCCCTGCGCTCCACCGTCACGTCGACGCGCCCGCGTTCCGTAAATTTGATCGCGTTATCGATCAGGTTCGAGACAAGCTGGCGCAGCAGTGACGTTTCACCGACGACGACGATCGGGTCGTCGGGGACCTGCGCCTCGAGAACCAGGCCTTTGCGCTCGGCGCGTTCGCGTGAATGGTTCGCGACATCGCTCACGATATCGTTGACGGCGAGCGGTGCCTTGGGGATTTGATCGCCGGAGTCCGCCTTCGCCAGCGTGAGCATGCCCGTGACCAATCCGGCAAGTTCGGCCGATTCGCCGATGATCGCGTCGATGGATTCGTCGCGAACCTGCGGCTCCGCGTTGCCCCAGCGCTTGAGCAGCTGCGCGTTCGCGTTGATCACCGTGAGCGGCGTTTTCAATTCGTGCGACGCGTCGGAAATGAACTGGCGTTCGCGCGCGAAGGCCTCCTGCAGCCTTGTCAGCATCGCATTGAAGGCGGCCGCCAGCTGCCCCACTTCGTCCTTGCTGCGTGTTTCGATGCGCCGGTCGAGGCGATCGGAGCCTATCTCGGCCATCGCATGCGTCAGCCGCTTGATGGGATTGATCGCCGTTGCCGCGATGCCGTACGATGCGAGCACGACCAGCACCGTGCCGAAAATGGTGACGACCATGAGAATCGTGCGGGCGCGCCGCAGCAGCGCGTGTACGTCGTCGAGCCGCTCGCCGACATGCGCGATTGCGACGGGCCGCTGGTTATCAAACAGCAGCCGGTCCATCACCAGCATGTCGCCGCCGTCGCCCGTCGGCTGGATCTCGAAGGAGCGGTCGCTGCTCCGAAAATCGAGATGCGGCGCTATGTAGAGCGAGCCCATATTCGTGCTCTTCGCAAGGGGCGCGCCGTGCGCGTTGTCGATCTGCACGTACGTTTGCGGGCCGGCCCAGTGTTCCAAATATCCGCGATTGCTCAGCACCGCGAGCACCGGGGTGGGTTCGAATAAGCTCAGCGTTCCGGACGCGTCGATGGTTTGGACGATCTCGTCACTCGTCGCCTGCGCGCGAAGTCTGGCCGCATCGAGCAAAATCTGCCGAAACGCGAAGTTGAGCGAGATCGCGGCGAGCATGATTACGACGACGATCAGCGCCGCATACCAGAGCGCGATCCGGGTTCGCAGCGAGTCGATGGCGGTTACTCTTTGAGCGCGTACCCGACGCCGCGCACCGTCTGAATCAGCTTGTCGTCGAATCCGTCGTCGATTTTGCCGCGCAGATACCGGATGTAGACGTCGATCAAATTGGAGTCGCCGAGAAAATCGCTGCCCCACACGCCGTTGAAGAGTTCGTCACGCGTATGGACCTTGTTGCGATGCAGCAGAAGGTACTCGAGCAGCGCGTATTCCTTCGCCGTCAACGAGACCGCGCGACCCGCGCGCGTGACTTCGTGACGGTCCCGGTCCATCACCAAGTCTTTCGCGGAGAGTAGGTTTTCGGCCGGGCTGCGGTCGCGCAGGCGCGCACGCACGCGCGCCAGCAGCTCGTCGATCGAAAACGGCTTCGTCAGGTAGTCATCGGCGCCCGCGTCGAGGCCGGCGACGCGGTCGGGAATGCGGTCCTTCGCGGTGAGCATGATGATGGGGACCTTGCTCTTGGCCCGCAGGCGCGCCGCGACTTCCATGCCGTCGAGCTTGGGGAGCATCAGGTCCAGAATAACGAGGTCGGGCTCTTTGAGCGCGCGCTCGAGGCCGCTCAGGCCGTCGCGCGCTGTCTCCACTTCGTAGCCTTCGTGCTTCAGCTCGAGATCGAGAACGCGCAGAATCTGCGCGTCGTCCTCGACGACGAGAATCCGGTACTTCCGTTCACCATTCATCGCCTAGACTACGTTCGGCCGGCTGTCCGCCGGCGCCCGTTACTCCGTATTCTAATGATCGCTCGTCGGGCGGCGCGGGCCGGGAAGCGAGAGCTGCGAGAGCCAGATCGCCGAGGAGATACCTAGCACCGCCCACAGCATGGCCGCGCTGCTAAAGGCCGTGCTGAGATGGTTCACGGCGTATCCCACACCGTGCGTGATGCGGGTCGCGGCATCCGGGACGCCCGTGAGGACGAGCACCGTCAGCCAAACCATGAGTGCAAGCGCCGTACCGATCGCCCAGATCTCCCACGTCCGAAAGGTTAGGCGCGGCCGATAGATCGTCGCGGCGAGAATGCGCCCGTGCAGACCGGCGGGCGGCTCTTCCAGCGGAAGGGCGAGAAGGGCTCGCTCCAGCTCGTCGTCGGTCATGGCGTCCTCTTTTCTAGGGTCGTTTCTTCGAGTGCTTTGCGCAACAGCTCTTTGGCGCGGAAGAGATGCGTCTTCACGGTGCCCATGGGCAGATCGAGCACGGCGGCGATCTCCTCGTATTGTTTTCCCTGCAAATGAAAGAGCGTGACGACCGTGCGGTACTTTTCCGGCAGGGCGTCGACCGCGCTGTGGAGCCGGCGTGCTTCGTCGTTACGTTCGGCTTGCGTCTCCGGCCCCGCCGCCGGGTCGGCCGTCTCGTGCAGCTCGTCCGGACTGTAGCGTTTGCGGCGCGCCAACCGGTCGCAGCAGGCGTGGTACGCGATCGTGAAGATCCACGTTGAGAACTTCGCACCCGGCCGGAACGTGTGCAACGCGCGGTATGCTTTGAAAAACGCTTCCTGCGTTGCGTCCTTGGCTTCTTCGGCGTCCCGCAGCGTGCGCAGCGTCAGATGAAAAACGGCTCGCTCGTAGCGCTCGACCAGCGTTCCGAAGGCCTCGGCGTTGCCGGCAACGGCCGCCGCGACGAGCACGTCGTCGCCGGCAGGCTGCGCTTCCACGGCTACCCGCTCCACTCGCGGTTCGACCAACGGCGCGACTGCCACGATGCCCGCATGTACGCGTGCGCGGCCTTTATGTTTCGCGGTAACGCTCGAAACATCGCGGGCCGCACCCCGTACATGGGACAGTTCACTCGCCGAGGACGCACGACAATGGTGAAGCCACAGCCCCAATCGCTTACGTTCATCGACCGCCGTGTCCCCGCACTCGGGCCGCGTCAGATGACGACGTTCCCGGGCTGGGGCCCGAAGATCTAAACATGACGCCGAATCGCCGGCTCACGATCGTCGCGGCGCTGCTCGTCGTTGAATTTGCGCTGGTCGGTGCGATGTTCAATGCGCTCGGCCGGGGCGGTCCTGGGACGGCCGGCGGGCACTGGCGGGGCATGCGCCCGTTCGGCATCGGCTCGCGCGCCATGGCGGCGGAGCCCGCACAGCACCTCGACCGGAGCTTCGAGACGGGACCTTCGCCGCACGTCTACATCGACGACGCGACCGCGGAGGTTACCGTGACGGCGCAAGCCGGTTCAACGTCGGTGCACGTCGCCGAGCAAACGTTCCGCACCGGCTACGTGGATGAAAGCTCGAACCTCAGGATTGAACGAACCGGCGATGCGGTGCGCATCGAGCGGCAGCCGCACGCGCACCACATCTTCATGTTCGGCTCTTTCCGCCGCCTTCTCTCAGTCACGGCTCCCTCCGGGGCACGCGTTGAAGTTGCGGCAGCCGCGACGACGCATGTCAGCGGGTTGCGCGAACGCGTATCGCTGCACAGCCGCAACGGCGCGCTGACCATCGCGGATCAGCGCGGCGACGTCACCGCGAGCACCTCAAACGGACGCATCGAGCTCCACGACGTCACCGCGCCGAACCTGCAGCTCACCACCCGCAACGGACGCATCGAACTAGACCGCGTACGCAGTGCAAACGTGAACGTCGCGACGCGCAACGGGCGGATCGAAGCCGCGGCCTCGACGATCGGCGGAGGCAACATCGAGACCCGCAACGGAAGAATCGAGATGGTGCTCGCGCGCAACAGCAATCTTACGGTCTCGGCGCAGTCCCGACGCGGGAAAGTGCACTTCGCATCGCACCCCGCTGGTTCGTCCAGCGATGACGAAAGCGGCACCGGCCGTTCGCGCACGGTGCGCTTCGGGAACGGTGCGGGCCGGCTGGACGTCGCGACCGGCAACGGACCAATTTCCATCAGTATCGAGGGAGTCTAAAGGACATGGACGACAATGCCGTCGGCGCGCTCGCCATCACGTGCATCTTCGGATTGCCGGTGGCCGCCTTCATCATCCTGCGCGTGCTCTCGCACCGCGAGCGGATCGAAATGATCCGGCGCGGGATGGCGCCGCCGCCGGGTTTCTTCGGCGACAAGCGCAACCGCGATTGGTTCGCTCATAACGCCGGCATGCAGCCGCCGCCGATGCCGCCGCCGAGCGCGTGGACGGCGCCGCCCTCCGATCAAGATTCCCCGGATTGTAGCCTGCGCAAGGGGATCACCGTGGCTCTCATCGGCCTTGCGATTTTGATCGGACTGTCGTTCATCGGCTACACGCCGAACGGCGGCGCTTTCAACTCGCCGACGATAACGCCGGGACCGTGGCTGCTCGGCGGACTCATTCCGATGTTCGTCGGCATCGCGCAAATTATCATCGCGCTGCTCTCCGGAGCGCGGCTCGGTGCGCCGATGCCGCCGCCGCGGCAAACGTACGCGCCGCCTCCCTTCACGGGCAGCGAACCGCAACCGCCGGGCTACAGCGCGGAACCGCGCGTGCACAACGGCTTCGAGGAATTGAAGCGCCCGGTCCAACCGCCGGAACGCCTATAGCTCGCTCGGCTGCAGGAAAAGAATACGGACCGCCTGAGCGGTCCGTATTCGGTTTTACCGAGGTTGCGGGTCGATCGTTATCGACAGCTGACGATTGCCATCGCCCAGCCGGCGGCGGTACGGGTCCGAACCAGATATCCGTGTTCCGTGCGGTCGTACACGTGGTAGCCCGCTCTCAGTGCGTCGGCTAACGTTTTAAAGACCATGACTCCGGCCATCTGGGTGTCTCCTTTCCGGCGTCATTTGCCGTGGTAACCATTCAACGTATTCGCAACGCGAACGGTTCACTCTCATTATCGGCTCATTTGTGCGGAACTCAACCCATGAGTCCTTCAACTTCCTAGCATTTACCTGAGATTGATAGTCGTCGTGTTGGAAGGCTCGAAGCAAGCGTGTGCGTCGTGCGCTCGGCGCTAGGCTTGCGATGGGGTTCGTGTAAGGTGCCGGCGTGGGATTTGCGGTGCGGGTTTTTGCGGGGTTCGCTCGCGCATGACGCGGCTCGTCGTCGCGCTCGATGTGCCGGCGCTCGCGCGGGTCGAGGCGCTTGTGGCGGAATTGACGCCGCTCGGCGTCATTTTCAAAATCGGATATGAGGCCGTTTACGGGATTGGTGCCGCGGTCTGGGATGTGCTCGAACGGCACGGTGCCCAGTGCATGGTCGATCTGAAGCTGCACGATATTCCACGGACCGTGCATGCCGGCGTGCGCGGGCTGGTGCGCCCCGGCGTTACGCTGATGACGGTGCATGCGCTCGGCGGTGCCGCGATGCTTGCCGCGGCGGTCGAGTCGGCCGAGGAACGCGCGGCCGAACTCGGCATCGAGGTGCCGCAACTGCTTGCGGTGACCGTCCTGACCAGCATCGCGCCGGAGGAGCTCAACGAGCTCGGTTTGCAAGGCGGTATTGGAGAGAACGCGATTCGCCTAGCGGCCCTCGCGCGCGACGCGCGCTGCGCCGGCGTCGTCTGCAGCGTCAGCGAAGTGTCGGATCTCAAAGGTTTTTTCGGTCATGCCTTCCTTGCGCTGACGCCCGGGATTCGACCGGCGGGAGCAGCGCACGGCGATCAGCAGCGCGTTGCGACACCGCGCGAAGCGCGTGCGGCGGGCGCCGATTACATCGTCGTGGGACGCCCCATCATCGCCGACGCCGACCCGGTGGGCGCCGCGCGCGCCATCTTGGACGAACTGGCCGCACCGGCGTGAACCGCGACGTCGTCACCGCAGGTTCCCTGCTCGCGGAACTTCAGCGCCGCGGTGCGATTCTCGACGGGCACTTCAAGCTCTCGTCGGGGCGGCACTCGAACCGCTTCGTGCAGAAGTTTCGTGTGCTGGAAGATCCGCGGATGGTCGAGGATGTCGCGCGCGCGCTCGTCGCGCGGGTGCGCGCGTTCGCGCCCACCGTCGTGGTCAGCGCCGCCGTCGGCGGCATCATCCTCGGCTACGAATGCGCGCGCCAGCTCGAAACGCTCGGCCTGTTCGTTGAAAAAGAGCACGGCGCGCCCGTGCTGCGGCGGGGGTTCGCGTTGATCCCGGCGGATCGCGTGCTGGTGGTCGAGGATGTCGTGACGACGGGCCTCTCCGTGCGCGAAGTCATCGACGTGGTGCGCGCGCAGGGCGCGCCGGTCGTGGCCGTCGGCATCATCGTGCGCCGCGCGGACACCGATTTCGGCGTGCCGGCTGAGGCGCTGCTCGATCTGCCCATTGAATCGTATACGCCTGACAGCTGTCCGCAGTGCGCCGCGGCAGTGCCGCTCAGCGAGCCCGGCTCCCGCTTCATTCGTTCCTAGCGCCCCTCACGCGGAGCGGGCGACGCGGGGCGCGAACCGCCGCAGGACGCATGGACTACGCGAAGCTCGTTCGACCGGCCGTTTTGACCATCAAGCCGTACGCGGCCGGCACGACCGTGCAGCAGGCGAAGGCGCGATTCGGGCTCGAGTCCGTCGTCAAACTTTCGTCGAACGAAAATCCGCTGGGCTCTTCGCCGCGCGCACTCGCGGCGCTGGCGGGTGTCACGGACGCCAATGTCTACGTGGACGACGACCACGGGACGCTGCGCGGTCGCGTCGGCGAGCGCCATGGGTTCGCCAAAGATCACGTCGTGGTGGGCCACGGCAGCAACGACGTGTTCATGACGCTCTTCGCGACGGTGCTCTCCGCGGGCGACGAGGTCGTGATCGCGGACCCCACGTTCTCGCTTTTTCCGAAGGACACGCTGCTGTTCGACGGCATACCGGTGCGGGTGCCGCTGCGCGACGGTGTGCACGACCTCGATGCGATGCTGCTCGCGATCACGCCCAAGACCAAAGTTGTGGTCGTCTGCGATCCGAACAATCCGACCGGCACGTCCGTCGGTCCCGCAGCGTTCGAGCGGTTCGCCCTCGCGCTGCCGCCCGGCGTGCTGCTGGTCATCGATCAAGCATATCGCGAGTATATGCCTGAGCCGGCGCTCGACGGCATGCAGTACGTGCGGCGGCGGCCGGCGACGATGGTGACGCGTACGATGTCGAAGCTGTACGGCCTGGCGTCGCTGCGCTTCGGATACGGCGTCGCCGATCCGGGATTGATCGCGTACATGCAGCGCGTCCGCCTGCCCTTCAACGTGTCGCGGCCGGCCGCCGTAGCTGCGCTCGCGGCACTCGACGACGACGCCTTCGTCGCGCGGACGCTGCAGGCGAACGAACTCGGCAAGCGATACTTGGCTGCGGAGTTCACGCGGCTCGGCCTATTTTTCTACCCTACCGCCGCAAACTTTTTCGCGCTGCGCGTGCCGGTCACCGCGACCGAGGCGTACGACGCGCTGCTGCAGCGCGGCATCGTCGTGCGTTCCGGGGACGGTCTCGGCTTGCCGCAGTTCCTGCGCATCACGATCGGCACGCAAGAGGAAAACGAGGCGCTGATCGCAGCGCTCGAAGCGCTCGTCGCGGCATGGTCGAACAACGCGGTGGCATGACGCGCGCGCTGGAAATCCGCCGCGGCGACGAGCGCGACCGTGCCTTCGTGCTCGATCTCGGGCGGCGCGTCGCGTCGACGAGCATGTCGGAGGTGCGGCCCGCGCCGCTCGCGCTCGTGGAGCACGCGTTCGACCGGCTCATCGACTACGTGTTCGGGTGCGAATATCACCTCCTGATCGCGCACGACCGCGGTCGGTCGCTCGGCTTCGCATTGCTGCTGCACGATTTGCCGGATGAAGTCACCGGTATGGAACAAGGCTTCATTGCATATATGGCCGTCGAGCCGGAAGCACGGCGCGCCGGCGCCGGCAGCGCGCTGCTCTCGGCGGCGGAAGACATCGCACGTGCGCAAGGCTTGCCCTACCTGTCGCTGATGGTCACCGAAGACAACGCCGCCGCGCGCGCACTGTACACGGGCGCCGGTTTCGTTACCGAACGCCGCATGCTGACGAAACCGCTTTAATCGCCGGCGCGGCGCATTTCGTCGGGCGCAGAGACGCCGCACAGGTTAAGCGCGTGCGCGAGCACTGTTTGCGCGGCGACGGCGAGAGCGAGGCGGGCGGCGGCCAACGGACGATCCGTTTCGAGGACCGGCAGAACGGGCGAATTGTCGTAAAAGGCGTGGAACTCGGCGGCGATTTCGCGCGCGTACTTGGTGAGGCGGTGCGGGGCACGCGCGCGTGCGACGCCGTCGACCACGGCAGGGAATTCGGCGAGCCGGCGCATCAGCGTCAGTTCCGCCGGTTCGATCAACCGGTCCAGGCTCGCGCCGGCTTGCGCTTCGCGCACGAGCGCGCCGTCGCGTTCGCCGGCCTTCCGAATGAGCGAAGCGATGCGGGCGTGGCCGTATTGAACGGAAAAGACCGGGTTGTCGTTCGACTGTTCCTTCGCGAGCGCGAGATCGAACGTGAGCGGCTGTTCCGTCGACAGCATCACGAAGAAGAAGCGCGCCGCATCCACGCCGACTTCCTCGATGATTTCCTCGAGCGTCACGATGTTGCCGGCACGCTTAGACATGGAGACGATCTCGCTGCCGCGTTTGAGCGTGATCTGCTGGGCGAGAATCACTTCGATCGCGCCCGGCCGCTCGTACGCCTCCGCCAGCGCGTTTAGCCGCGCGATGTAACCGTGATGGTCGGGGCCCAGGATGTCGATGACGTGATCCGCACGCTCGAGCTTCGCGTAGTGGTAGGCAACGTCGTTTGCAAAATACGTCGGCCGTCCGTCGCTGCGAATAACGACGCGATCTTCGTCGTCGCCGGCCGCCGTCGTGCGCAACCAGGTTGCGCCATTGTTCTCGTACAGGACGCCGAGCTTGCGCAGGCGGTCGATGCCCGCTTCGATGGCGCCCTCGTCATGCAGCTCGCGTTCGCTCTGCCAGCGATCGAACGTAACGCCGAAACCCGCAGCGGCCTGTTGCTGCTCTGCGACGATCCGGTCGCGCCCGTATCGAGAAAAATACGGCAGCCACTCCGCTTCGCTCGCGCTACGCCAGCGCTCGCCGTCCGCGTCGCGCACAGCGCGAGCGATCGGCCATAGGTAGTCGCCGGGATAGCCGTCCTCGGGGGACGCAAAGCCCGGTTCCCACAGCTGCCGGTACCGCGCATACAGAGAGCGCCCGAGCGTTTCGATCTGCGACCCCGCGTCGTTGATGATCCATTCCGTGAGCACGTCGTAGCCCGCGAAGCGCATGGCCTTCGCGAGCGTGTCGCCGACGGAAAGCGTCCGGCCTTGCACCACCACGAGCGGTCCGGTCGGATTCGCGCTGCCGAACTCGAGCGAAATCCGTTCGCCCCGCCGCTCGCCGCGCCCGTACTCGTCGCCGCGGCGCAAAATATCGCCGACCGTCCGCTGCCAGAACGCGGGCGCCAAGCGCAGGTTGATGAAGCCGGCCGTCGGCGTCGCGTCGAGCACCGTGGCGCGCACGCGATCGTCCGCGAGCGCGCGTTCCGTGATGGCGCTTGCGATCGCCGGCGGTGCTTGCCGCGCCGCTTTGGCCAGGCCGAACGCGACATTGGTCGCGATGTCGCCGAACTCCGCGCGCCGCGGCGCCTCGAAATTCACCGCGGGCTCGCTGCCCCCATACAAGTCGCGCGCGGCGGCGGCGAAACGCTCCGCGAGCTCCTCGAGCGTCAGCAGGTTAGTGGTGGTAGGGCTCATCCTTCGCGATCTTCGTCGCGCGGTACAACTGCTCCAGCACGATGACGCGGGCCCATTCGTGCAGGAAGGTCAACTTCGAGAGCGACCAGCGCACGTCGGCGCGCGCGAGCAGCGCGGGCGCGGCGCCGTACGTGCCGGCGATCACGAACGTGATGCGCGAAATGCCGTCCGTCGCCAATTGCTGCAGCCGCCCCGCGACCTCGGTGCTCGCGAACTGCATTCCGGTCCGCTCCAGCAGCCACACGTGGTCGCTCGGCGCGAGCGCGCGCAGAATCGCCGTGCTCTCCGCGGCCATCGCCGCGTCGGGCCGCTCGCCGTCGGCGGCGCGCACCTCGATTGCTTCGAGGCGGTGGTACGGCGCGAGGCGCCGGCGGAAATCCTCGGCCGCCGCGGCGAGGTACGGCTCGCGCAAGCGGCCGACGGCAATGATGCGCAGGTGCACGCGGCGCTATTCGGCGAGCGCGAAGCCGCTGCTGCGCCGTTCGACGCGTCCGGCGATCTCGAGTTCTACCAGCGGCGGTAACAACTGGCCGGGCGGAATCGCGAGTGTCGCCGCGAGGGTTTCCGCATCGCGCTCGCCGTCCGCGAGGGCTCGGAGCACGGCTGCGACCGCCGCCGCATCGTCGTCGCGGCCTGCGGCCGGCGCGCGGCGTTCGGGCGCCGGCTGTAGCGCATACGTCGGAAGCGCGGCAAGCACGTCGGCGGCATCGCGCACGAGCACGGCGCCGTCCCGGATGAGCGCGAGACAGCCTGCGACCTTCGGGCGGTCGACGTCGCCCGGAAACGCGAGCACGGGGATCGAGCGGTCCGCCGCCCATGACGCCGTATTGAGCGCGCCGCTGCGCGCGGCGGCTTCTACCACCACCACGGCGTCGGCGAGGGCCGCGACAATGCCGTTGCGCGCGAGAAACTGCCCGGGCCGCGCAGGCTCGCGCGGCGCGTAGGGCGAGAGAACCGCGCCGCCGGCCGCGATCATCCGTGCGGCCAGTTCGCGGTTCCTCGGCGGAAAGAAGTGGTCGTGGCCGCCGCCGAGGACGCCCACCGTCGGCGCGCCGGCGCTGAGCGCGCCCTCATGGGCCGCGCCGTCGATGCCGAGCGCGAGCCCCGATACGACGCAAACGCCAGCGGCGCCGAGTTCACCGGCGAGCCGCCGCGCCAGGCGGCGGGCCCCGTCGCTGGGTGCCCGCG
>JBHEMQ010000086.1:13339-13611 GCA_046262475.1 Candidatus Velthaea sp.
CGTGCCGACGACGGCGACGGTCGGCGCGCGCAAACCGTCCAGGCTGCCGGCCACGTAAAGGCCGGAAAAGGCAGCGCCTGCTAGCCGTTCGCCGCGAAGTTCATCGAATTCCGCACGCTCGACCCAGCGACGCAGCGCACTGTTCATACGCGCCCCTCACGCGCGGAACCGCATGGAGCAAGGACAGGAAAGGGCCCCCCGCATGGGAATACGGGGTGGCGATTGCGACCGCCGCCTCTCCACCCCCCGGCGGACCAAGGAGAAAACGAGAC